>NZ_JBICUP010000013.1:0-131951 GCF_043198215.1 Micromonospora sp. NPDC048830
CTCAGTTCGAATGATCACGCGGTGGCCGCCTCACGTCTACGTCAAACCGGCTCTGATCTGCAGGTCTGCCGTACACCACTCTGCCGGACGCAACTACGGCGTGCCCGCCCACCTCTAATGGCTGGGCCAGGCCCGGATGAAGTTCCACCGTGGGAAACCGTCGGGTCGTCAGCCAGTCCACCACAGCTACAACGGCGCGCACCCGTTCGATGCCAAGATCACCGGGGGCGATCTTGATCACCACGTCGTTGACGGCGTAGACGGCGTTGCTGTGGTGCCGGAGCAGGATCGCGTCAGAGCCGCAGTAGCCCAGGCGCCGACAGACCTCGGCGAGCACCGGTCGGGTGCGCGCCTCGACGAACATGGGGCTCCTAGGGACCGAGTGCGGCGGCTGTGGTCCCAAGCCTACGGGCGCGCTCGCGGCACACCTGCACGTAGTCCGTCAATGCGGCCACCTCACCGCGGTGGTACCTCTCGGGGATTACCGACGCCACATCGGTGGCCCTGGTCAGGATGATCTCCGTCCGTTGCGCCTCAGGCAGGTCCGCGACGGCCTCGCGCGCGGTCACCGCCGCTTCGGCTGCCCGCAGGTCACGGGCCAGGCACATCGATCTGTCCAGGGCGATGAGCGCCACGTCGATCGGCGCTGCCGGAGCCGCTCCGTACAGCCGTAACGCCTCGTCCTGGACCCGGTACGCCTCACTCGTGTCACCGAGCCAGGTGTACGTCCCGGAGGAGTAGAGCAGCAGACGCTTCGCCGGAAACTTGAACGCCACGTCGGTGTCCCCATCGCCGGCCTGGTCGAACATCCGGCGTGCCTGGTCGATGGCCGACCGCGCCTGCTCCGTGGCCCCGACCCGGGCCAAGGCACGCGCCCGGCCCGCCGCCGCCAAGGCACCTGACGACGAAGCGGTCGGAGTTGCCGCCAGTGCCGCCTCAGCGATAGCAACGGTCTGGCGCGGATCTCCGTAGTAATAGGGCAGCATCGCTGCCTGCGCCCGCACCAGCACCCTCAACCAGGCCTGCCCGCTGTCATCCGCCGCATGGATCGCCGTGCGGTACCACCACCGGGCCTCAGCCACATCACCCAGCCGCATCAACGCATCGGCGCACATCGTCGCGAGCAGTGCCGCCGCCCCCGACAACCGGGCCTGGACTGCCGCCGGCTGCCTCCGACGCGACAGGACCTGAATCTCCCGGCAGTCAGCGGCCAACAACGACAACATCACCTGGGGCGAAGCAGACGGGTACACCCGCATGTGCTCGCCGGCCGATTCCTCAATCAAATCAAGATGCCGCGGAGCGACACTCGCCGACGCAAGGGCCTCGTCCAGTTCCAGACAAAGCCGAGCAAGACTGCTCACCTCCACGCTGGCCCCCTCACCGGCCAGCGTCTGGCCCGCCCCGCCACCCACACTGGACGCACGGCTGCCGTCCTGCGCCCCACCAGCGTCCTCGTGCCGGCCGAGACCCATGGCCGGACGCGGGATGCTGAGGCCGACCGCGATCCGTTCCAGCACCTCGTAGGCCGTGACCTGCCGGACGCCCTTCGCGATTTCCGCGGCACGGTTGGGTGAGACGCCGACGAGCGCCGCGATCCTGCCGTAGGACACACCGCGAGCATGGAGGAACCGGAAGACAGCAGCCACGTCGCGCCGGCGCAGAAACTCACCGATTGGCCGGCCGTTCCAGACTCCCGAACTCCACCACTCGGGATCCACCTGTATGCCCACGACCACCCCCGCCCGGCCGACCTATTCCACCGATAAGCAGCTCAACGCATTCACCCCGTGACATCAAGTCAACATGGGGTCGACGCCAATAAACATCCACCCACAGAGTCGAGGCCTGCCGCCGCGCACGGAACCCTCACGATGGGCCCTCACGGTGACCGGTCCACCGTTAGGTCCGTCAGCCGCCTGGCGTTGCCGCCCTCGGGCAGCCTCCACACCTGGTCATGGGGCCAATGCCGATACAACATCTCACTCGCAGTCACAGCTATCCGCGCTCGTAACGGCTCACGGTCCAGGTCCGCCAGCAGTTGCTCTTCACGCTCGGCGTCCTGAGCGATGACCAAAACCGCTCCTACCGGAACCGCCGGGTCGTTACGCCGGTACCCGGCCAGCAGCCCACCAAGTCCCGACGACCGCTTCTCACGCTCGGCGACAGCGTCGCCAACCGGTCCAGAATCGACGTGCACCAGGAACCGTAGGCACCGCCCGTCCTCCAGCCAGACTCCATAGCCGTCGGCCCGCAGGTGCGCCAGGTCGTGCTGGCGCAGCCACGCCGAGGTCTCCATGGTCGCCAGCCACTGGAATAGCTCGCACCGCCCCGGGTTCCGCCGTGACACCTCGAGCAGCGGCAGGAACAGCAGGGCATCCGCCAGGCTCGGACGCCGCCGGCCCAGCCGCAAAGGCACCGGCAGCCCCGACGCCGTCAGGTCGCGGCGGAGCACCTCGACCCCCGCGGCCGTGACCTCGTACCACCAGGTGTGCGTGCGGTCCTCCTCGGAGCGCCTACGACGTACCAGCCCCGCCTCGTACAGCCAGGCCAAGTCCCGATGGGCCGTCAGCCTCGACACGTCACAGACCAACGCCACATCGAGCGTCGACGTCGAACCGTGCTGCGCCAGGAACGACAGGATCCGCCACCGCCGTGGCGGCAACCGCCGCACGGCCGCATGGTCACCCATCCCCCGATGATCCCCTGACACACGGGCAGCCGGACACACGGTTTCGCAAGTAACGGAAGGTGGTCAGCGAACCGACTTCCGGCCCTGCCACACCGAGACAGCCGTCACCGGAACCGACGCTCTCAGCGACCGTCAGGCGAGGCCCTGTCGCCGCCGTGCGAGCACCCGCGTCTCTAAAACGGGGTTTTGAGGCCGATTTTGGAGATCACTGTTCAAACAATCAACCGAAAAGCTGATGCTGAAAGTCGCGATACGGGCAAGCCAGGCGGCCTCTAGTTGATCTCTAAGAACTGGTCGTGCCCCGGCAACGATCATCGAAAGGCACCCCCAAAGCCGCGCCTCGCCGACTCAAAGGAGACACGCCGTCGCGTCGGAGCCACCACGACGACCATCGCTGACAGTGAACGTCGAAGCTCCCCCAACCGTCGCCAGGCTGGAACGCCGCGGCAGCCAGACCATGCTGGCGTGAGCCAGGCCGACCCATGCGTCCACGGTCACGGCACCGCGTCCATGGCTTGCCGGAACCGTCCAACCGCTCCCGAGCACCCAGCGAGCACCCGGCCGTCGGCGGGGACACGAAAAAGGCCCCGACCCGGCGTGAAACGCCAGGTCAGGGCCTTGATTGCTGGTGCGCCGCCAGGGACTCGAACCCCGAACCCGCGGATTAGTAAGAGCCTAATCTTGGTCGAGTCATTGGGTCCAGCCGGGTCGCGTGAGCCCATCTGTTCGCGTTCAGGGCCCGGATCGATTGCGTCGGCGTCCCAGTCAGTCCACCGGACCACAGCCCCGTCCATGGCGCCCCGAGCACCCGCCGAGCACCAATCCGCACATCCGTGGACGGCACGCTGCCCATTACACGCAGGCGTTACGGCTCGGCAGTAGGTGGACGAACGTCTACCATCGCCGAATCTCGTTGACCCGGGGTGTGTTGGACCGGTCAATGTTAGGGCTGTGCCTGCTCTCGCGGTTGTCGTTCTTTGCCCGCGTCCGTCCAACGGTGCCGAGCATGACAAGAACGCGACATCGCAGCCTCACGGTAGGTGATCGAAGATAGTCTTTCCTTAATGCGGAGATTGTGGCTGCCCTGGGGGTGTGTGTGCCGGACTGGCGCGACGACGTCTGCGCTGCGGTCGAGCGCTGGATCGAGGCGGTCGGAGGCGGTGGCGGTACCGTCGGCCGCCACGGCCGGCCGAACCTAAAACTCATCGGTCGAGCCCGTCAGGAGGCGGCGTCGGGCTGGTACGCCGTAGACGTCCGCGACCAGCGGATCGACCCAGAACAAATCGATGACCTGCGACTGGCCGAAGCCACGGCGCCGCGACCCGGGGAGGGCTACTCGCCGCTGGAGGTGGTCCAAGACGGGCGGCTGCTGCGGGTACGGGTTGCAGAGTTCGTCGACCTGCCCGAGGCGAGCCTGTGGCAGAGCCGGCGGCCGGAGGGCTTCCTGATCAGTCAGTTGCGTGACGGGCTGCGCGCCTTAGGCGACACAGGCCTGGCCCACGAACTGGCTGCCGGGCGGTTGACGCCGCCGCCACGGACGGTCCAGTCTCTCGCCGGGTTCTCGCCCGCCCAGTGTGAGGCGTACACCTCGTGTCTGACCCCCGGGGTGCGGCTGGTTTGGGGGCCGCCGGGGACCGGCAAGACTCGGGTGCTCAGCGAGGCCATCAGCTCACTGGTCGCAGCCGGCAAGCGGGTTCTGCTCGTGTCGTCGACGAACATCGCCGTCGACAACGCCGTTGCCGGGGTGCTGCGCAACCGCGCTCACCAACCGGGTGACTTGGTCCGGGTCGGCACTCCACACCTGGCTGAGATCGCCAACAACCCGCAGGTGTCGCTGACCCACCTCGTCCGCGCCCGGCTTGCCGAGGTTGACCACCGCCGCGAGGAACTCAACCGGCAGCTAGTGGCGCTAAAGGAGGATGGTGATCGGCTGGCAGCCGAGGAGGAAGCGCTGGCCGGGTTCGACCCGCAGGCCGACGCGCGGGCTCGGGAGCTGATTGCGGCGACTGACCGGATTCCGCTGCTCGCTAAGCAGGTCCAGGCAGCCGCCCGACATTCAGAGACCTGCATACAGGCGTTACGCCGGTCGGAGGCCGCGCTCGCCGAGGCCGAGGCAGCGATGGCGCAGACCGCCGACAGCCGGACCGCTCTTGCCGGCATTGACGACCTGGAACGCCAGGTAACCGATGCCCAGCGAGCGGCGGACCGAGTTGCGGTGGACGCCTTGACCGCCCGCGACCAGCTCAACCGGCTGGAGAGCGAGCTGCACGACCTGCAGCGCGGCTCCCGCCTGGCCCGGTGGCGCAACCGCCACGCGATCACCGGGTTGGTAAAGGCCGTCCAAAACCAGCGGGATGCAGCCAACCGGACCGAGCGCACCGCCCAGGACCACCGCGCGTTGCTGCAACGCTTCCGCGGCGACGCAGCCGACCGGATCGCCGTCTTGCACGCCCGAGTCCGGTTTACTGCGGAACAGATCACGCACCGGCTGGCTGCAGTAGACCGTGCCCGGCAAGAGCGCGACGTGGCTGCGGCGCAGGTATCGGAGAGCGATGCCCGCCATCGAGGGCTGCACGACACGCTCCTCGCGGCCGAGGCCGGCCCGCAGGCCACCGACGAGGACCGGGCCACGGTGCGCCGCGCCAATGAGGCCGAGCTACCCGGCCGGTACCAGCGAATGCTGCGGCTCCGAGACAGGATCGCCTCGGTGGTGCCGCATCGGGCCAACCTTGAGCGGCAGTATGCGAAAGCGCAGGAGGAGTTTGACCGGTTGCGCCGTAACGCCGAGAACGAGGTCATTGCAAAGGCCAGGGTGGTGGCCACGACCCTGGCCCGGTTGCGGCTGAGCAAGGTCGTGCTCGACGGACCGTACGACGTGGTCCTCGTCGACGAAGTCGGCGCCGCGACAGTGCCTGAGGTGCTGCTGGCGGTATCGCGAGCCAGGACCACGGCAGTGCTGCTCGGTGACTTCCTCCAACTCGGCGCTGTCATCCCTAACGCTCTCGACCGCAGCAAGGACCCAGCCGTGCAGCGGTGGTTGCACCGCGACGTGTTCGCGCTGTGCGGTATCACCACAGCCGCTGACGCCCGTGCCAATCTCGGCTGCACGACCCTGGACATCCAGCACCGCTTTGGCCCCGAAATCATGGGCTTAGCCAACGCGATCGCCTACGACGGCCAGCTCAAACCGGGCAAGGCCGTCCGCGCTCATGACCCAGACGACCCAGAGATCGTCCTAGTTGACACCGACGGCGCCGATGATCTGGCCCGGGTTCGGGCCACCAGCAGGACAGCCGGATGGTGGCCGATCGGCGCGCTGCTGGCCAGGGTGCTTGCCGACTACCACCAGGGTCGCGGGGAGGACGTCGGCGTGGTCACCCCGTACAAACATCAGGCTGAGGCCACCCTTGAAGCATTCCGTGACCATGAGTCCGGGCAAGGGAATCCGACCGAGGTCGGCACTGCCCACCGGTTCCAGGGCCGCGAGTTCGACGTGGTGGTGTTCGATCTCGTCGAAGACCACACCGACCGACGATGGATGGCTCAGGCCCGCGCCGATCGACCCGGTTTCCCTCGTGAAGGCTTCCGGTTATTCACCGTCGCTGTCACCCGAACCAAGACGCGGCTGTACTTCCTCGGCAGCCGTAGCCGCATCGCCGACGCTACCCCCGGCACCCCGCTCGGGCATGTCGCCGCGCTGCTCGCCTCGAAGACCGTTCGCACGGTGAAGGCTCACCAGCTGATCGCTGGGATCAGCGGACCACAGGACACCCGCCGTGATGTCGTGCTCGGGCCGGTCGGTAGCGAACTGTCCGAGATCCTCGCCCAGCACGTCCGGGTCGCCAACATCCAGGATGAGCGGCAGTTCTACGACACGTTCGCCGAGCATTTGCGCGCCGCGAAGCACTCGATCTGGATCTGGGCGCCGTGGACACGCGACCGAATGCGGTCGGTCCTACCGCTCCTGGCCGAGGCGGTGGGTCGCGGCGTCACGGTCGTGGTGTTCGTACGCGACCCCAGTGACACCGGCCAGAAGACCGACACCGCGCAGGAACACGTAATGGCGCTGCGGCGCGTGGCCACGACGGTCGTGGAGGTCTACAAGATGCACCAGGAGATCGTCGTCGTCGACGAGCGGCTGGTGCTGCTGGGCAGTCTCAACGTTCTGTCGCAGAGCGACAGCCGTGAGGTCATGCTGGTGATGCAGGGTAAGTGCTTCGCCCGCAAGCTCCTACAACATGAGCGGGCGCAGACGTTCGCGCATCCGCCGGCCTGCGGGCGGTGCGGCGGCGCCCAAGTCGACCTGCGCCGCACCAAGGCTCAGGGCTGGTACTGGCGCTGCTACGCACCGAATCCCCAACCGGAGCCGAACGGCAAGCCGGATCGGTGCGGCTGGACCAGTCAAGTGGACGCTGGGCGCCTCAATGGTAGTAGGCAGCCAGCCGGGAAGGTACGCAGCCGCGCCCAGTGAGCGGCCCTGGTTACCGCCTGCCCGATTTACCCAGAGCCAGAGGCCTCGCTACCCCTCGACCACCGAAACTGCAAGATCCTCGAATCACCAGCCTCAAGCCTTGGCCCCCCAATCTCGGCGAAGGCGCTCGGCAACGCGAAGTAAATTTCCGGACACAGGCACTTCTTGTCGATCCGACAAGAAGGTAGCGTGAGTGGTATGCGAGATCGATGGCAGTCATCAAGCGTGCTGCTCACGGTGGACCTGGTGATCCTGACCCTGCGCGCGGACCGTCTCCATGTTCTGCTGGTGGAGCGCGGTCACGAGCCGTACCAGGGGGCGTTCGCCCTGCCCGGCGGTTTCCTCCGGGACCGCTCGGAGGACATCCTGGCCGCGGCGGCGAGGGAATTGTCCGAGGAGGCCGGTCTCGACGCCGGGACGCTGCACCTCGAGCAACTCGCGGTGTACGGCGACCCGGGCCGTGACCCACGTGGTCGGGTTGTCTCCGTGGCCCACCTGGCGATCGCTCCCCGGCTTCCGGAACCGGTGGCGGGTACAGATGCTGCAGACGCCCGCTGGACACCCGTCGACCAGGTGCTCGACACCTCAATTCCCCTCGCCTTCGACCATCTGCGGATCGTGATCGACGGGGTGGAACGCGCCTGCGCCAAGTTGGAAAGCACCGCCCTCGCCACCGCTTTCTGCGGACCGACCTTCACCCTTTCCGAGCTGCAACGGGTCTACGAAGCCGTGTGGGACACCCGCCTCGACGCCCGCAATTTCTACCGCAAGGTGCAGGGAGTACGCGGTTTCGTGATTCCGGCGGGACCCACCAGGAAGACAGAAGGCGGGCGACCAGCCCGGCTTTTCCGTGCCGGTCCGACCACTGTCCTGTATCCGCCCATGGTCCGCCCGGACCGGACTGAACGAGGAGAAGACCAGTGACAGACGACGTCGTAGTGATCCTGACCGCACTGGATCTGGAGTACGAGGCGGTCCGCGAGAAACTAACCGACCCACAGCTGCACCGGCACCGGGCGGGGACCCGGTTCGAGATCGGCTGGCTGGCCGACCGTCGTTGCCGGGTGGCCCTCGGCCTCGTCGGCAAGGGCAACCATCCGGCGGCCGTGCTAGCCGAGCGGGCGATCGCCGAGTTCGATCCGGTCGCCGTGCTGTTCGTCGGTGTGGCGGGCGCACTGCGGGGAAAACTCGCGCTCGGCGACGTCGTCGTCGCTACCCACGTCTACGCCTACCACGGCGGCACGAGCGAGGACGACGGTCTCAAGGCCCGGCCCCGGGTGTGGGAGATTGCCCACGGCCCGGACCAGATCGCGCGACACCTGGTCCGCACCGGCGCCTGGACCACACAGCTGGCTCAGGGCGGGACGACTCCGCGAGTGCACTTCGGGCCGATCGCCGCCGGCGAGGTGGTGCAGGACTCCACGGTGTCCGACCACGCCCGCTGGGTGCGGCAGCACTACAACGACGCGCTGGCCATCGAGATGGAAGCGGCCGGGGTCGCACAGGCGGGCCACCTCAACGGCTCACCGGTCGTCGTTGTGCGGGGCATCAGCGACCGCGCCGACGGCACGAAGACCACGACTGACGGCGCCAGCTGGCAGCCGAAGGCGGTGGCCAACGCCGCAGCCTTCGCCATCACCCTCGCCGTCGAGCTGGTACGGGAGGCCCATACCAGTTCACCCCGAACTCAGGTCGACACGAGGAGGAACCCGACGATGAGCTCCGCGGTAAGTAATACCGCCAGCGGTGCGGCACAGGTGGGCGTACAGGCCGGCCATATTCACGGCGACGTCTGGGTGGGTGGCGCGCCGCCGTCGGCACCCTCGGATCTGCCCAGCCAGCTCGCCGAGCTGCGGGACGAGCTGTGGCGGGCGCACCGGTTGGGGCACTTGGACCAGCCGACCTACGAGGCGGCCGAGACCGAACTCACCGCCGCCGACAAAGCGCTCGACGACCCGCGCGACGGCAGCAAGCTGGTGGTGGCACTCAAGCGGCTCCGCGGGCTGGTCGGGGACGTGGCCGAACTGGCCGCGAAGGTCGCCGCCGTCATCGCGATAAGCCAGGGCGCGCTGTGACGGCGCGGCAGGTCACCATGCCCGCCCACGACAACGCCCCGAACGTGGGCGTCCAGGCGGAATCGGTGCACGGCGACATCACCGTCTACTTCCTCCCACCTGGCGCGGGGCCGGAGGAGAAGCTGCGGGTCGGCGTGAACTACCTCAACGGCGGGATGCCCCACAAGGCGGGAGAGCTCATCTACGACGTCCTGATGAGCGGACACACCAGCAGTGAGGCTTGGTTCCACTGGCTGCTGGCCGTAATGAGCGGCCGAACCCTGCGTCAACTGTCCGACGAGGACATCGCCAAACTGAGCGCGGCCCGTAGCCGGCTCCCGCTGCACAGGCAGGACGTCTGGGCCGACGGTCTACGGGTCATCAGCCGGCTACTGGACGCCCTGGACTCCCAGCAACCGGAGCTGCGCCGGCTCGTCCGCAAGGAGCTCGCCAGTCTGGACCCGCTGCTCCGGGAAAAGATCGTGCGGCATCTCCAGCTGTTCCTCAGCGGCCCGGTCGAGGACGAGATGTGGACGATCAGCGTGGCCGACGCCAAGAAAGCCCAACGCGCCAACGCTCGCTCTGAGCGGGTGTGGCGCTTCTTCTACCCGGCGCCCGCGAACCCACGCGCCCGGCAGCCCGTTCCCGTGGCCACGACCGGCCGGGACATCGCCCTGGCGGTCGTCACGACAGTGATGGCCGCCACGGCGGCTGGCTGGCTCTGTTGGGTCGTTTTCACATCCGGCCGGGTCGGACCGATGATGGCGCCGCTGCTGTCGATCGGAGCTGGCTACCTCTGCGCGGTCCACGGTGCCGCGTGGCGCTTCAACGTGGAACGGCGGCGGGCCAAGGACGCCGTGCACCGGCCTCCCCAGCAACGGAAGGCGGCCCCGTCCGGCGGCTTCGCCAACCGGGTCGACCGGCTCTTCAAGCAGTACGCTGGACGGTACGTCCCCGAGGGAATCGACCGGGCCGAGTGGCTGAACCTGACCGCCGGCATTCGCCGCCACCTCAGGGACGAGATCGTCGAGGTCTACCGGGAGACCCGGGTCGGTGACAAGGAGATCGCCTGGCTGATCCGCCACCGCGTCGGCGACCTCAAGACCCGGTGGACCAACGGTACCCTTTGGGCCTACCGCGAGCAGCTGCGCACCCCGGTCCGTACCCGTGCGCTCGTCGTCCTCGGCGGCCTCGTCGCGGCGGCGTGCTGGCTGCTGGTGATCGCCACCGCGTTGCCCCAGAAACCTCTCACCGGTGTGGCCGCCACGGTCGTCCTGCTCGTCGCCGCCTGGCCCGCGGTGCGGGGCTGGTCGCGGATCGTGCTCGAATGTCGACGTTTCGCCGCCGACCAGACGGAGTACGACCAGCGGATGGCCGACAGTTGGGCGGCCCACGAGCGGTGGACGCGCAAACTTGCCAGCAAGCCCGAGGACGCGGAGATGGCGGCCTGGCTGGACTGCGACTGCCGACTCCTGATCGACAAGGCGATGGCGCACTACAAGCTCTGCCCGACCGACGTGATCGCCTACGCGGTCATCGAGGCACCCGCCAAGCCCTACATGAAACGGGGACGGGTCCGTAACGGCCCCTGGCGGTACGGCCGGTACGAACTGCTGGTGTTCCTGCTCACCCCTGACGGCGTGCGGCAGATGAGTGCCCAGCTCGACTTCGAGCAGGCGACCTTCCACAACCTGCGCCGGGCCAACTACCGGTTCGAGGCCGTGGCCGCCGTACGGGTGGCCGAGTCGGACAAATACGCCCGGACCTTCGAGCTGGCGCTGGTCAACGGCGAACTCACCACGGTCAACGTGACCGAGGCCAGCACGGACAAGCTGCAGGACGGTGAGAGCCCGCTGACCCTGTCGGAAGCGGCCCTGGACGCCAGCGGCCTCACGACCACCCTCCACGTCCTCGAGGGTGTCGCCGCTGAGGGCAAGGAATGGATCCAGCGGGAACGGCAACGCGGCCGGAATCGCGAGGAACGGTTCATCTCCGCTATGCGGGACCTGCTCGACTGATCGGAAACGACGCCCGCCGACCACACCGACGGTGGCGGAGCCCGGGGCGCTGGTTTACGCCCCATCGACGATTAGCCGCCGATGTCTCCGGCCCTCCGAGTCGAACGGTTCCCTGCCCGGCAAAGGATCCGCCGTACCGGGTGCCGCCCGGCTCAAGGCAGCCGACGAGGTGCCGGCTGGCCGCCGCTGCCGACGACGACGGGTTGCAGCCTCCGGGTCTACGCCGGCCGCGTCGAGCCGCGCCTCCGAGGGACGACAGATGCGGTTGCTTCGGCGGCGGCGTGGGATAGCTCCGGCAGGACGTCACCGTAGAACTTGGCGGTGAAGTGTGGGCTGGAGTGGCGGAGCCGGTTGGAGATGACCTTTATCTGCACGCCGGCGGCCAAAAGCCCTGCACCGGCTCGCCGTGTGGTCTTGACGCCGGCTTTCATGAGGTCGAGCATGGCTTGCTCGACTGCGCGGGAGGGTTGAGACTTGTGGCCGACGGGGTGCATCGAAGCGAGTGGGAGGTTGCGCATTGGCCAGTCCGCGCAGCGCTGGGGCGATAGGCGCCGAGTTTCCGTACCGGCTCGGCACGATGTGCTACATCGAGGTGACCGCCGATGGGTCGGTGTCGCAGGGCGTTGATGCGGCTGCCTACCAGCGGGCCCCTAACGGGGCAGTCGCGGCTGTTCGCGGTCTGGCCGGACAGCTATCGCAGCGACCTGTTCGCTATCGATGATCTCGACCAGTACGCCCGCGGCATGGGGTGGGTCCATGACGAGGCCAGCACGGGCTTGGCCGAGCATGAGCACCAGGTCCGGTGGCGACTCAGCGAGTCTGAGCGCAACCCGACGGCTAGCTACATCTCCGTAAGGGTGTGGCTTGATTAGGACCACGTCGTTATCGGCTCACTCAGCCGCTCCGCCGCGCACTCCCTGGTTTCGATCGGCGAATACGCGCAGGCTCGTGGCCTCGCCGCCACCGCGGCGCAGTTCCTCGAACCACGGCTGACCAGGCCCACGCCGCAGCTACTGTCGGTCTACGGCAGCCTGCACCTGGTCTGTGCGCTCGCCGCAGCCCGGGACGACGACCGCGCCTTCGCAGGCACACACATTGCCGCAGCCGACGCCGCAGCGACCCGGCTCGGTGCCGACGGTAATCACGTGTGGACCGCCTTCGGACCCACCAACGTGTCGATCCACAAGACGACCGTGGCGATGGAGCTCGGCGACGTGCAGCGCGCCATCGCCATTGGTGCGCCCCTTCATACCGGTGCCATGCCCATCGAGCGGCAGGTCCGCCACGCCATCGAGACCGCACGAGCGTTGGCGCGGTGGAACCGCATCGACGACGCCCTCGGCGCGCTCTTGGACGCCGAAGTGATCGGCCCGGACCAGGTGCGCTACCACCGGCTCTCCCGCGATCTCGTCCGGGATATTCTCAGATCAGCCGGCTCGTGTAGCCGGCTGCAACCAGGCGCTCGAAGGCAACCCGTACCTCGTCCGGCATCTCCTGCGGGATCGCGAACCCGCGCTCCGCGTATACCTCGATCCGCTGCGTGTCCCCGACCAGCATGTTCACCACCCGCCGCGGGTCACCGATGCTGCGCACGTAGTCGTCCAGTTCCAAAGGATTCGACGCGCACACCACGTCGACCTCCGGCCACATCAGCTTGCATGTGGCGTACGCCCGGCGCTGCTGGTACGGCCGCGACATGATCAGCACCGACCGGACCGTGATCTGCCGCTCGGCCAGGAGTGCACGTGAGTACTCCAGGTTCTCGGCGGTGTTCGTCGCGCTCGGCTCCACGAGGATCGACTCCGCCGGCACTCCCTGCTCGACCGCGTACTCGCGGTAGTGCACCGCTTCGCCGCGAGGGAACCGCTCCACCGTCGTCGGCGCGTTCGCGCCGGTGAACACGATCCACGGGAACAGGCCCTCGTGGAACAGACGCGTTGCGATCACCGCGACGCCGAGGTCATGGCTGCCCAGCCCGATTCCCACGTCGCACGGGCGCAGAGCGTGGCGCATGTCGTGGTAGCGCCACAGCGTCTCCACGTCCGCTCGGATCTCGTCAGGGATCGACTCTGCCGGCGCTGCCGTATGCCGGTGCATCAACGCCTACCAACCGTCACCTGGCCCGCTCGACGGACCTTCCCAGAGCCGCCAGGCCCGCCCTCGCCACCTCCAGCGGGACAACAGCGGCCACCGGCTCGTCCCGCTCACTCAGGTAGACGACCTGGCCCTCCCGCACACTCCGCAGCAGTTCCGGCAGCACCGCCGACACCGCAAGGTCGTCAGGTGTGGCGTAGGCCCGGTCCGCGCTGGGTTCCCTCATGCCGCCAGCGTAGGGGTAAAAGGCAGTAGGGCGAAGCCGACTCCACGCAGACGCTGGGCGTGCCTCTTTCCATCGGACATGCTTGAACGATGATCAGCGCCGATCCAACCGGAACCATGTTCGGATAGGCCGTCATGGCACCAGGTCTACCGGTTGCCCAAACGGTCCAACGGCTCCAGAGCACCCACCGAGCGACCACCCACCGACAGCGGACACGAAAAAGGCCCCGGCCCGGTGTGAACCACCAGGTCAGGGCCTCTTACTGCTGGTGCGCCGCCAGGGACTCGAACCCCGAACCCGCGGATTAAGAGTCCGCTGCTCTGCCAGTTGAGCTAGCGGCGCTCGCTGGCAACGGGGAGAACACTAGCATGGCCCTCAGGCGGGGTTCCAATCCGATCCCCGGCTCCCCTCTTCGGTCACGCTTTCCGGGCATAACCTACTAAAACCACCGGCGGTGGCGGCTGCGGGCGGTACCACATGGGTGCCGTGCGGCACGATGTGCGCCAGGTACGCGAGAACAGAGGTGGGAATGGGCAGGTTCGCGCGGGCCGGGGCGATGGTGGGCGCCCTGACCCTGATGGCGTCGCTGGCACTCACGGGGTGCACGGACGACCAGAAGAAGCCGGAGTTCGTCGGCGGCGCCTCAGCCGACGGCGGCAGCGCCTCTCCGGGGGCAGGGGCGGCGCCTGACGGCACAGCCACGAGCGGTCCGGCGCTCGCGGTCAGCCCCGCGGACGGGTCGAAGAACCGGCCCGTCAGCACGGAGATCTCCGCGGAGATCCCGAACGGCGGCAAGGCGACCGAGGTCACCCTCACCAGCGCGAGTGGCGCCAAGGTCGAGGGGCGGTGGCGCGCCGACGGCACCTCGTGGGTGCCGAACGGCCCCCTGAAGTACGGCACCCGCTACACGGCCACCGTCACCGCGGCCGGTGAGGGTGGCGACATCCGGCAGGGCACGAGCACCTTCACGACGATGGCCAAGCCGAAGTCGATGATCGCCTCGGGGCTCTACCTGTTCAGTGACAGGACGTACGGCGTGGCCATGCCGGTGGTCACCGAGTTCCACCCGGGCATCCCCAAGAAGGACCGGGCCGCCGTACAGAAGCGGATGTTCGTCCGGACCGACCCGCCGCAGCCGGGGGCCTGGCACTGGGTGGACAACGGCACGCAGGCCTATTACCGGGCGCCGAAGTACTGGAAGCCCGGCACCACGATCACCGTACGGATCGCGCTGGCCGGCATCCCGCTCAGCAACGGCAAGTACGGCAACGTCGACCGGAGCGCCACCGCCAAGATCGGCCGGGCGTTCGAGATGAAGGTCGACAACGCCACCAAGAGGATGACCGTCTACCAGGACGGCAACCTCATCCGCACCATCCCGGTGAGCCTGGGCAAGAAGAGCACCCCGTCCTCCAGCGGCACGATGGTCGTCATGGAGAAGAAGGAGTCGACGGTCTTCGACACCCGGGACGACCCGGACCCGGCCAACCGGTACGTCACGAACATCGACTTCGCCCAGCGGCTGACCTGGGGCGGCGAGTACATCCACGCGGCGCCCTGGTCGGAGCACGTACAGGGGCGGCAGAACGTCTCGCACGGCTGCGTCAACGTCTCCACCGTGCAGGCGAAGTGGCTGTTCTCCCAGACGAAGATCGGTGACCCCATCACCGTCAAGGGGACCGAGCGTAAGCTCGCCCCGGGCAACGGCTGGACGGCCTGGAGCCTGAGCTGGTCGCAGTTCGTCAAGGGCAGCGCGCTGCCGGTGCCGAAGGGCGGCTCCGGTCCGGCCCTGGCCTGACCCGCGCAACGCACAGGGGGCGGGGCGCCCGGATCCGGGCGCCCCGCCTCTGCCGTACCCGAACGGCACCCCGGCTTCTATCCACATTCGGACACCGCGGTCCGCGTGTTTCACTTCACCCCCGGAAACGGGTACCTGTTCCTGTGCGTCAGTGAGAGACGATGAGGAACCGGGGCATCACGACTGCGAGGGAACCATGCGCGCAACCCATGATCGGCTGATCCGGCGCGGAGGTCGCCGGCGCCTGTTCGCGGCGGGCGTGCTCGCCGCCGCGCTGGCGCTCACCTCCGCCTGCACCGACGGCGACGGAGGCAAGTCGCCGGGCTGGCAGGGCGGTGGCGGAGAGGGCACACCGAAGGCGACCGCCACCATCACCGAACCCGCCGCCGACGCCAAGGACGTGCCGGCGTCCACCGGCATCGCCTTCACCACGAAGGACGCCAAGGACACCACCGTCGAGCTGAAGGACTCCGCCGGCGAGGCCGTCGAGGGCACGCTGTCCGCGGACGGCAAGAGCTGGCTGCCCAAGGGCGCCCTGAAGTACGGCGAGACGTATACCGCCACCGTCAGCGCGACCGGCGACGACGGCAGGCCCGCGAGCGTGACCAGCACCTTCACGACCATGGCCAAGCCGGCCAAGCAGATCCGGATCAGCAGCTTCCTGGGCGACGGCCAGGTCGTCGGCGTCGGGATGCCGCTGATCGTCAAGTTCAGCCGCGCCATCCCCGAGGACTACCGTGACGACGTGCAGCGCCGGATGACGGTGACCTCCACCCCCGCGCAGGAGGGGATCTGGCACTGGGTCAGCCCCACCGAGATCCGGTACCGGCCGAAGGAGTTCTGGAAGGCCGGCAGCACCATCACGTACCGCGTCCAGGCCGGCGGCCTCCCCCTCGGCAGCGGCTGGTACGGCCGGGCCGACCTGACGGTCGACATCAAGACCGGCCCTGCGCTGATCATGACGGTCGACAACAGGACCAAGCGAATGACGGTCACCAAGGACGGCAAGGTGATCAAGACCCTGCCGGTCAGCCTCGGCAAGAAGAGCACCCCGTCGTCCAGCGGCACGATGGTGGTCATCGAGAAGCTGCGCAAGACCGTCTTCGACACCCTCGAGGAGCTGGGCCCCGAGGAGGGCTACCGCACGAAGATCGACTACGCCCAGCGGCTCACCTGGGGCGGCGAGTTCATCCACGCCGCCCCGTGGTCGGAGGGGGTGCAGGGCCGCGTCAACGTCTCGCACGGCTGCGTGAACGTCTCGATGAAGGACGGCGCCTGGCTGTTCGACAACACCCGCATCGGTGACCCGATCACCGTCAAGGGCACCGAGCGCAAGCTCGCCAACGGCAACGGCTGGACCGACTGGAACATGAGCTGGGACGAGTACGTCAAGGGCAGCGCCCTGCCGTACGACCCGGACGCCGCCGCCAGCCCGAGCGCCGAGGCCACCCCCGACGACGCCGGCGAGTCCCCCAGCGCCGAGCCGACCGCCTGACCGACATCCCGTACGCCGAAGGCCCCCCTGGAGGGGGCCTTCGTGCGTCGGCCAGCTCGCCCCTCGCCGCCTGACCACCCCCGACACAGAGCGCCCCGCACAACTTCGGCCGGCGGGCGCAATTTGTATGGAACCAACAAAGGTTCTAGTTGGGTTTGGTGAGCACCCACACCTGATGAACCTGCCAGTAACCCGCACAGTCAAATCCATGCACGATGGTGCGTTCGGGCAGGAAGGACGCAGCCGTGCACAGACAGTGCAGGCGAGTGGAAGGTGTGAAAAATGATCTTCAACTACTTCGCTACCGGCAGGCGCCTCTTCGTTCTGGGCTTGGCGCTGTTGGCGACGATCACATCAGCCTTGGGGATCTACATGTACGCCTACTTCCGCTTCGTTACGGAGTACGCCCAGGCAAACCCCTTGGATCTGCGGGGGCTGACGCTGGTGATAGCGGGGGGTGCGCTTCCCCTGAGCGGGGTCTTCCTGGCAGTCGGCAGGATGCTGGGAGGCAAGGATGGGGTGGCAGCAATCCTCAAGGCACGTAACGACAACCCGGGCATACGGAAGGGCAGCAACAGGGAGGCTGCCGGGCAGGACGACGGCCCGGAGCCGGGCGTCCGCAAGCCGAGGCGCCGCTCAGCACGCCGACGCTTCCGGTCCTGACGCGCTCTCCGTCGGTGGCGGCCCGCCCCGTCCCTGCATGGAGGACGGGGCGGGTCACTGCTGTTCTGGCTATGAGAGCCGTGCAGCCAGGCGGAGGGGATCGCTCGGCGCGAGGAAGGCGACCGGAGCTGATCTCCCCTACATGCCCCCTATGACACGTCAGGCCCCCTCACCCGAGGGGGCCTGACGTGCTGTGGATGAGATCCACAACCGGGGTGACTGATGGGAATTGAACCCACGACAACCGGGACCACAACCCGGTGCTCTGCCAACTGAGCTACAGCCACCATGCGCTCCGACCGGCATGGCCGGGCGGCGCGGACTAATAATAGCCACACCCCCGCCCTCCCCGTCCACCGGGTTCCCTCGGCCCCGACGACGCCCCAGCCCCCGGATGGTAGATTTTTGGTGCGAATCGGCCTTGAGGGGCCGATTCGCACCAGGACCTCGACCAGCGACGGCCGACACGGGGAGGTGGCCGTCCAAGGCAGCGGCGGCGGGGGTACGTCCGGCGGTCGCTAGGACGAGGCGATGGTGGGGTCCGCACCGGGGTCGCCCGCCTGCTGCAACTCCTCCTCGAACATGACGAACGTCCGCCGCCTCAACCCCTTGACAAGGGCATCCTCCTCCGGACTCGGATATCTACGCTCTCGCATCTGCAAGTCGGCAATGGCTTTGATCGTCTCGTAGAGCGCAAATATGGGACCCTCACCGGAAAGGTAGTAACCGCGGTCGTGCTCGACAGTTTGAATGAACTCGTCGCGCGTCAACTGGTCAACGTCGCCCCCTTGCGGGAAGAGTAAAGTGTCGATCAAGTTGTTCACGGGCAGCCAACCGCCGGATTCTTTCGAGAGTCGCCAGGCAGCGACACCTCCGTCCGCCGTTTCCACCAGTTTCACCGGCGCGTCGTAATAACTGAAGAAGCCTGGCAGTGTGAGCCCTCTCGTTGAACTCATCACTCGGACGCCTCTCGAATCAGGAGGTGATGACATTCCAGAACGTTCCCTGCTCTCTGCGCAGCAACCCGTCACGCAGCCTGGCCAAATTCCGCTCTGGCAGCCCGCAGCATCGCCGAGGGTCGAAGGGTGAGGGAGGACCTCAGCGACCCGACTCGAATCGCGCCCTTACATGGTCCTCGCCCGGCATCGCGCCGCCCGTAATCCTTTCAGCAAGGACCCGAGCCGCCCCCTCCTCCACCTCTTCGTACCGATCGAAATTTCGATAGTCGTCCAAAAACCTGAGGGCCGCGCCTGGATCGTAAAGCCATGCACCGCTGCGGTGATTCCAGACCAAGGCATGACCATGAGCCACATCCATGATGAAGATGCCGGCCGCCGGCTCATTCTTGTCCGCGCTCCGATAAACCGCGTAGTATGTCAACACTTTCTTTCTCCAGGCGGATTTCCAACTGGTCGGAGATAGGAAAATCTCTTGAGGTCAGACCTAAACTCGACGTCACCGCAGAGAACGTCTTTCCCTCCCTTTCAAGCCACTCCAGGTACTCGCGCCACAAATCACGGTTTTCCGAAATCCATTTTGCGAAGGTCGAATCCTTGGCCGGAAATCGAAATGAAAGACCTTCTGGAACCGCCTCTGGCATCCCACACTCGCGATTGACAGAGAGCATCTTCAGGTAGGCGGTAACGCGCCGCTGCGCCGACTCGGCGCGCAGTCGGAGAATCTCGTAGACAGCATGAGTGCGGCGCCAAGCCTCACGGGAGGCATCAGTGTGCATCTGCAACTCGAACAGCTGACCAGAAGGCGAGCCCACCGTGCAGTTGAATCCGTAGAACCTGTTGCCACTCCGCCAGAAGTTCTTGCAGGAGGAATCCGGCACGTCGAAGCCGGAAAGGGCCAATTCGTTCAGAATCCACTCCAAGGCCTGGCGATACGAGCCGGGCCCCGGCATGGCGAACGAGAACCGCAGCACATCGTTCACGACACCAGCGAACTCTTCGACGGGCATTCCAACAAAGCCCGCCTCGTCCAAAAACTTGCGACTCAGCGATTCCAAACTCTTAATCCGGAACTCCACGTCACGGAGCTGGATTGGCCTGTCGAGACTGAGGGCTGCGGTCACTCGCCGACCGATGAGCTGCAACCTTGCCTGAACCGCGTCGGCTTCCCGCTGCGCCTTGTCGTAAACGTCCGTCAGCACCTGCCGCTCGTGGGGCGCCAACTGCGTCTGCGCATCAACGACAGGACCCGACTCGGATGGGTACAGACTGTCTTCGGGCAGTCCTGCCGGCTCGGCCAGCGACGGAGCCAGGGTCGGCTCGCCGAGCAGGTACACCCGGTTGACGTACAGCTCCTCATCCGATGGATCGTCGGGGCCCGGCTGCCACTCGCGGCCCCTGTCCTCGGGCGCCGGCTCCGGCTCGACGAAGTCCTCGAACTGGCTGAACTGCCCCGGCGGCGCGCCCGGCACCGGCATGGGACGTCCGTCCGGGCCGAGGAACAACGCGTCGATATCCGTGACGTTGTGCCTGGCCGTCCAGCCGTTGTGGGTGTAGAGCGGCATGTCCGACACGCTGCCGCTCTGCGGGTCCAGGTAGAGCACGGACCCGTTCTGGTTCAGCGCGACCCAGGCGTGCGAGCCGCCGCCCTCGTACGCGGTGACCAGGAACGCGTAGCTGCCGTGACCGCCGGCCCGCAGCTGGGCCTCGATGGTTCCGAACCCCCTGTTGACCGCCTTGCAGGTATCGCCCGGCGACCGGGCCGGGTCGTACTTGGCCAACTGCTGGAAGCGGCCGCCGGTGACCGCCTCCACGCGGCCCGGGCCACCGATCTCACCCTCGAGTGGCCTGGTGATGTCCCCCTCGGCGTACGAGTCGAAGGTGCGGGGCGCGGAGACCCGGGGACGGCCGTGCACCCAGGTCTCGTACAGCGACAGGGTGCAGTCCAGGCAGTTGATCGCGCGGGTGGCATCGGCGCTCGGGCCGCCGTCGTTGGCCAGCTTGAACCAGCCGCCCCGCCGGGGATCGGCGGTCCGGAGGAACCGCCCGGCGGCGTCGCGGGGCATCGCCCGTTCGAGGTCGGACTGGTGCAGCGCCAGCGGCGGCCGCAGGCCGCCCCACTCTCCGTACCTGCGGGACCGGTCGATCGGCGGCGGATCGTCGTCACCCGTCAGCGCGGACGGGCCGCCGGCCTCCACGGTGGCGACGACGAGGGAGGGGTCGTCGGTGTTGATCCGCGAGAAGTCGTCCCAGTTGTCGATCTCGACGACCGGCGGGGACACCCTGCCCTCCAGGACGGCGTCGGCCAGGTCCGTCTGCCGGTAGGACTCCCGCTCCCGGTCCCGGCCGCCCAGGACGAACTCGTCGGCGGCGCGGGTACGGCCTGCCTTTGCCAGGCTGTGTGCCTGGCCGATCAGCCAGCGAGCCTGCTGGTAGTGGTATTCGGCCTGCTCACGTAGTTCCGTCGCGACGTGGCGGCGGCGCTTGTCCTCGAACCAGGCCCGCTGCCGCTCGAAGTAGTCCCGGTACCGGCGCCGGTCGAACGCCTCACGGTCGGCCGCCCACTTCGCCGCCCACCACTCGGGGGAGCGCGGCAGCGGGACGGCAGAGTCGGCGGACTCCGCAGAAGGCTGGGGCGTGGCCGGTCGCGGGTTCGGGTTCAGCGCCTCGAGCTTCGGAAACCGCGGCGGCACCGGCTCGCCCCTCGGGCCGGGCACGGGCTGCCCCGCCGAACCACTCGTGCTGTGCGGAGAGATCGGCGCAGCCGCGGCCGTGCTCGGAACGGACGCCAAGGGAGGCGCCGCCGAGGAATGCACAGTCCGTGCGCCGCTGGACGCCGTGCCGGCGGACGGCCCACCGGCACCGGTTTCGGCGCCGCCGGCGACCCGCCCCATGCCACTGGTGCCGGTCCCGACGCTGCCGGCGACTGACGCATTGGCACCGGCGAGCGACCCCGTGCCGCCGACAGCCGCCCCGGTGCCGGCGTCCGCTCCTCGGCCCGCAAGCTGCGCGACGTCTCCTGCTGCCAGCGACGAGAGCGCCGAGCGGGGGGCCTCGGTCACGGCAGGCGCCGCCTGGGTGTCGACGGCGGACAGCACGGGCGACGACTCGAACGGACGCGCGTCGACCGGCGCTGACGACGCGGCGACCCCGTCCCCGACGGTCGGCCCCGCCAAGAGCTGCGGGCCCCCGCCGGCGTGGTCGAGCGCAGGCTTCCCGTCCGCCGCCTGCGACGAGCCGGGCCCCTGGTCGGCGCCACCGGCCCCGGCATGCACCGCATCGGTGGGCGTCCGCCCGTCGTCGCGCCCCGGCGGGCTGCCGCTGCCGGACGCATCCAGCCCGGCGTACGCGGTATCGACGCGCCCCTGAGCCGACGGTGCCGGGGCGACGGCGGCATCCGGCGGGACGGCGAGGTCCGGCGGGATGGGGATATCCGTCGGGGTTAGGGGCGCCCCGGCGAGGGCGGCCATCCGCGCGTCGAGCCTGGCGTGCAGCGCCACGTCGGCCTGGCCGGTGGCCGACCCGGTCGCGCCCGACGCCGCCGCCCGGGCCGCGTCCTCCAGCGAGACCAGGCCCTGACCCGTGGCGAGGCCGGCGGCCTGCTCCGCGATCACCTCGCCGCTCATCTCCCGGCCGAGGTGCTCGCCCATCCGCGCCGCCCGCCCGGTGGCGTGCCGGCCGAGGCCCGCCAACGGCGCCGCCGCTCCGCCGGCCGCGCCGCCCAGGGCCGACATTCCGATGTCCGTCACGTCCAGGCCGTGGCGACGACCGGTGGAGTTCTGGTACGCCTGCGTGGCGAGCGTCACCCCGGACTCCTGGGCCGCCTCCTCCAGTCCGCCAAGCGCCGCCTTCCGGGCCAGGCCCCGCATGCCACGCTCGGCCACCTGCTTGGCGGCGCGCTCGCCGGCCTCCTTCAGCCCCTGCCTGAGCGTCTTGCGGGCCAACTGCGCCATCAGCCGCTTGAAGATCTGCTGGACGACGACACGCGTGGCGGCGATGGCGGCGCCGGCGGCGGGCGAGGCTGCCCCAGCGGTGAGCACGGCCGCCACCGCGAGCGCGAGCAACTCGACGACCAGGATGCCCAGCTCGATCCAGACCTCGAGCTTCGCGCCCTCGATGTCGCAGCCGCACTCCTCGACCAGCCGGCCGAGGTCGGTGCTGACGGCGAGCAGGACCGGCAGGGGCGCCTCGTCGCCCTCGGCCACCCGACGCCAGGCCGCGTCGAACGCCTCGGCGACCGCCCCGACACCGCCGAACCCGCCGCGCACCTCGCCGACGGCGGCGATCGCGTCATCGCGCGGGCCCGCCAGGGCGGCGGCCACGTCGTACCACTGGTCGGCGAGGTCCCAGACCGCGCGCTCGTTGCCCTCCGGCCACTCCACCCCGACCACCCAGTCGAGGGCCTCGTAGACCCAGCCGGGCAGTTCCCAGGGCGAGTAGTCGAGTGGATGCGGGATCGGGCTCGGCAGCAGGCTCACGGGGCGTCCTCGGCGGTCGTCAGTGCCCGGCGGGCCGCTGGTCGGCGACCCGGCCGAGCCGGCCGGCGCTCCGCGCGTCCGCCTGCAGGGCGTTGTCCACCGACCGCACCACGTCCGTGCCGAGGTGCTCGATCGCCCGACCGACGCCCGACCAGGCCCGCAGCAGCGTCTCCTCGAACCCCCGGTACTGCTTCTCGAACGCCGCGCCGATGTCGTCCCGGCCCCACGGCCGGGCCGCGCTGGCCGCCGCGATGGCCCCGCCCACCTGCCCGCGCCGGGCGGTGAGCGCCTCGCCGGCCAGGCTCAGGTCGGTGCCGCCCCGCCGGGCACGGCCCGGGTCGAGCCAGAGCTGCCCCTCGGTCATGGCGTCACTCCCCCCGCCGCATGACCGCGTCGGCCCGCCCCAGCAGGGCGCCGAAGTCTCCGGTGCGAAGGAACTCCGCCGAGCCCGACCCGGCCGGCAGGTAGCCCGCGACCAGCTCCTGGGTGGCCTCGACCGCGGCGGCGGTGGCCCGGTGCACAGTGGACGTGATCTTCCGGCTCAGCGCCTTGGCGTCCCGGTCCTGGAAGACGGACGGCTCGACGTCGACCGAGATGAGTTCGCCGCGGGCACCCACCACGGCGGTGACCTGCCCGTCGTCGGAGCGTTCGGTGACGCGCAACTGTGCGAGCCGGGTCTGGAGTTCGTCCAGTCCGGAGCGCAGCTGTCGATACTGCCCGAACACCTCGTCGAACCGGGCCCGCAGCGCCCGGTTGGCGTCCCGGTCCGCCCTCTCGACCACGCCACCCTCCCGTCACCGTCAGTACGGCAGACCATACCCGGCGCCACGGATTCCGTGGGGTCCGGTAACTTCAGGTGGGTGATCGATCGTCGCCAGGCCGAACAGCTCGCCACCGTCTGGGCCCAGCGGGACTCGCAGCGCCTCGGGCGCGAGTGTGCCCCGCTGGTCGAGGAGTTCGACCTGGGGTACCTGATCACGTCCACTGTGGCCGCCGCGGCCGCCGTGCCGCCCGGCGACCTGCCCACCGTGGTCGTGGACAAGGAGACCGGCGAGGTCTCCAGCTGGCCGCGGCTGCCGTTCCCGGCGGTGCGCGAGATGTACCGGCGCAGCCGACCGGCGCAGCCCGTGCCGCGCACCGTGGACCCGGCGAGTCAACTGCTCCGCGAGGTGCGGCGGCTGCCCACGCCCGGCGTCGCCGCCCACCTGACGGTGGAGGGCCACGTGTACGTCGGCCGGGGCGCGAAGGGCGACGTCGAGCTGCGGCACCACCCGCTGGTCCGCGCCCACCTCGACACGCTGCCCCCCGGCCGCCTGGCGCGCGGCGGGGACCGGCACGCGGAGGTGGTCGTCGTGTCGGACGTGCTGCACGCGTACGACCACCGCCGGGCGGCCGGCGGCCAGCCGCCGCTGACGCTGGACGACGCGCGCGCCCTCTTCGAGACCTCGCGGCTGGAGGTCTACCGGGTACGCGAGCCCGGCGACCCGGCGGGCGGCCCGGCCGAACGGCCCTGCGACTCCTGCGTGAACTTCCTGGTGTACTTCCACGCCCTGCACTGGACCGACCTGGCGTACACGGAGGTGATGCGTCCGCGCCCGCTGCCCCCGGTCCACCCCGGCCGGTTCCCCGAGGAGGTGGGCCACGCGCTGATGGACGGTGGTTGGGAGGACACGAACCTGAACGCGGGCATGGCCGCGGGGGCCATCGAGGAGACCTGCGCCGTGACCAGCCGCCTGCACCGGCACGAGCCCTTCCCCGCCGCCGAGGCCGCGTTGACCGCGTTCCCGGCGGTGTTCCCTCGCCGGCGGGGCCCCGGCCGCCAGGTCTGGATCAGCCGCTTCCACACCAATCCCACACGGGCGGCGTACTCGGCCGACACGCTGGCCGACTTCGGCGCCCTCCTGGGCACGCGCCTGTTCCCGATCGGCGGGGAGGGCCGGGACAGCATCTTCGCGGTGGACGAGCACGGCCGCGTCTTCGCGCTGGACCAGGCCGGCGAGTGGTTCCTCGGCGAGGACATCGACGCCGCCCTGACCACCCTGCTGCTCGGCCTGGCCCCGCCCCGCGTACGCGACGACGGCACCTGGTGAGTGCCGCTGTCAGAGCTCCAGGCCGGTGAGGACCATGACCCGTGGCTCGGTGTAGTCGTCCATCGCGCTGCGCAGGCCCTCGCGCCCGACGCCGCTGCCCTTCACGCCCCCGTACGGCATCTGGTCGGCCCGGTACGACGGCACGTCCCCGATGATCACCCCGCCCACCTGCAGCGCCCGGTGGGCGGCGAACGCCACGTCCAGCCGGTGGGTGAACACGCCGGCCTGCAGCCCGTACGCCGAGTCGTTCACGGCGGCGAAGGCGGCCCTGTCGCTCTCGACGGGGGCGACCACCAGCACCGGCCCGAACACCTCCTCGGCGCAGACCTTGGCGTCGCCGGGCACTCCGCTCAGCACCGTCGGCGGGTAGGTCGCGCCGTCGCGCCGCCCGCCGACCTCGATCGTCGCCCCCGCCCTCACCGCCTCGTCGACCCACGCCTCGACGCGCTCGGCGGCCTCGACGGAGACCAGCGGCCCGACGTCGGTGTGCTCGTCGGACGGGTCGCCGCCGCGCAGCGCCTGCACCGAGGCGACGAGCCGGGGCAGGAAGCCGTCGTACAGCCACTCGTGCACGTACACGCGCTGGACCGCGATGCACGACTGCCCGGCCTGGTAGTTGGAGAACGTCGCGATGCGGTGGGCCGCGAAGGTGAGGTCCTCGTCGGACGCCCAGTCCTCGCAGATCACCGCCGCCGCGTTGCCGCCCAGCTCCAGGGTGACGTGTTTCTCGGGCACCGCCCGGCGGATGGCCGCGCCGACCGGCCCGGAGCCGGTGAACGACACCACGGGCAGCCGGGGGTCGGCGACCAGCTCGGCGGCCCGCTCGTTGGGCAGCGGCAGCACCGAGAACATGCCCTCGGGCAGGTCGGTCTCGGCCAGGAGCTCGCCGAGCAGCAGCGCCGACAGGGGCGTCGCCGGGGCCGGCTTCACGACGATCGGGGCGCCGACCGCGATCGCCGGGGCGACCTTGTGCGCGACCAGGTTCAGCGGGAAGTTGAACGGCGCGATCCCCAGCACGGGGCCACGGGGCACCCGCCGCACGACCGCGATCCGCCCGGTCGAGGCCGGGTCGGTGTCGAGGCGCTGCAGCTCGCCGGAGAACCGCCGGGCCTCCTCCGCCGCCCAGCGGAACGTGGACACCGCCCGTCCCACCTCGGCCCGCGCCCACTTGATCGGTTTGCCGTTCTCGGCGGTGATCAGCCGGGCCACCTCCTCGGCCCGCTCGCCGAGCCGCCGGGACACGTGGTCCAGGGCCGCCGCGCGGGCGTGCGCGGGCAGGGCCGCGGCCTGGTCGGCCACGCCGGCCGCCGCCGCGACCGCGGCCTCGACCTGGTCGGCCGTGGCGAGGGTGGTACGCCCCACCGTCCCGCCGTCGTACGGATGGGTGACGGTCAGCTCGCCCTCGCCGTGTGCGGGGCGGCCGGCGACGAAGAAGGCTCTCGGCTCCACACCTCCGCAGCCTAGACGACGCACACCTGCACGGAAACAGTCGTGCAAGCCCTTGTCTGCCGCGGATTCAGTAGTCAAGATGGCAATCAGACTTCGATAACCTCCGCCGACCTCATCCCGGCCACCCTCACGGAGATCCAATGAGTGACCAGCACCAGCTGCGCAACTTCGTCAACGGCGAATACGTCGCCCCGGTGGACGGCGGGTACGCCGACCTGATCGACCCGTGCACCGGCGAGGTGTTCGCCCAGGCGCCCGTCTCCGGGGCGGCGGACGTGGACGCGGCCATGCGCGCGGCCACCGCCGCGTTCGAGAGCTGGCGGGATGCCACCCCCGCCGAGCGGCAGAAGGCGCTGCTGCGGATCGCCGACGCGGTCGAGTCCCGGGCGGCAGAGCTGGTCGACGCGGAGGTGCGCAACACGGGCAAGCCGCGCCAGCTCACCGCCGAGGAGGAGCTGCCGCCCGCGGTCGACCAGCTCCGCTTCTTCGCCGGCGCGGCCCGGCTGCTGGAGGGACGCTCGGCCGGCGAGTACATGCGGGGGCACACCTCGTACGTGCGGCGCGAGCCGATCGGCGTCTGCGCGCAGGTCACCCCGTGGAACTACCCCCTGATGATGGCGGTCTGGAAGATCGCCCCGGCGCTGGCGGCGGGCAACACGGTGGTGCTCAAGCCGTCCGACACCACGCCGGTGTCGACGCTGCTGCTGGCCGAGATCGCCGCGGAGTTCCTCCCGCCGGGGGTGTTCAACGTGGTCTGCGGCGACCGGGACACCGGTCGTACCCTCGTGGCGCACCCGACCCCGCAGCTGGTGTCGATCACCGGCTCGACCCGCGCGGGCATGGAGGTCGCCTCCGCCGCCGCGCCGGACCTCAAGCGGACCCACCTGGAGCTGGGCGGCAAGGCCCCGGTGGTGGTCTTCGACGACGCGGACGTGGCGGCGGCGGCGGAGGCCATCGCGGTGGGCGGCTACTTCAACGCCGGCCAGGACTGCACGGCGGCGACCCGGGTGCTCGTCGGCCCGGGCGCGCACGACGACTTCGTGGCCGCCCTCGCCGAGCAGGCCCGCAACACGAGGACGGGCGCGCCGGACGACGAGGACGTCCTGTACGGCCCGCTGAACAACGCCAACCAGTTGGCCCGGGTCAGCGGCTTCGTCGACCGGTTGCCCGACCATGCGGAGATCCGGACCGGCGGCTCGCGGCTCGGCGAGCGCGGGTACTTCTTCGCCCCGACCGTGGTCTCCGGCGTCCGGCAGGGCGACGAGATCGTCCAGGACGAGGTGTTCGGCCCGGTCATCACGGTGCAGCGTTTCTCGGCCGAGGACGAGGCGGTGCGCTGGGCCAACGGTGTCGACTACGGCCTGTCCGCCTCCGTGTGGACGCGCGACCACGGCCGGGCGATGCGGATGACCCGGCGGCTGGACTTCGGCTGCGTCTGGGTGAACACCCACATCCCGCTCGTCGCCGAGATGCCGCACGGCGGATTCAAGCACTCCGGGCACGGCAAGGACCTGTCGGCGTACAGCCTGGAGGACTACACCCGGATCAAGCACGTCATGCACAACATCGAGGGCTGACCTGTGAGCGCATCCTCAGAGGAACTGCACAAGCGGCGGGGCGCCGCCGTCGCGCGGGGCATCGGCAGCGTCGTGTCCGCGTACGTGGACCGGGCGGGCGGCGGCACCATCACCGACGTCGACGGGCGGGAGTGGATCGACTTCGCCTCCGGCATCGCCGTGACCAACGTGGGCAACTCCGCCCCGCGCGTCGTCGAGGCGGTACGCGCTCAGGTCGAGCGCTTCACCCACACCTGCTTCATGGTCGCCCCGTACGAGTCGTACGTGGCGGTGTGCGAGCAGCTCAACGCGCTGACGCCGGGGAGCTTCGAGAAGCGCTCGGCGCTGTTCAACTCCGGCGCCGAGGCGGTGGAGAACGCCGTGAAGATCGCCCGGCACGCGACGGGACGGCCGGCGGTGGTGGTGTTCGACCACGCGTACCACGGCCGGACCAACCTGACCATGGCGCTGACGGCGAAGAACATGCCGTACAAGCACCGGTTCGGGCCGTTCGCCGGGGAGGTCTACCGGGTGCCGATGTCGTACCCGCTGCGCGACGGCCTGTCCGGGCCGGAGGCGGCGGCGCGGGCCATCGAGACGGTCGAGAAGCAGGTCGGGGCGGAGAACGTCGCCGCGCTGATCGTCGAGCCGATCCAGGGCGAGGGCGGCTTCGTCGTATCGGCCGAGGGGTTCCTGCCCGCGCTGCGCGAGTGGGCGACGGCGGCCGGGGTGGTCTTCGTCGCCGACGAGATCCAGACGGGCTTCTGCCGGACCGGGGACTGGTTCGCCTGCGAGCACGAGGGCGAGGCAGCCGCCGCCCGCCGGATCGGGGCGACGATGCAGACCAGCCTGCGCGAGATCGCCGCCCGTGACCCGCGCGTCGCCGAGGTACGCGGCCGGGGCGCGATGCAAGCCGTGGAGCTGGTCCAGCCGGGCACCCTGACCCCGGCCCCGGCCGCCGCGGCGGCGATCTCGGCGGCCTGCCACGCCGCCGGCCTGCTCACCCTGACCTGCGGCACCTACGGGAACGTGCTGCGTTTCCTGCCTCCGCTGGTCATCCCGGACGACGAGCTGTCCCGGGGCCTGGACATGCTGGACGCGGCGTTCGGCTGACCCCCCGGTCACCCAGAGGTGGGGTGGCCGCGCGCCGCCTCCTCGGTCAGCTCCGAGGGCCCTTCCTTGTCGCGGCTTGGCGGATCGGGGTGAGGTGGGTCACCATGGGCGGGAGGAGGTCGGTGATGGCTGACCCGTGGCTCGCCCTGGAATTCGGCGCCGATCCGGCGGAGCGGATCGCGCAGGTCGGTGCTGCTCACGAAGCGTTCCTCGCCCGCGGTAAGGCGCCGGAGCGCGTCCGCGAGGTGGTCCGGCGGTCCTGGGAGCGGTCCGCATTACTCGACCCGGAGGCCACCGCCCCGGTCGACCTCACCGACGACGCGCTGGAGAGCTACCGGGCGGCGCACCCCCTCGCGCGGGTGCTGCCGCTCTTCCGCGACCTGCTCGGCGGCATCGCTCTCGACGGCGCGCACCTGATGGCGGTCTGCGACGCGGACGGGCGGCTGCTCTGGGTGGAGGGCCATCCGGGGGTGCTCCGGCACGCCGAGCGGATGAACTTCGTGCCCGGCGCCCGCTGGGACGAGACCCACGCCGGCACCAACGCCCCCGGCACCGCCCTCGCCGTCGACCACAGCGTGCAGATCTTCGCAACCGAGCACTTCGTCCGGCCGGTACAGCGCTGGACCTGCGCCGCCGCCCCGATCCACGACCCGGCCACCGGCCGGCTGCTCGGCGCGGTCGACATCACCGGCGGCGACCACCTGGCCAACCCGCAGAGCCTCGCCCTGGTCCGGGCCACCGCCCGGGCCGCCGAGGCGTTCCTGGCCAACGCCGCACCGGCCGAACCCGACGTGGCGCACGTCGCCGCGCTCGGCCGCGACGAGGCGGAGCTGCGCGTGGGCGGCCGGCGCATCCGGCTCGGCCGGCGGCACAGCGAGCTGCTGGTGCTGCTGGTCGACCACCCCGAGGGGCGCACCGGCGAACAACTCGGCCTCGACCTCTACGGCGACGACCGGCTGCACCCGGTCACCCTGCGCGCCGAACTGTCCCGGCTGCGCCGGGCGCTCGGCGAGGAGCTGCTCGACTCCCGCCCGTACCGGCTGCGGCCGACCGTGCGGGCGGACTTCCGCACCGTCACGGAGCTGCTGGAACGCGGTGATCCGGCGGGGGCGCTGCGGGCGTACCCCGGGCCGTTGCTGCCCGGGTCGGACGCGCCGGGAGTGGCACGCCTGCGCCGGCTGGTCGACGGGCAGCTCCGCGCGGCCGTGCTGGCCGGCGCGGACCCGGCGCTGCTCGCGGCCTGGACCGCGACGCCCGCCGGCGCCGACGATCTCACCGCCTGGCGGGCCCTGGCGCGGGCGCTGCCGCCGGGCGCGCCCCGCCGGCCGCTCGCCGTCGCGCGGGCCCGCCAGCTCGCCCAGGAGTACGACCTGCCGCGCGCAACGTCCCTGCAACGTCGCTGAAACTAACGTCCCCCGCCATCCACCACCAACGGACGGCGGAGGTACCCATGGCGCGCTACGACGCCCCCACCCACTGGCAGTCCCGCTACGACCACTTCATCGGCGGCGAGTACGTGAAGCCGCACGGCGGCCGGTACTTCGAGAACCCCAGCCCGGTGACCGGGCAGACCTTCTGCGAGGTGGCCCGGGGCACCGCCGCGGACGTCGAGAAGGCCCTCGACGCCGCGCACGGCGCGGCCGACGCCTGGGGTCGCACCTCGGTCGCCGACCGGGCGGTCGTCCTCAACAAGATCGCCGACCGGATGCAGGAGAACCTGGAATCCCTCGCGGTAGCCGAGACCTGGGAGAACGGCAAACCGGTACGGGAGACGCTGGCCGCCGACATCCCCCTCGCGATCGACCACTTCCGCTACTTCGCCGGGGCGATCCGGGCCCAGGAGGGCTCCCTCGGCGAACTCGACGACGACACCGTGGCGTACCACTTCCACGAGCCGCTCGGGGTGGTCGGGCAGATCATCCCGTGGAACTTCCCGCTGCTCATGGCGACCTGGAAGCTCGCCCCGGCCCTCGCGGCCGGCAACACGGTGGTGCTCAAGCCCGCCGAGCAGACCCCGGCCTCGATCCACTACCTGCTCTCGCTCATCGCCGACCTGCTCCCACCGGGCGTGCTCAACGTCGTCAACGGCTTCGGCGTCGAGGCGGGCAAGCCGCTGGCATCCTCGCCCCGGGTGGCGAAGGTGGCGTTCACCGGCGAGACCACCACCGGGCGGCTGATCATGCAGTACGCCAGCGAGAACATCAAGCCGGTCACGCTGGAACTCGGCGGCAAGAGCCCGAACATCTTCTTCGACGACGTCAGCGCCGCCCGCGACGACTTCTTCGACAAGGCCCTCGAGGGCTTCACCATGTTCGCTCTGAACCAGGGCGAGGTGTGCACCTGCCCGTCGCGGGCGCTGATCCAGCAGGGCCACTACTCCGACTTCCTCGCGGCGGCCGTGGAGCGGACGAAGGCGGTGCGCCAGGGCCACCCCCTCGACACCGAGACGATGATCGGGGCGCAGGCGTCGAACGACCAGTTGGAGAAGATCCTGTCCTACCTGGACATCGGCCGGCAGGAGGGGGCCAAGGTGCTGACCGGCGGCGAGCGGGCCGACCTGGGCGGCGAACTCTCCGGCGGGTACTACGTGCAGCCGACCGTCTTCGAGGGCGACAACTCGATGCGGATCTTCCAGGAGGAGATCTTCGGCCCGGTGGTCTCGGTGACCTCCTTCGCCGATCTGGACGACGCCGTCAAGATCGCCAACGACACCCTGTACGGCCTCGGGGCCGGCGTCTGGACCCGGGACATCAACACCGCGTACCGGGCCGGGCGGGCGATCCAGGCCGGCCGGATCTGGACCAACTGCTACCACGCCTACCCGGCGCACGCCGCGTTCGGTGGCTACAAGCAGTCCGGCATCGGCCGGGAGACCCACAAGATGATGCTGGAGCACTACCAGCAGACCAAGAACCTGCTGGTCAGCTACTCCCCGAAGAAGCTGGGCTTCTTCTGATGGGTGACCCGGTGACCCTGACCCCCGCGGCGGCCGACCTGATCCGGTCGCTGCGGGGGCAGCACGGCCCGCTCATGTTCCACCAGTCCGGCGGCTGCTGCGACGGCAGCGCCCCGATGTGCTACCCGGCCGGGGAGTTCCGCACCGGCGGCTCCGACGTCCTGCTGGCGTCGCTCGACGTCGACGGCGTCCCCGAGCCGGTCGAGTTCTGGATGTCCGGCGCCCAGTGGGAGCTGTGGAAGCACACGCGCCTGACGGTCGACGTGGTCCCCGGTCGGGGCAGCGGCTTCTCCCTCGAAGCCCCGGAGGGCGTCCGCTTCCTCATCCGCTCCCAGCTCGCCTGACCAGCCGGGGCCTCCCGCGTCGGGGCCGAACATCGGGCCGTAACGGGTCACCGCTCCTCCATCTCCCAGGGCGAGCCGTAGGCGGTGAGCAGGTCCAGGAAGGGCACCGGGGGCAGCGCCTCGGGGCCGATGACGCCGGTGGCGGACCAGGCGCCGGTGGCGAGCAGTTCCAGGGCGACGACCGGGTTGACGGCGGTCTGCCAGACCACCGCCTGATGGCCGTACTCGCGCATCGACCACTCGTTGTCGACGACGTGGTAGAGGTAGACCTCCCGGGGCTCGCCGGCCTTCGACCGCCCGCGGACCCAGGTGCCGGCGCAGGTCTTCCCGTGCATCCGCTCGCCGAGGGTGGCCGGGTCGGGCAGGGTGGCGGCCACCACGTCACGCGGGGACATCCGCATGCCCCGCACGGTGACCGGCTCGGTGGAGTCCAGCCCCAGCTTGTGCAGGGTCCGCAGGACCTCGATGAACTCCGCGCCGAGGCCGTACTTGAAGGTGACCCGGCGCGCGTCGACCCAGCGCGGGATGAGCAGCACCTCCTCGTGCTCGACGTTGACGCACTCGACCGGGCCGATGCCCGCCGGGAAGTCGAAGACCTCCGGCTCGCTGAACGGCTCGGTGGTGAACCAGCCCCGGCCACGTTCCCAGATCACCGGCGGGTTGAGGCACTCCTCGATCGTCGTCCAGATCGAGAACGACGGGGCGAAGTCGTAGCCGTCGACGGTCAGGTTCGAGCCGTCGCGTACCCCGATCTCGTCGATCTCGGCGAACAGCTCGTCGGCGGCGTACCGGGCGAAGACGTCCGACAGGCCCGGCTCGACGCCGATGCCGAGCAGCGCGAGCCGGCCGGCCCCGGACCACTGCTCGGCCAGGGCGAACTGGTCGTCGCCGAGCTTGACGCCGGGCTCGGCGTACGGCCGCTCGGGGTGCGGATGGGACAGGGACATGGCCATGTCGAGGTAGTCCGCCCCGGCGGCGAACGCCCCGGCGAAGACCGGCATGACGAAGCGCGGGTCGACGGCGTTGAGCACGTGGGTGATCCGGTGCGCCCGGCACAGCGCGGCGACCGCGTCGGCCGAGGAGGCGTCGACAGTCGCGGCCACGAAGCGCCCGCCGTGCCCGGCGACGGCCCGCTCGGCGCGGGCGGGGTCGGCGTCGGCCACGACCATGGTCTCGAAGAACGTTCGGCGGGCGGCGATGGATACGGCGGCGGAGCCGACGCCACCGGCGCCGACGAGGAGGATACGCATCAGGAATCGAACCCCAAACCAAGACGATCGAGCGTACGGAGCCAGAGGTCGCGCCGACCGCCGCGCGCGTCGGCGCGCGCAAGGGACCGGCGGGCCCGCCGGCCGCGTAGCGAGGTGAGCCCGACGAGCAGCAGGGCTATCCCGAACATCGCCGTGCCGATGACGTTGACCTGCGGCGGGATGCCCCGCTGGGCGGCACCCCAGACGTACATCGGGAACGTGACGGTGGTGCCGGCGTTGAAGTTGGTGATGATGAAGTCGTCGAAGCTGAGCGAGAACGCGAGCAGGGCGGCGGCCACGATGCCGGGCAGCACCAGCGGCAGCGTGACCCGGCGGAACGTCTGCCACGGGCCGGCGTACAGGTCCATGGCGGCCTCCTCCAGCCGCCGGTCCATCCCGGCGAGCCGCGCCTTGACCGTCACCACGACGAACGACACGCAGAACATGACGTGCGCGATGACGACGGTCCAGAAGCCCTGCGGCACGCCGGCCGCGACGAACAGGGCCAGCAGCGAGGTGCCCATCACCAGCTCGGGGGTGGCCATCGGCAGGAAGATCAGCAGGTTGATCCCGGACCGGCCGGTGAACCGGTGCCGCACCAGCGCGAACGCCATCAGCGTGCCGATGACGGTGGCGACCGCGGTGGCGAGGAAACCGATCTGGACGCTGCGCACCACCGCGTCGCACATGTCGGAGGTGGCGCAGGGCCGCCGCCAGTTGTCGAGGGTGAACTCGTTGAAGTCGTACGACAGCCGGCTCGACGGGCGGTTGAAGGACAGCCCGGCCACGACGAGGATCGGCAGCGAGAGGTAGCCGAGCACCAGCAGGGCCACGCCCATCACCCACCGGTCGGCCAGCCAGCGGAACAGCATCAGAGCCACCCTTCATTCGCGACTGCGGGGCTCCGCTTCGCTGCACTCCTCGCGCTCATCACAGCACCTCCTCCGTGCCGGTCCGGCGCAGGTACGCGAAGACCACCGCGAGGATCGCCGCCATCAGCAGGAACGACAACGCCGCGCCCTGCGGGTAGTCCAGCCGGACCAGGAACGCCGAGTCGATGACGTTGCCGATCATGTACTCGTTGGGGGTGCCGAGCAGTTCCGCGTTGATGTAGTCGCCGGTCGCCGGGATGAAGAACAGCAGCGTGCCGGCGATCAGGCCAGGCATCGACAGCGGCAGGGTGACCCGGCGGAACGCCTGCACCGGGCTCGCGTACAGGTCGCCCGCCGCCTCCAGCAGCCGGTGGTCGAGCCGCTCCAAACTCGCGTACAGCGGCAGCACCAGGAACGGCAGGAAGTTGTACGTCAGGCCGAGCACCACCGCGACCGGGGTGGCCAGCAGCCGGCCGTCGGGGCCGAGCAGGTGCACGTCGCGCAGCAGCCCGACGAGCCAGCCGTTGTCGGACAGGATGGTCTTCCAGGCCAGGGTGCGGACCAGGAAGCTGGTGAACATCGGGGCGACCACCGCCACCAGCAGCAGGTTCTTCCACCGGCCGGCCTTGCAGGCGATCGCGTACGCCAGCGGGTAGCCCATCAGCAGCGCGAGCACCAGCGCCGCCGCGGCGTAGCCGAAGGAGCGGACGAAGTGCGGCCAGTACGCCCGAAGGGCCTCCGGGTAGTTGTCGAACGCCCAGGTCATGGCGTACCCGGTGGACAGCGAGCCGGCCGGGTCGTACAGGCTGGCGGCGGCGAGCTGGAGCAGCGGCAGGGCGAAGAAGAGGAGCAGCCAGGCCCCAGCGGGCAGCAACAGCAGGTACGGCAGCAGCCGGTGCCGCCCGGGCCGGGGCGGCGGCGGGGGCCCGGCCGGTGTCCCCGCCGAGGTGGGTACGTGGGCCAGGGCGGTCACGAGCGGACACCCACCGGCTCGTCCAGCACCGGGCTCGTGCTGTCGTCCGCGCCCGGCTCCCGGGGCAGCAGGAAGGCGTACCGGGGGTCCCAGTGCGCCACCACGGACGCGCCGACCGGGAGTCGCCCGCCGAGCCCGCTGTTCGCCACGAACGCCGAGACCTCGCTGCCCCACCCGGTGCGGACCAGGTACTGGGTGCTCACCCCGACGTACGAGGCGTCGGTGACGACCCCGGTGAGGTGCTGGTGGCCGCCGGGCACCTGGTCGGCGGAGTCGACCAGGTGCAGCTTCTCGGGGCGTACCCCGAGGTAGACCGCGCCCCGGTCGGCGCGGGCGCGGTCGGCGGGGACGGAGAAGCGCGCGCCGTGGGCGGTGACCGGCACCTCGGAGCCGGCGGGGCCGGCGGCCTCGGCGGCGAGCAGGTTGGACTGGCCGAGGAAGTTCGCCACGAACGCCGTGGCCGGGTACTCGTAGATGTCGGCCGGGGTGCCGAGCTGCTCGATCCGCCCGGCGTTCATCACCGCGACCGTGTCGGCCATCGTCATGGCCTCCTCCTGGTCGTGGGTGACGTGCACGAACGTGATCCCGACCTCGGTCTGGATGCGCTTCAGCTCGATCTGCATCTGCCGGCGCAGCTTCAGGTCGAGCGCGCCGAGCGGCTCGTCGAGCAGCAGCACCTGGGGGTGGTTGATCAGCGCCCGGGCCAGCGCGACCCGCTGCTGCTGCCCGCCGGAGAGCTGGGCCGGGCGGCGGCGGCCGTACCCGTCGAGCTGCACCAGCGACAGCATCCGCCGCACCTGGTCGTCGACCTTGCGAACGCCGCGCCGGCGCAGCCCGAACGCCACGTTCTCGTGGACGTCGAGGTGCGGGAACAGCGCGTAGCTCTGGAAGACGGTGTTGACCGGCCGCTTGTACGGGCGCAGCCGGGCGATGTCCCGGTCGCCGAGCAGCACCTGCCCGCGCGTCGGCTCCTCCAGGCCGGCGATCATGCGCAGCGTCGTGGTCTTGCCGCAGCCGGACGCCCCGAGCAGGGCGAAGAACGACCCCTGCGGGACGGTCAGGCTGAGGTCGTCGACCGCGGTGAGGGCGCCGAACGTCTTGGTCAGCCCGACCAGCCGCAGGTCCCCGCCGGGTGCTCCGTCGCCCATCCCGATCACGCCCCGATGACCTGCTGGTACTTCGACTCGTACTCCCGCTCCTGCTTCTCGTCCAGCGTCATGAAAACCTTCGACCGCGACAGCATGGCCTCGTCGGGGAAGATCAGCGGGTTCGCGGCCAGCTCCGGGTCGATCTTCTCCATCTCGGCCTGGGCGCCCTTCACGGGGCAGATGTAGTTGACGTACGCGGCGAGCTGCGCGGCGACCGCCGGGTCGTAGTAGTGGTTGATGAGCTGCTCGGCGTTCGCCTTGTGGGTGGCCTTGTTCGGCACCAGCATGTTGTCGCTGAACAGCATCACCCCGGACTCCGGCGAGACGAACCTGACCTTCTCGTTCTCGCTGGAGAGCTGGATGACGTCGCCGGACCAGGCGACGCACGCGGCGATGTCGCCCTTGGCCAGGTCGGGGGCGTAGTCGTTGCCGGTGAACCGGCGGATCTGGCCGGAGTCGACGGCCCTCTTCAGCTTGTTGAGGGCGTCGTCGAACTGGGCGGCGGTGAAGTTCGCCGGGTCGTGGCCGTTGGACTGGAGCAGCAGGCCCATCGTGTCGCGCATCTCGGACAGCGCGGTGACCTTGCCCTTGAGGTCGGGGCGGGTCAGCAGCTCGTCGACGGTGCGGATCTCCTTGGTGACGCTGCCGTTGTACGCGAGCCCGGCCAGGCCGGACTGCCACGGGATGGAGATCCGGTTCTCCGGGTCGAAGGAGCGGTCGAGCAGGGACGGCAGCATGTTGGCCGCCACGTTCGGGATCTTCGCCGGGTCGAGCTTCTGGATCCAGCCGAGCCGGATCATCCGGGCGGCCATCCAGTCGGTCAGCACGATGAGGTCCCGGCCGGTGCCCTGGCAGGCGGCGAGCTGGTTCTGCACCTTGCCGAAGAACTCGTTGTTGTCGTTGATGTCCTCGGTGTATGTCACCTGGATGCCGCTCTTCGCGACGAACGCGTCCAGCGTGGGGCGCTTCGACTCGTCGTCCTCGTCGACGTCCATGTACTGCGGCCAGTTCGAGAACGCCAGCTTCTTCTCCGCGCCGGACAGGTCCTCGCTGACGCAGCCGGCCTCGGTCTGCTGGGCGCCCTTGGTGCCGCAGCCGGCGAGCACTCCCGCGGTGGCGAGCATCGCGGCCGATCCGAGGGTGCCGGTGAGCAGACCACGCCGGGTGAGGGGCCGGAGGGGACTACGCATGTGACGACTCCTGTCGGTCATCGTCGGCGGGCGGGGCGGGGGCGGCCCGACGGCGGAGGGTCTTCAGGCGATGGACGACTGATCGTGACATGAGGTCACCCGGCGTACAAGGGATTCCGTTGCGGGGTTAGCCATGCGCGACGAAATACGCCAGACTGCGCGGGACACTACGATCCCTCGGTGAAACCGGACATGTGGAGCGGCGATGGGCACCCGGCAGCAGGAGAACGGCAACGGGGGGCGGCGCGTCGCCGTCCGTGACGGCGCCAGTCACGCCCTGCTGGACGACGTGGCCAAGCAGATCATCGAGCAGCTTCAGGAGGACGGCCGCCGGCCGTACGCGACGATCGGCAAGGCGGTCGGCCTGTCGGAGGCGGCGGTGCGCCAGCGGGTGCAGCGGCTGCTCGACGCCGGGGTGATGCAGATCGTCGCGGTCACCGACCCGCTCCAGCTCGGCTTCCCCCGGCAGGCCATGATCGGCCTGCGCACCGACGGCGACCTGGAGCCGGTGGCCGACCGGCTCGCCGAGCTCGAGGAGGTCGACTACGTGGTGATCACCGCCGGGTCGTTCGACCTGCTGGCGGAGGTGGTCTGCCGCAACGACGCCCACCTGCTGGAGATCCTGCAACGGCTGCGCGCCGTCGAGGGCGTGCTCTCCACGGAGGCGTTCGTCTACCTCAAGCTGCGCAAGCAGACCTACAGCTGGGGCACGGCCTGAGCCAGGCTTCGGGTACGCCCCGAGCCGAGCTTCGGGTACGCCCCGAGCCGCGCGAACGGGTACGGCCTGAGCCGGCTGTTGCGCCGGAGCCAGCCCGACGGGTCAGGCGCGCGGGTCCCGGCGGCGGGCCAGGTAGACGAAGGCGCGCCAGGCAGCCGGGGCGAAGCTCAGCGTGCCGCCGTCGCGGTCCTTGCTGTCCCGCACCAGCACCCGGCCGGGCAGGTTGTCGGCCACCTCGACGCAGTCACCGCCGTTGTTGCTGCTGCGGGTGGCGGTGCGCCAGCGGGCCTCGGTCAGCTCCATGATTTCGCCACTTCCCTGATCAGCTCGATCGACCGGCGGCGGGGCAGCGCCTCGCCGGTGACGCTCTCCCACCTGCGCCCCAGGTTAGCAATGTCGACCGGATCGCTCACGATCTGACCGTGGAGCTGGTTGTCGAGATACGCCAATTCCGTCCCGTCGGGCAAACGGGCGAGCACGAACGGCCCGGCGAGCCCGGTGTGCCACGGACTCTCGGCGGGGATCACCCGGACCTGCACGTGCTCCAGCTCGACCAGCGCGGCGAGGCGGGCGAGCTGACCGGCCATCACGGCCCGGTCGCCCACCACCCGGCGCAGCACCACCTCGTCTATCACCGCGACGAGCTGCGGCGGGGCCTCGGCGGACAGGACCGCCTGCCGGGCGAGCCGGCCGGCCACGACCTCCTCCACCTCCGCCTGCGGCACCAGCCCGCCGGTGCCCAGCACCGCCCGGGCGTACGCCTCGGTCTGGAGCAGGCCCGGCACGAGCAGCGGCTGGTACGACCGGATCGAGATGGCGGCCTGCTCCAACTCGGGCCACGGCCGGAACCAGGGCCGGTCCCGGCGGCGGTACGGCTCGGGCCACAGCTCGGCCGCATCCTTGCCGAGCACGGCGGCGACCGCGACGCGCGTGCGGGCGTGCGGAATCCGCCCCGACGCGACCCACCGGCCCGCCGTCTTCGGGTCCACGTGGACCTTCTCCGCCAGCGACTCGGCCGTCTCGCCCTTGGTGGCCATCGCCACCCGCAGCGCCTCGTTCGCCATCGGACCTCCCGTCGTGGCTGCTCGTGGTGGGCACGATAGCGACGCTGCGTGTTCGCGGCGGCCCCGAAACGGCAGGTGGCGGCGGGATTTCTCGCGCGCATTCGAGGTGCGCGCAAGGTGCCGGGAAAGGCCCTGGCAATGTCCGCCCCGGTTGTCCTCGCCGGTCGCCGGCAGCGAGTTCGGCCGGCGGCGGGTCCGGGCGGTGGCGGGTTCGGTTGTCCGGTCCGGGCGGTGGCGGGTTCGGTTGGCGGGTCCGGACCGCGGTGGGATACGCGAATCCGCCCCTGTGGAGCTGCCCCGTTTGTGCTACCGGCCTGGACGAGCGACGCCACGTGGCACCCTCGGTCACCGCCACGGCTACCGAGGGGCTGCCCCCGGTGTCGGGGCGGTAGCACAGACGGGGCAGCTCCACAGCGTCCGCACCCACCCGCCGCGACCCGCCGCGACCCGCCGCGACACGACAGACGGCGGGGCGCCCACAGACGTCCACGTCGATACGGAATCCGTTGCCGCAACCGTTAGCACACGCTGATTCCGTTGCCGTAGGCGGCAAGCGCCACCGATACCACTTGATTTTCCCCTTACGGCTGTGCGATAACCGTGGGCAGAGCGGCCGATGTCACCCCTGACCGGCCCGAGACCCGATGGGGCTGCCATGGCCAACGCCACCGACCACCTCTGGATGCACTTCACCCGGATGGCCAGCTACTCGGCCGGCGAGGTGCCGACAATCGTCCGCGGCGAGGGCGCGTACGTCTGGGACGCCCGGGGCCGCCGCTACCTGGACGGGCTCGCCGGGCTCTTCGTCGTCAACGCCGGCCACGGCCGCACGGAACTGGCCGAGGCGGCCGCCAAGCAGGGCGCCGAGCTGGCGTACTTCCCGCTCTGGTCGTACGCCCACCCGAAGGCCATCGAGCTGGCCGAGAAGGTGGCGTCGTTGGCCCCGGGCGACCTGAACCGGGTCTTCTTCACCACCGGGGGCTCGGAGGCCGTCGAGTCGGCGTGGAAGCTGGCCCGGGCGTACTTCAAGCGCGTCGGCAAGCCCACGAAGTTCAAGGTGGTCAGCCGGTACATCGCATACCACGGCACCTCCATGGGGGCGCTGTCGATCACCGGGCTGCCGGCCATCAAGACCGACTTCGAGCCGCTGGTGCCGGGCGCGGTAAAGGTGCCGAACACGAACTTCTACCGGGCGCCGGAGCACGGTGACTCCCCCGAGGCGTTCGGCCGCTGGGCCGCCGACGAGATCGGCCGGGCCATCGAGCGGGAGGGGCCGGACACCGTCGCGGCGGTGTTCCTGGAGCCGGTGCAGAACTCCGGCGGCTGCTTCCCGCCGCCGCCCGGCTACTTCGAGCGGGTACGCGAGATCTGCGACGCGTACGACGTGCTGCTCGTCTCCGACGAGGTGATCTGCTCGTGGGGCCGGCTCGGCGAGTACTTCGGCGCCACCCGGTACGGCTACCAGCCGGACATCATCACCACCGCCAAGGGCATCACCTCCGGGTACGCCCCGCTCGGCGCGATGATCGCCAGCGACCGGCTGATCGAGCCGTTCCTCACCGAGACGGGCATGTTCGCCCACGGAGTGACCTTCGGCGGCCACCCGGTCTCCTGCGCCGTGGCCCTGGCCAACCTGGAGGTGTTCGCCCGGGAGGACCTGCTCGGGCACGTCCGCGCCAACGAGGACGCGTTCCGGGCCACCCTGGAGAAGCTACGCGACCTGCCGATCGTCGGCGACGTCCGGGGCGACGGGTACTTCTACGGCATCGAGCTGGTCAGGGACAGGGCGACGCGGCAGACGTTCAACGAGGCCGAGTCCGAGCGGCTGCTGCGCGGGTTCCTCTCCACGGCCCTGTTCCAGGCCGGGCTGTACTGCCGGGCCGACGACCGGGGCGACCCCGTGGTGCAGCTCGCCCCGCCGCTGGTCGCCGAGCAGCAGCAGTTCGACGAGATGGAGCAGATCCTGCGCGCGGTGCTCACCGAGGCGTGGGCCCGGCTGTAGCGGCGGGCCGCCCTCTTCGCCCGCTACCTGGGCCACTGACCCCGCGGGTCAGTGGTTGGGGGGAATGACGCGCAGGTGGCCCCGGCGGCCCGTCTGCGGGTTCTGCGGGGCGGCCTCGTCGTCCGGGGGGCGCGGGGGCGCGGGGCGGGCGGCCTCGCGGACCGCCTCGGCGAGCGCGACCAGGTCGTCGGTGGTGGGCGGCGGGGGCTCGAACTCGCCCTCGTGGCGCACCACGTTCCAGCCCCGGGGGGCCGTCAGGCTGCGGGCGTGCGGCTCGCAGAGGTCGTACGTGTGCGGCTCGGCGAAGGCCGCGAGCGGCCCGACGACCGCCGTTGACTCGTTATAGACATAGGTCAACGTGGCGACCGCTTGCCGGGGGCAGCCGTTTCGGGAGCAGCGCCGTGGTGACCTCACGGCGGGAGGGTATCTCCAATACCGGGTCCGGCGCACCGGTTCGCGTTGCGACACGCCAATCGCGGAGATCACAATTCGCAGCATCCGACGGAAGCGGGGCGGTCCGGCCCGCCCGGCACGCCGCAGGGCGGGCACAGCCGCTGCCCGGGCGGCGACGGGGCTACCCTGTGCTGCATGACGAGTCCGGAACACCGCCGCCCCGGCGCCGGCCGGCGCGCCCACCGTGACCGGCACGGGCGGGGCCTGCGCGGGCGGCTGGTCCCGGCGACCGTGCCGCTGGCCCGGACCAAGGCCGAGGTCTTCGACGACCTGGTGCTGGACACCGTCGAGTCGCTGGAGCGGCGGTTCGCCAAGGAGTTGGCCGGCGTCGAGTTCGCGGTGGAGGACGTGCCGCCGGACCTGAACGTCTACGACTCCGACGTGCTGGAGGACGGCGAGGTGCCGCTGGCCCGGCTGCTGCCCGGGCGGCCCGGCCGGCAGGAGGTGCCGCCGCGGATCGTGCTCTACCGGCGGCCGCTGGAGTTCCGCGCCATGGATCGGGAGGATCTGGCCGACCTGGTCCACGACGTGATCATCGAACAGGTGGCGAACCTGCTCGGGGTCGACCCGGACGAGCTGGCCTGAGCCGCCGGGCCGGGCGGCCCCCACCGCCCAGACCCGGCAACGCTCAGGCTGCCCGCCGCTTGAGCTTGCGGCGCTCCCGCTCCGAGAGCCCGCCCCAGATCCCGAACCGCTCGTCGTGGCCGAGAGCGTATTCCAGGCATTCGGTCTTGACCTCGCACCGCGAGCAGATCCGCTTCGCCTCACGGGTCGAGCCGCCCTTCTCGGGGAAGAACGCCTCCGGATCGGTCTGGGAGCAGAGTGCCTGCTCCTGCCACTCCGGCGCGTTTCCGAGCAGGTCGGCCACCTCGAGCTGGCCGTCCATCTAAAGATGCCTCCTTGTCGCGCACCGGCGTCGTCGCCGCTGCAACCCCCCACGCGAAAGGCGTGCTTGTCCGTCCGGTCCGAATTTGTTGCGTTCCGTGCGAACAACCCCATTCAAATTACACGCGTGTAATGCGTGCGGCGTCAAGCCAAACTTGATAATGGAGTCGCCCTCCCGACACGCCACGGACGACCACTCCGGCCGCCCGGCCTCGCAACCTGCCATATCGATTCAGACCCCGGACGAGTAACGCCCTCCTCGGCGAGTTGCCCGACTTTTCTGCCGTGGCGGGCCACCGACCGACGCCGCCGGACGCGCCGGCGACGGCCCCGACGGAGGCGCCCACCACCATGCTGATCTTGGTGGGACAGGTTAACGCGACTTGGCCGTGATCGCCCGTCAGGCCGGAGACGGGGGCGATCGTCCGGCTCACATTGTGGACGGAACGCCGCGGGCGAGCCCATCCACGGGCAGGCCTCGACGCGTACGCGGCGCTGGTCGTCGCGTGGTCCGGCGACCCGGCCGCAGGCGACGGACGCCACGCCGGCGGCTCTGTTCCCGTCCCACCAGACGGTATGAGCCCGCAGGGCGAACGTGGACCGGACGTGCCGCGGAGGGGTGGCGCCGCACCCGGCGCGCCCGCCCAGCCGGGTGATCCGGGGCGTCACCCGACCCGCCGAGCCGGACCCCGATCCGTGGCCGTGCGCGCACCGTCCGGCGTGGAGGCGACCACCCCGTCGGGCCCGCCGGCACGCGGATCGACGGTCCGACCCCGTCGCCGCGGAGCACCGCGAGCCGGTCCGGGGCCATGGCCGCCGGCACCCACGTGGCCGGGCGGCGCGGCGCGGAGAAAACTGTTCGGATTCACGATCCCGATCGCGAATTCGAATCCGGTACGTCGCCTGACGAACACGAAGAAGTTCGGTCCGCCGACGGACAGTTGCGGCGCCTGACGAATTAACGGTCATCGTCAGGAAGTCCGGAAACCGGACCCACCCCGCCGGAGGCGGCCCCGCCTCGACTCGCCCCTCCGGCGAGAAGCGGAAAGGCCCGACGGCTACGGGCGCGCGTCGCCGTACGCGGTCGTGCGCCTGCGGGCGGGCCGCCCGGCCGCCGCCGCGATCGCCCGCAACTGCTCCTCGGTCCGCGCCGAGCCGTTGTCCGAGCCGGCCATCCGGGAGATCGTCTCCTCCATCAGGGTGCCCCCGAGGTCGTTGCAGCCGCCGCCGAGCATCGCCACCGTGCCGGCGTCGCCCAGTTTCACCCACGAACACTGGATGTTGTCGATCCGCCCGTGCAGCAGCAGCCGGGCCATCGCGTGCACCACCCGGTTCTCCCGCCACGTCGGCCCCGGCCGGGCGATGCCGGCGAGGTAGATCGGGGCGTTGGTGTGCACGAACGGCAGCGCCACGAACTCGGTGAACCCGCCCGTGCGGTCCTGCACCCCCGCCAGCACCCGGAAGTGGGCGAGCCACTGCCCCGGGTGGTCGACGTGGCCGTACATCATCGTGGAGCTGGACCGGATGCCCAGCTCGTGGGCCGTGCCGACCACCTCGACCCAGGCGGCGGCCGGCAGCTTGCCCTTGGTGAGCACCCAGCGCACCTCGTCGTCGAGGATCTCGGCCGCGGTGCCCGGGATGGTGTCCAGGCCCGCCTCGCGCAGCGCCGTCAGCCACTCCCGCACCGACACCCCGGCCTTCGCCGCCGCCGTCGCGATCTCCATCGGTGAGAACGCGTGGACGTGCATCCCCGGCACCCGGGCCTTGATCGCCCGGATCAGGTCGGCGTACCCGGTGACCGGCAGCTTCGGGTCGATGCCGCCCTGCAGGCAGACCTCCGTGGCGCTGGCCGCCCACGCCTCCTCGGCCCGGTCGGCGACCTGGTCGACGGAGAGCCGGTACGCGTCGGCGTCCCGCTCGCGCTGCGCGAAGGCGCAGAACCGGCAGCCGACGTAACAGACGTTGCTGAAGTTGATGTTGCGGTTCACCACGTAGGTGACGTCGTCGCCGACAGCGTCGCGGCGGACGTCGTCGGCGATCCGGCAGAGCTGGTCCAGCGCGGGCCCGTCGGCGGCGAACAGGGCCAACGCCGCGTCGGTGTGCCGCGGCTCGAGCAGGGCCGCCGGATCGTCCGCGGCCAGGCGCAGCCCGGTACGCAGGTCCCGGTCGCCGGCGCCGACGGTCGACCCGGCCGCCGCCGCTGCCGTGGCGGGCCCGGATGGCCGCGCGCTCACCCGGCTGGCGTCGACCTGGGCGGCGACCTCCGACCAGTCGCCGTAGACGCTGTCGTAGTCGCCGCGGCGGTCGCCGGTGCGTCCGGTGGTGTCGATGGTGGCGTGCAGGTCCGTCCGGCCGCCGAAGACCTCCTCGGGCTCCTGCCAGGGGCGACCCACCGGACGGGCCGCCTCGACCGCGAGGCCCGTCGCCGGGTCCGCGAGCGCCGTGACGTGCGGCAGTACGCGCGGATCCAGCCACGGGTCGCCGGCCCGGACGTACTCGGGGTAGATCGTCAGCCGCTCGCGCAGGGTGAAACCGGCCTTCTCCGTGTGCCGGGCCAGCTCGTCCAGCCGCGGCCAGGGGCGCTCCGGGTTGACGTGGTCCGGGGTCACCGGCGAGACCCCGCCCCAGTCGTCGATGCCGGCGCGCAACAGCAGGTCGTACTCGCCGGCGATGAGGTTCGGCGGGGCCTGGATGCGGGCCTTCGGGCCGAGCAGCACGCGGGCCACCGCCACGGTCGCGGCGAGGTCGTGCAGCTCGGCGTCGGGCATGCCGCGCATCGCGGTGTCCGGCTTGGCGCGGAAGTTCTGCACGATCACCTCCTGGAGGTGGCCGTACCCGCGCTGGGCCCGCCGGATCGCGAAGAGCGCGTCGACCCGCTCGGCGAGGGTCTCCCCGATGCCGATCAGGATGCCGGTGGTGAACGGCACTCCGACCCGGCCGGCGTCGTCCAGCACCCGCAGCCGGACGGCCGGCTCCTTGTCAGGCGAGCCGAAGTGCGGGCCGCCCGGGGTCGACCAGAGCCGCGTCGCCGTGGTCTCCAGCATCATCCCCATGCTCGGCGCGACGGGCTTGAGCCGTTGCAGCTCCGACCAGGAGAGCACCCCCGGGTTGAGGTGCGGCAGCAGCCCCGTCTCCTCCAGCACGGCCACCGCGCAGGCGCGCAGGTAGTCCAGCGTTGAGTCGTAGCCGCGCGCGTCCAGCCACTCCCGGGCCGCCGGCCAGCGCTCCTCGGGCCGGTCACCGAGGGTGAACAGCGCCTCCTTGCAGCCCTGGGCGGCGCCCTCGCGGGCGATCGCCAGCACCTCGTCCCGGTCGAGAAACGCGGCCGGGAGCCGGTGCGGCACGGTGGCGAAGGTGCAGTAGTGGCAGCGGTCGCGGCAGAGCCGGGTCAGCGGGATGAAGACCTTCTTGGAGAAGGTGACCACGCCGGGGCGCCCGGCTTCACGCAGGCCGGCGTCGCGGATGTCGCCGGCCACCCGGAGCAGCTCGTCCAGGGCGGGGCCCCGGGCGGTCAGGAGGGCGGCGGCCTCGTCGACGTCCAGCGCCCGGCCGGACGCGGCCCGGCGCAGCGCCCGTTCCACGGCCGCCGCGGTGGGGCGGGACTCGGTGCGATCAAGCATCTGCCCAGCCTATGCGCTGCGCCGCCCGTCCCGGCCAGGCGGTGTTCCGGCGCGGAACGGACCTGGAGTGGACGGGCGGCGTTCCGGCGCGGAACGGACCTGGCGTGGACGGGCGGCGTTCCGGCGCGGAACCGACCTGGAGTAGACGGACGGCGCGGAACGGCCCCGGAGTCGACGGGCGGCGCGCACGGTCCTGGAGTGGACCGGCGGCGACGCGGGTCAGTGCGGCTGGTTCGGGTCGTCCCGGTTGAAGCGCTGGGTCCGGTCGCTGTCGTCGGCCTGCTGACCGGCGCCCCGGCCCGGCTCGGGGAACTGGCCCGGCTCTCCGAACTGACGCGGGATGGCCTGGGTCGGCTCGACCGACGGCGGCTGCCCGAACGGCGGCGCGGGCTGCGCCGGCACGAACGGGGGCACGGACTGCGGCGCCGGGGACGGCGGGGCCGACTGCGGCGCGACCGGGTACGGGGGCGCCGACGCCACGTTCGGCTGGCCGTACTGGCCGGCGGCCGGGCCGGGCTGGCCGACGACCGGGTACCCGCCGGGCTGGGGCGGGACGGACCAGCCGGCCGGCTGCCCGGCGGGCCAGCCGGCCTGCGGGCCCGGCTGACCGGCTTGCTGCTGCGGCCAGCCCGGCTGCGGCTGGCCGTACACGCCGGGCTGCGGCTTCGGCTTGGGGGTGTGGTAGAGCGTGCTCCAGACCTTGAACACGACGAACCCGGCCGCGGCGAAGATCGCGAGCATGGCCAGGCGGGTCAACAGGCCGAGGAACGCGTCGAGCACCTCCCCGTCCGCCAGCCGGCCGACGGTCGAGACCAGGAAGGTCAGCCCGCCGAAGAGCGCGCCGAAGGCGTACTCGCCCAGCGCCACCTGGGTGATCAGCTTCGCCCGCGGCGTCACCGGGGCCAGGTGCGTGACGAGCAGCACGGCCAACACGGGCAGGACGCTCGCCTCGATGCCGGCGAACGTGGAGAAGGTGATCGTCGCCCGGCCGTCGAAGCCGCTGTACTCGGTCGGCGCCAGCAGCCGGATCAGGCCGGTGAAGAGCAGCACGGCGTTCGCGCCGAGCAGGACGAGCGCGATCAGTTCGCGCAGGGGCCCGGTGAGCTGGGCCGCAGGCGTGGCAGCGTGGGACGCGGGCGCCGCGTCTGCGGTCGCGGGCGCGGGCTCGGCGGGGCTGGTCACGAACTCCCCCTTGGTGGCGTTGTCGGACGGTTTGCCGACGTGAGCCTAGTCTCCCTGGCCACCGGCGCCCCGGCGGCGGTCGGTGCGGAAGGATGGACGCCATGCGGATCGTGGTTCTGGCCGGCGGCATCGGGGGCGCCCGGTTCCTGCTCGGTGTCCGGGCATACGCCCGGGAGGTGGGGGCCGAGGTGACCGCGGTGGTCAACGTCGGCGACGACCTGTACCTGCACGGGCTCAAGGTCTGCCCCGACCTGGACAGTGTCATGTACACCCTGGGCGGCGGGGCCGACCCGGAGCGGGGCTGGGGCCGGGCCGGGGAGACCTGGACGGTGAAGTCGGAGCTGGCGGCGTACGGCGCGGAGCCGAGCTGGTTCGGCCTGGGCGACCGGGACCTCGCCACCCACCTGGTGCGCACCACCATGCTGAGCGGCGGTTATCCGCTGTCGGCGGTCACCGAGGCGCTGGCCACCCGCTGGCAGCCCGGCGTACGCCTGCTGCCGGCGACCGACGACCGGCTGGAGACGCACGTGGTGGTGAGCGACCCGGGCGGCGGCGACCAGCGGGCGATCCACTTCCAGGAGTGGTGGGTGCGGCACCGGGCCGAGATACCCACCCACCGGTTCGTCTTCGTCGGCGCGGAGAGCGCGAAGCCGGCCCCCGGGGTGCTGGACGCGGTCGGCGCGGCCGACGTGGTGCTGCTGGCCCCGAGCAACCCGGTGGTCAGCATCGCGCCGATACTGGCCGTGCCGGGGCTGCGGGAGGCGGTCGCGGACGGGTCGGCCCGGGTCGTGGGGATCTCCCCGATCATCGGCGGCGCGGCGGTACGCGGCATGGCCGACCGGTGCCTGGCCGTGCTCGGGGTGGAGTGCAGCGCCGCCGGGGTGGGCGGGCTCTACGGCGGCCGGGCGGCCGGTGGGCTGCTGGACGGCTGGCTGGTGGCGCCCGAGGACGAGGAGACGGTGGTGCCGGACGTGACCGTACGGGCGGTGCCGCTGCGGATGACGGACGAGGCGGCGACGGCGGCGATGGTCCGCGCCGCGTTGGAGCTGACATGAGGCTGGAGATCCGGCCGGTGCTGGGCATCGGTGACGTGACCGAGGGTGACGACCTGGCGGCCCTGATCGCCACCGCCGCGCCGTGGCTGCGTGACGGCGACGTGCTGGTGGTGACCAGCAAGATCGTGTCGAAGGCGGAGGGTCGGCTGGTCGACGTGCCGGCCGACGGCCCGGAGCGGCTCGTCGCCCGCGACGAGGTGCTGGCCGCCGAGACCGCCCGGGTGGTGGCCACCCGGGGTGCGACCCGGATCGTGCAGACCTACCACGGTTTCGTGCTGGCCTCCGCCGGCATCGACGCCTCGAACGTGGACAAGACCCGTCTCGTGCTGCTGCCCAAGGACCCGGACGCCTCGGCCCGGGCCCTGCGGGCCGCGCTGCGCGAGCGTCACGACCTGGACGTCGCGGTGATCGTCAGCGACACCATGGGCCGGCCGTGGCGCAACGGGCTGACCGATGTCGCGCTCGGGGTGGCCGGCATGCCGGCGATCCGCGACCACCGGGGCGAGGTCGACCCGTACGGCAACGAGCTGCAGCTCACCCAGATGGCCGTGGTGGACGAGCTGGCCGGCGCGGGCGAGCTGGTCAAGGGCAAGTGCGACCAGGTGCCGGTGGCGGTGGTGCGCGGCTACCTCACGGCCGCCGGCCCGGAGGACGGCCACGGCGCGGCCGTCCTCGTGCGTGACGCGGAGCTGGACCTGTTCTCGCTCGGCACGGCCGAGGCACGGGCGGCCGGGCTGGCCGCCGGCGCGGTGCTGCCCGACGGGCCGGGCGACGCCCCGGCCGATCCGGCGGCGGTGCGCCGGGCGATCGCCGCCGTGGCCGATGTGATCGCCCCCGGCACGGTCCTCACCCACGTCACCGACGACGAGGTACGCGCCGCGCTGGTCGTCACGGTTCCCGGCTGGCCGGAGCGGGCCACGGGCCTGATCCTCGGCGAGCCGGCCGCCCCGGTCGACCCCGCCGACCTGGTACGTCTCGGCGCCGACCTGCAGCGGCTGCGCACCGCGCTGGCCGCCGAGGGTGTTCCGTCGGCGCTGCTGCCGCCGCCCGCCGGCAGCACGGCCAGCGCCTGCCTGGCGATCTGACACCCGGGCGGATCAGGCGGCGTCGAGGACGGCGCGGCCGAGCGGCGTGAGCGTGTGCAGGACCCGGTTGCGTTCCCGCCGGCTGACCAGCAGCCCGGCGCCGCGCAGCACGGTGGCGTGCTGGCTGGCGGCGGCCGGTGAGATGCCCAGCCGGCGGGCCACCTCGCCCGTGGTGCAGCCACCGTCGGCGGCCTCCAGCACGGCGGCCCGGGTCCGGCCGAGCAGTGCGGCCAGCGCCTCCCGGCCGGCCGGCCCCGCGCGGCCGCCGCCGTCACCCTGCGGCGGGCCGAGGCCGCCCAGCCGGTCCACGGGGTAGACCAGCACCTGCGGCAGGGCCGGATCGAGCAGCGCCACCGGGGTACGCGCGCAGAAGAAGGACGGCACGAGCAGCAGGCCCCGCCCGTCCAGGTGCAGCTCCCGGCTGTCCGGGTAGCCGTCGACCTCCAGCACCCCCGCCTCCCACCGGGCGTGCGGGCGGAGGCTGGACAGCAGCCCCTCCACGCCCCCGTCCAGCAGGGCCCGCGCGCGGCGCGTCCGGTCCGCCTCCACGGCCGCCTGGATGCGCGGCCAGTACGGCGTCAGCGCCAGCGTCCGGTACTGCTCCATCGACTCGGTCAGCCGGCGCAGCACCGCGGTCTCGCCCCGGGCCAGCCCGGACGCGCAGCCGGGCAGCGTGTGCTCCTCCGCCAGCACCGCCAGGTCGCGGCGCAGCCGCGGGACCGGGGTGCTCCGGATCGCCTCCAGGCCGGCCTCCGGGCCCTGCGCGCTCTGCTGGGGGGTGAGGAAGTCGGGGAAGTATCCCCGGCTCGGGTTCAGCGCGAAGAGCAGCCGGAGCTGGTCCCGGTCGACCTGCTGGTGCAGGTCCCGCGTCACCTTCCGGCGCCAGCCGGCGGTCAGCGGATCGTGGCTGTGCAGGCGGAGCAGGTGGACGCTGAGGACGAGTTCCCAGAACGGGTCGGCACCCGGGGCCACCCGGGTGCGGAGAAGGTCGTCGGCAGAAAAGTGGATCTTCAGCATGGAGCGCTCCCGTGCCGGCGGACAGAGGGCGTGCCACTGACCGTTCGCACTGTACCTGGCTGGCAAAAATCTCCACTTTTCAGCGTGGGCTGAAAAACCTCGACGGCCGGGGCGGTCTTCGGCAAGCTCAGGGGTGCCCCGCGACGGGTCGCCATCCTCGGCGCCCGTCCCGCGGTGCCCGAGGGGGCCCGGGAAGGGTCCGGCGGGCGGGTGGCACCACGAGGGTCTGCGGCTCCATACCGCAGAGGTGCCGCCCGCCGCCAACGGGGTAGGGAGGGCGCTGCTCAACGCCTGTGGCAGAGCGGGACTCCCTCCGCACGGCCCGCGGCGGGGCCGCTCAGCCGAGCCAGAGCGCCACCCGGTGGTCCTCGTCCGTGACGTACCAGCAGCGGCCGTCCACCTCGGCCAGCCCCTCCACGTGGTGGAACGGCGCCAGGTCGGCCACCAACTCGGCCGGCACGAGATGCCCCGACGCCTTCTCCGGCCAGAACCGGACGTGCCGCGACGTCACCTCGCCGCCCTGCGGGTGCTCGTTGAGCAGCACCGAGCCCTTGCCCAGCGCGTCGATCGAGCCGACGATCGCGGCGTACCCGCCGGTCGCCAGCGGCGCCACCGCCCGGAAGCCGGTGAGGGTGCCCGATGGGGTGACCCCGGTCAGGGCGTACGCCCCGACGGCGCGCGGCCAGCCGCCCCCGGTGAACATCTCCGGCACCCCGGTCAGCTCCACCAGGATCGGCTCGCCGGCGGCGGTCACCGGGAACCGGAGGCCGAGCAGCACCGTGCCGTGCGGGGTGAACGCGGCGGCCTCGACGTTGACCGGCAGGTCCCCCTCGGCCAGCCGGCTCACCCAACTCTTGGCCCGGGCGGCGCCCCGGGCCACCGTCTCGACGATGAACCGCTGCCGCACCCGCTCCCCCGGCGGTAGGGTGCTCAGCTCGGCCCCGGCCAGCGCGTCGTTGATCGCCCGGTGCAGCCGGAACCGGTTGCGCACCACCCGCACCGGCAGTCGTCCCCCGACGGCGTCGTCCTCGCGGAACCGGGCCACGAACGCCCGGCGTGGACGCAGCGGGCCGCGCTTCGAGCCGAAGTGCGAGCCGAAGACGTACACCCAGCCGTCGTGGTGGGCCAGCGCCTCGCCGTCCTCGGTGCGGCCGTTCTCCGCGCCGGCGTCGGCGTCGACGTGGTGGGCCGTCCACTCGCCGCCCTCGCGTTCCAGCAGCAGGGCCAGGCACTGTTCGACCGGCCCCTCGTCCAGCACGGTCCAGAAGCCGCGCCGGGCCCGGTGGGCGGCGAGCAGAGCCGGCGAGCGTACGGGCAGCAGGTCGCTGGCCTCGTTGCCGGCGACGACGAACTCGACCAGTCGCAGCGTCACCCGGCCAGCGTACGGAGCCGGTGCACCTGGAGTGGGCGGCGGGCAGGGTCCCCGGTTGACGCTGTGCGCCGACAGGGGACCCCTCCTTCCAATCAGATGTAGCCCTCCTCGCCGCGGCTCTTCAGCTCGTCGACCAGGGCCTTCACGTCCTGGGCCCGGTCGCGCGGGCAGACCAGCAGCGCGTCGGCGGTGTCCACCACGATCAGGTCGCGCACGCCGAGCACGGCGACCAGCCGGCCGGACTGCGGCACCACCACCAGGTTGCTGGCCTCCCGCAGCAGCACGCCCGGCTTGGCGTCCGCGCCGAGGACCACGTTGCCGTCCGGGTCGGCCGGGAGCACCTCGCCGAGGGTGTGGAAGTCGCCGACGTCGTTCCAGCCGAAGTTGCCGGGCACCGTCGCCACCCGGCCGGCCGCGGCCGCCCCCTCCATCACCGCGTAGTCCACGGAGATCTTCGGCAGGGTCGGCCAGACCGTGCCGAGGACCTCGTCCTGCTCGCGGCCGCCCCAGGCGGCGGCGATCGCGGTCACCCCGGCGTGCAGGGCCGGCTGCTGCCGGGCCAACTCGGCCAGGAACACGTCGACCCGCCAGACGAACATGCTGGCGTTCCAGAGATGGTGCCCGGATCTCAGGTACGTCTCGGCCACCTCGGCGACCGGCTTCTCCTTGAACTCCAGCACCGGGCGCAGCGGCCCGTCGCCGACCGGCTCACCGGTGTGCAGGTAGCCGTAGCCGGTCTCCGCCCGCGTCGGGGTGATGCCCACCGTCATGAGCAGCCCCTGCTCGGCGCCGCGCACCGCCTCGCGGACCGTCGCCACCCAGGCGTCGGCGTCGCGGATCAGGTGGTCCGCGGCGAAGGAGCCCATCACCGCCTCCGGCTCGCGCAGCGCGATCACCGCCGCGGCGAGCGCGATGGCGGCGCAGGAGTCCCGCGGTGAGGGTTCGACCAGGATGTTCTCCTCCGGCAGGCCGGCCAGTTGCCGCGCCACCGCCGCGACGTGCGCGGCTCCGGTGACCACCAGGGTGCGGTCCGGTGTGGTCAGCGGCCCCAGCCGGTCCACCGTCGCCTGGAGCAGCGACGCGGGGGTTCCGGTGAGCGGGTGGAGGAACTTGGGATGGCCCGCGCGGGACAACGGCCACAACCTTGTGCCGCTGCCGCCCGCCGGGATGACGGCGTAGAGCATCAGCACATCATGCCCGAACCACCACGGTACGGACGGGAGTCCGTCCGTACCCGGGGCGGAGCGTCAGGCGCGGGCGCGCCCCCACGCCGCGAGGTGCACCTCGGCGCTGGACTCCCACGTGAACTCCTTGGCCCGGTCGAAGCCGGCCTTCGCCAGCGTCAGCCGGCGGTGCTCGTCGTCGAGCAGCGCCGCCAGGTCGGCGGCGATCTGGGCCAGGTCCTCGCTGGTGTAGGCCACCGCGTCGCCGCCGACCTCGGGCAGCGACAGCCGCGGGGTGGTCAGCACCGGGGCGGCGCAGGCCATCGCCTCCAGGATCGGCAGCCCGAAGCCCTCACCGTACGAGGGGTAGGCGGCGACCAGGGCGCCGCCGAGGAAGCCGGGCAGGTCGGCGTAGCGGAGGTAGCCGGGGCGCAGCAGCCGCAGGTGGGACGGGACCTCGGCGACCGCGCGGTCGATGTCGTCGTCGTGGCCCTGCCCGCCTGCGACGACCAGCGCGGGCGGGTCGGCCCGGTCGGCCACCGCCCGGGCCCAGCCGCGGATCAGGTTGGGTACGTTCTTGCGCGGCTCCTTGGCCCCGAGGAAGGCGACGTAGCTGCTGTCGCCCAGCCCCAGCCGGGCCCGGACGCGGGCCTTCTCCTCCTCGCCGGGGGCGTGGAAGGCGGCGTGGTCGACCCCGTGGTACGCGACGTCGATGCGGGTCGGGTCGGCGTCGAGCAGCCGGATCAGCTCGTCCCGGGTGGCCTTGCTCGGCACGATCACCCGGTCGGCCCGGCGCAGCGACGTCTTGATCGCGCTGCGGAAGAACGTCCGCCGGGACTTGTCGTAGTGCTCCGGCTCGGTGAAGAACGTCGCGTCGTGCACGGTCACGGTCACCGGGCAGCCGGCCCGCAGGGGGCAGGTGTAGAAGGGCGAGTGCAGCACCTGCGCGCCGACCTGCTGGGCCAGCATCGGCAGGCCGGTCTGCTCCCAGGCGAGCCGGGCGGGGCGGTGGGCCACCGCGGCCGGCGCGGCGATCACCTCCGCGTTCGGCAGCATCCGGGCGTAGCGCTCCTGGTCGGTGCGCAGGCTCACCACGACCAGGTCCACCCCCTGGCCGCACACCTTGCCGAGGGCGCCGAGCAGACCGTCGACGTATCGACCGACACCGCCTCGGTCGGCGGGGACACTCGTGGCGTCGATGAGCACGCGGGGCGGGCGACCGGCGGTCACGGGGCGACTCCTTGCGATGGTGGATCTGTGGGGAACAACACTCCGGGCAAGACTACGCCCGTGCCGGCCCCGGACGCTGACTGCGACCCGACCGTACGTCGACTTGTCGCCGTCATCGGGTGCAAGCGCCGGGGGCGTATCGTTCGCGTCGATGGCTGACAACATTGCCCGGGTGTTCGCCGACGCGATCGCGCCCGATCCCGCCCGCCCCCTGCTGACCTGGTACGACGACGCCACGGGCGAGCGCACCGAGCTCTCGGGCGCCACGCTGGCCAACTGGGTGGCCAAGACCGCGAACCTGCTGGTGGACGAGGTGTCCGCCGGCCCCGGCGAGGCGGCCGGGGTGCTGCTGCCGCCGCACTGGCAGACCGCCGCGGTGCTGCTGGGCTGCTGGTCGGCGAGGCTGGCCGTGGCCGACCGGCCGGGCCCGGTGGAGGTGCTGTTCGCCGCCGCCGACCGGGCGGCCGAGGCGGACGCGTGGCCGGCCGGCGAGCGGTACGCCCTGGCGCTCGCCCCGTTCGCCCTGCCGCTGCGGGAGGTGCCGCCCGGCTTCGCCGACTACGTGGTCGAGGTGCGGCGGCACGGGGACCACTTCAGCCCGTACGCCCAGGGCGGGCCGCAGGACGCGGAGCTGCTGGCCCGCGCGGCCGCCCGCGCGGCGGAGCTGGGGATGAGCGCGGGCGACCGCCTGCTGCTCGACGCGGCGGTCCACCCCGACCCGGTCGACTGGCTGCTGGCGCCCCTGACGGCCGGCGCGACGATCGTGCTCTGCGGCAACCTCGACCGCTCCCGGCTGGAAGCGCGGGCGACCTCGGAAAAGGCCACCCGCACCCTGGCCTGACCGCCCGCCTCGGTGCGGGGCGGGCGGTCAGGGCGGGGTCAGGCCGGGGTTGGGTCGGCCGTGGGGGTGCGGCGCTGGGCGAAGGCGGCGAAGGCGGTCAGGGACTCGGGGTTGGCCAGGGCGCCCTTGGCCGCCGCGTCGTCGACCGGAGTGCCGGTGAGGATCTTCTTCACGGGCACCTCCAGCTTCTTGGCCGACAGGGTGCGCGGCACGGCGCGGACCTGGTGGATCTCGTCGGGTACGTGCCGGGGCGACAGCGCTGTACGCAGCTCCCGGCAGATCTTCGCGCGCAGCGCGTCGTCCAGCTCCAGGCCCTCGGCGAGCACCACGAACAGCAGCAGCTCGCCCGCGCCGCCCTCGGCGTCCTCCAGGTGCACCACGACGGAGTCGACGACCTCGTCCAGGCCCTCCACCACGGAGTAGAACTCGGCCGTGCCGAGCCGGACCCCGCCGCGGTTCAGGGTGGCGTCGGAGCGGCCGGTGATCACGCAGCCGCCCCGGGAGTTGATCGTGATCCAGTCGCCGTGCCGCCAGACGCCCGGGTAGAGGTCGAAGTACGCCTCCCGGTAGCGCACGCCGTCCGGGTCGTTCCAGAAGCCGACCGGCATGCTCGGCATGGGCGCGGTGATCACCAGCTCGCCGAGCTCGCCGACGACGGGGGTGCCGTCGGCGGAACGGGCCTCCACCTTCGCGCCGAGCGCCCGGCAGGTGATCTCCCCGGCGTGCACCGGCAGCAGCGGCACGCCGCCCACGAACCCGGTGCAGACGTCCGTGCCGCCGGAGAGCGACTGGAGCTGCACGTGGTCGCCGACGGTCTCGTACACCCAGGTGAAGCCCTCGGCGGGCAGTGGCGCGCCCGTCGAGCCGACCCCGCGCAGCGCGGACAGGTCGGCGATCTCGCTGGGCACCAGGCCCGCCTTGCGGCAGGCCAGCAGGAACGGCGCGGAGGTGCCGAGGTACGTGGTGCCGGTCTCCTCGGCCAGCCGCCACAACGCGCCCAGGTCGGGGTGGCCCGGGTTGCCGTCGAAGAGCACGATCGCCGCGCCGACCGCCGGCCCGGAGACCAGGAAGTTCCACATCATCCAGCCGGTGGTGGTGAACCAGAAGAACCGGTCGCCGGGGCCGAGGTCGTGGTGCAGGGCGAGCATCTTCAGGTGCTCCAGCAGGATGCCCCCGTGGCCGTGCACGATCGGCTTGGGCAGCCCGGTGGTCCCGGAGGAGTACAGCACGTAGAGCGGGTGGTCGAACGGCACCGGCGCGAACGTCAGCGGCTCGTCGGTCTCGGCGGCCAGCTCGGCCCAGCCGATGGCATCCTGGGGCGCGGCGCCTTCCGGGTCGAGGTACGCGATGCCGACGGTGTGCTCCAGCGACGGCAGGGCGGCACGGATGGCGGCCACCTCGCCGCGGCGGTCCACCGGCTTGTCGCCGTACCGGTAGCCGTCGACGGCCACCAGGACCTTCGGCTCGATCTGCCGCCACCGGTCGGTGACACTGCGGGTGCCGAACTCCGGGGCGCAGGAGGAGAAGATCGCCCCGAGGCTGGCGGTGGCCAGCAGCAGCACGTACGTCTCCGGGATGTTCGGCGCGTACGCGGCGACCCGGTCGCCGGGGCCGACGCCCAGCCGGCGCAGCCCGGCGGCCACCCGGCGGACCCGCTCGCGCAGCTGCGCCGCGGTCAGTGTCTCGGGCGCGCGGGTCTGGCCGTGGGCGATCACCACCGGGTCGTCGTCGCCCAGCCCCGGCATCCGCAGCACGTTCTCGGCGTAGTTGAGGGTGGCCCCGGGGAACCACCGGGTGCCCGGCATGGCCGGGTCGGTCAGCGTGGCCGTCGGCGGGGTGTGCGCGACGACGTCGAACCAGTCCCAGACCGACCGCCAGAACGCGTCGAGGTCGGTGACCGACCAGCGCCACAGCGCGTCGTAGTCGGGGAAGTTTAGCCCGCGGTGCTCGCCCAGCCAGCGCAGGTAGTCACCGATCCGGGACCGCTCCCGTACGTCCGCCGGCGGCGTCCACAGCACGTCACCCACTGATCCACCCTCCCTGTGGCCCCGCACGGCACTGTGAAATCGGGCCGCGGCGCCATCTTGCCCTATCTCGCAGCGCCATTCTCCGCACCAGGTACCGGCGTCGGGGCGTGCCCGCCCCACACCCCGCGCCCCCTGCCTGTGTGGGACGCCCGGCGTCGGGCCCCCGTTCGTCCCCGCGACGATGAGCTCGCGGCGGGCGCGGGCCGGGGCGTCAGACGGGGCCCGCGCGATGGGCCTGGATCGCCCGGCGGCGCGCCAGCCGGTGGGCGCGGCGGATCTCCGCCTCCCGGAAGCGGCGCTCGTCCTCCGGCGTCTCGGGCAGCACCGGGCGCACCGGGCGCGGCGCGCCGCCGACGTCCACCCCCACGAAGACCAGGTACGCCGTGGCCACCCGGACCGGCTCGTCCTCGGCCGAGTCCCAGCGCTCGGCCACCACCCGGACGCCGACCTCCATCGAGGTGTGCCCGGTCCAGTTGACCTGGGCGTGCGCGTGCACCAGGTCGCCGACCCGGACCGCCTCGGAGAAGACGATCTCGTCGATCGCGGCGGTCACCGCGGTGCCGCCGCTGTGCCGGGCCGCCGCCGCGCCCGCCACGTCGTCGACGAACTTCATCAACACCCCTCCGTGCACGGTCCCGTACAGGTTGACGTCGACGGCGGTCATGATCCGGCTGAGCGTCACCCGGGAGTACGACGTGGGCTTGCCTGTCGGGGGTGAGGAGGGGTGATCTGTCATGCCGGAAACGGTACGGTGCGCGGATGCGACATCTCTGGAGCTTCCTCGCCGGGTTGGTGGTGGCGCCCGTCACCTGGGTGCTGCTCACCCTCGGTCAGGACGGGTCGGCGCGCACGATCACCCGCTGGGTGGAGATCGGCACGTTCAACACGGCCAACCTGATCGAGCCGGCCGTCTACCTGGCCGTCGCGGGCATCCTGCTCGGCCTGCTCGGCACCCTGCGTGTCTCGCCGCTCGGCCCGCTGGCCGCCGGGCTGCTGCTGGTCGCCCCGTACGTCGGGATGTTCGTCGCACCGTTCACGGTGCGTGACCGGATCCCGGAGGACTGGAAGGTCCTGGGCGACCCGCTGCCGTTGGCCCTGCCGGTGCAGAACGGCACCCTCTTCCTGATCGGCGCGCTGCTGCTGATGGCGACGTTCAGCCGGCAGCGCTGGCGGCGCTGGCCCGGCCCGGCGGCCGAGCCCGCGCCGGTGCCGGCGGACCGGCCGGACGACATCGGCCTGCCGCTCTCCGACTGGCCGCCGGCCGGTGGCGGCTCGGACCGGGACACCGCCCCGCTCACCCTCGGCTACCCGGACCCGACCCCGACCGAGCCGCTGCCCCGCCGTACGGGTGGGGAGTCGCCGTGGTCCCAGCCGCCGCGTCCGCCGGGCCGGTCGGACGACGCGACCACCACCGAGATCAAGTGAGCGACGGCGGGCGGGCCGGCCTCCGACCCGCCCGCCGTTCGGCGGGTCTTCGTCAGCCGTGCAGCAGCTGGCGGGCCATCACGATGCGCTGGACCTGGTTGGTGCCCTCGTAGATCTGGGTGATCTTGGCGTCCCGCATCATCCGCTCGACCGGGTAGTCCTTGGTGTAGCCGTAGCCACCGAGCAACTGCACCGCGTCCGTGGTGATCTCCATGGCCGCGTCGGAGGCGAAGCACTTGGCCGCGGCGCCGAAGTACGTCAGGTCGGCGTCGCCCCGCTCCGACTTGCCGGCGGCGGCGTACGTGAGCTGCCGCGCCGCCTCCAGCTTCATGCCCATGTCGGCGAGCATGAACTGGACGCCCTGGAACTCGGCCACGGGCCTGCCGAACTGCCGGCGCTCCCGGACGTACCCCCTGGCGTAGTCGAGCGCGCCCTGGGCGACGCCGACGGCCTGCGCGGCGATGGTGACCCGGGTGTGGTCCAGGGTCCGCATCGCGGTCGCGAAACCGGTCCCCTCGGCGCCGATCATCCGGTCCGCCGGGATCCGGACGTTGTCGAGGTAGACCTCGCGGGTCGGCGAGCCCTTGATACCGAGCTTCTTCTCCGGGGCGCCGAAGCTGACACCCGGGTCGGACTTCTCGACCACGAACGCCGAGATGCCCCTGGACCGGGCTGTGGGGTCCGTCACGGCGAAGACGGTGTAGTACTCCGAGACACCCGCGTTGGTGATCCACCGCTTGACGCCGTTGAGCACCCAGTGATCGCCGTCACGGACCGCCCGGGTGGTCATCGAGGCGGCGTCGCTGCCCGCCTCCGGCTCCGACAGGCAGTACGAGAACATCGCGTCGCCGCTGGCGACCGGGGTCAGGTAGCGGCGCTTGAGCTCCTCGGAGCCGGCCAGCAGCAGCGGCATGGTGCCGAGCTTGTTGACCGCCGGGATCAGCGAGGACGCGGTGCAGGCCCGGGCCACCTCCTCGATCACGATGGCCGTGGCCAGGGCGTCCGCCCCGGCGCCGCCGTACTCGACGGGGATGTGCGGGGCGTGGAAGTCGGCCGACCGCAGCGCGTCGTACGACGACTTCGGGAACTCACCGGTCTCGTCCGCCTCGGCGGCGTGCGGGGCCACCTTCGCCGCACAGACCTCACGGACCGCCTCCCGGACCGCCTCGTGCTCCTCGGGTAACCGATAGACGTCGAACGGCTGTTCTGCCGCCATGTCGGCCCCTCCCCTTCACCGCTATCATGCGCAGTCTGGAGCGTCTCGGAACCGCCGGCCGCGCAGACCTGAAGGATAGCGACCATGGCTCAGGAGATCCTTACCGGCGCGTAGGCTCGGCATGATAAGGGCGGCGGCACGGTTCGACGCCCGCAAGCGACAGAATTCCCCTTCGGTGCCCGGCCCGGCCCGGCGCCGCGGCCGAACGCGACGCAACGGAGCGCCGCCAACGCGAGCGGAGAAGACAGGCGTGACGATCCCGTACCCGAACACCCAACCGATGCCGGCCATCGCCGCGGTCACGCCGCCCTCGGGCGCGGCCCGACCCCGGGTCACCTTCCTCGGCACCGGCTACCTCGGTGCGACGTACGCCATCTGCTACGCCGAGCTGGGCTACGAGGTGCTCGGCTTCGACGTCGACGCGGACAAGATCGCCAAGCTGAACGCCGGCGAGGTCCCGATCCACGAGCCCGGCCTGGACGAGCTGCTGCGGCGCAACCTGACGGCCGGCCGGCTGCGCTTCAGCACCGACATCGCCGAGGTCGCCGAGTTCGGCGACGTGCACTTCATCTGCGTCGGCACCCCCCAGCGAGCCGACGGGATGGGCGCCGACCTGTCGTACGTCGAGGCGGCGGTGACCAGCCTCGCCCAGCACCTGACCCGCAAGTGCCTGATCGTCGGGAAGTCCACCGTCCCGGTCGGCACCGCCGAGTGGGTGGAGCAGCTCGTCAGCAAGCACAGTCCGACCGACCTGGGCGTGGAGGTGGCCTGGAGCCCCGAGTTCCTCCAGGAGGGCTTCGCGGTCGACGACGTGCTGCGCCCCAACCGGATCGTGGTCGGCGTCAAGAGCGAGTGGGCCAACGGCATGCTCTACGCCGCCCACAAGGGCGTCTTCGACCTCGCCGCCACCGAGGACCGCGAGGTTCCGCTGGTGGTCACCGACTTCGCCACCGCCGAGCTGGTCAAGGTGGCCGCGAACGCCTTCCTGGCCACCAAGATCTCCTTCATCAACGCCATGGCCGAGGTCTGCGAGGCCGCCGGCGGCGACGTCACCCAGCTGGCCCGGGCCATCGGGTACGACCCCCGTATCGGCAACCGGTTCCTCCAGGCCGGCCTCGGCTTCGGTGGCGCCTGCCTGCCCAAGGACATCCGCGCCTTCCAGGCCCGGGCGCAGGAACTGGGCGCGGGCGAGGCGCTGCGCTTCCTGCACGAGGTCGACCTGATCAACCAGCGCCGCCGGGCCCGGGTCGTCCAGCTCGCCGCCGAACTCCTCGGCCGCCGCTCCGGGCCGGCGGGGCCGGACCTCTCCGGCACCCGGATCGCCGTGCTCGGCGCCACCTTCAAACCCAACACCGACGACGTACGCGACGCCCCGGCGCTCGCCGTCGCCGGGCTGCTCGGCAAGGCCGGCGCGGACGTGCACGTGTTCGACCCGGAGGGCACCGAGAACGCCCGCCGGGTGGCCCCCGAGCTGACGTACGAGCTCAGCATGGCCGACGCGGTGACCGGCGCCGACCTGGTCTGCGTGCTCACCGAGTGGGCGGACTTCCGCAACGCCGACCCGGTCGCCCTCGGCGAGCTGGTCGCCGGCCGCCGGGTGGTCGACGGCCGCAACTGCCTCGACTCCACACTGTGGACGCAGGCGGGCTGGGAGTACCGGGGCATGGGACGTCCCTGACCCTGGTCGACACCGGCGCGGCCGGTCGCGGAGCTCCTCCGCGGCCGGCCGCGCGCCCTTTTCGGGACCGCCGCGCGCCGCCGGGCTGCTTTTCGTTCCCGCCGAACCGCCGACAGGTGTCGAAATCCGCGCCGGCTCACGGCATGCTGCGACAGTGGAAGTCCACAGTGCGCGGGTGGAGGGGTGTCGTGCAGAGCTTTGAGTGCTCCTCGTGCGGGCGGGAGATCAAGCCGGCCGCGCGCTGCCCGCACTGCGGGGCGGAGCAGCCCGAGTGGGCCGCGCACGTGGCGGACATCGAGCGCTCGATCGCGGAGATGAAGGCCCGCGAGGCGGCCATCCTCGCCGAGCAGCGGCAGATCGCCGCCAAGATGCAGGCCGCGCTCTTCCAGCGGGACATCCTGACGCACGCGGGTGAGGAGCGGGCCCGGCAGGCCGCCCGTCCCCGTCGCGTGCTGCGCCGCCGGCCGTCGGACGCCACGGCCGGCGAGCCGCCCCGGGTGCCCCGGCAGGGCACCCCGGCGTCCGGGCCGGGGGAGCCGCCCGAGCACCCGCCGTCGACACCCCGCTGGCTGGACGCCGACAACCCGGAGCACCCGCCGGAGGCGTCCTCCCGGGAGGTGCAGAACATCCCCCTCGGGCTGGGTGCGCTGCTGCTCGGTGTGGCCGCGGTGGTGTTCGCCGCGGTGGCCACCAGCTCGATGGACGCCCTGACCCGGCTGGGCATCCTGCTCGTCGCGACCGTGCTGCTGCTGCTCGCCCCGCCCGTGCTGGCCCGCCGCGGGCTGACCTCGACCGCCGAGACGGTCTCCGCCGTCGGCCTGCTGCTGGTGCCGCTGGCCGGGTACGCACTGTGGGCCGTGGAGCGGATCGGCGCGGGCGTCTCCGGGGCCGTCTTCGCCGGGATCATCTTCGCGGCCACCGCCGCCGTCGGGTACGGCTACGCCCTCTGGACGGGGCTGCGGGCGCCCCGGTTCGCCGTGGTGCTGGCCGCGCAGCCGGTGCTGCCCCTGCTGGCGTACGACCTGGTCACCGGCCCGGCCGGCTGGGCGCTGGTGCTGGCCGTGGTCGCCGTGGTCGACCTGGGGCTGGCCCGCTCCCCGGTGACCGTGGAGCGGCCGGTGCGCCGGGACCTGCCGGCCACCCCGCCGGCGACCGCCCCGCCGCCCCGCCGCCCCGCCGAGGACGACCAGCCCGCCGAGGACGACCGCCCCGCCGGGACCGGCCGTCCCGAGGGCGCGCCGGAGGAGTCCGGCGAGGTGCTGGGCCCCGCCGGCGAGGAGCCGGCCGGCGGCCGGGCGGCCCGGCCGGTGCCGGCGCTGCGGGAGCTGACCTGGCTGCTGCACGGGGCGGCGGTGGCGCTGGCCCTCGCGTACGCGGTGACCGCGCTGCTGCGCGCCGACACGGTGCCGGCCGCCGCCGCAGCCGGCACCGTGCTGCTGCTCGCCGCGCTGGTGGGGCTGGCCGGCGCGCTCGTGCTGCGTCGGCCGCCGCTGCCCGACGTGGCGGCCGGCATCGTCACCCTCGCGGTGATCGGTGCGCTGGATCGCGTCGCCTCGGTGGCCTTCCCCGGCCGGGCGCTGCTGCTGATCGCGGCCGTCATCACGCTCACCGGGCTGGCTGTACGGGCCGTGCCGGAGGCAGCCCGGCGCGGGCCGCAGCTCGCCTCGGCGGCGGCGTTGACGGTCGCCGGGCTGGTCGTGGCCGGCGGCGCGCTGCGCGCCGGGATCGCCCCGGTCCGGGCCGCCACGCCGGCCTGGTCGGCGGACCTCGACCGGTACCCGGCCGTGCTGGCCGACGCGGTCGGCCCGGCCGCCTGGCAGCTCGCCGCCAGCGCCCTGCTGCTCGCCGTCGCCGCGGTGCTCGCCCTCCCGCCGGAGATCCGCCGCGAGTTCGCGGTGGCCGGGGCGGCGCTCACCGCGCTCGCCGTCCCCGCGTCGTTCGGCCTGGGTTGGGCGGTGGCGCCGTGGCCGATGGTGCTGACCGCGATCGGCATCGGGGTGGCCGGCCTCACCGCGCCGACGGTGCGGGCGGCCACCGCGCACGCGGTGGCCGCCGCCGTGGTGGGACTGCTCGGCGCGGGCGCCGGGCTCGCCCGGCCGGCGCTGACCGCCGCCGTGCTGCTCGCCCTCTTCGTGGCCGGCGCGTTGATCGCGGTGGCCCCCCGGGTCCGGATCATGCCGGCCGCGGCGGAGGTCGTCTCCTCGTGGGCGGCCGGCGGAGCCGCGTTCGCGCTGCCCGGCTCGGTCGCCGCGTTCGTCGCCGCGACGGTGCCGGCCGGTCCGGCACCGACCCCGGCGAGCCTGCGCGAGGTCACCGTGCCGGTGCTGGCCGCGACGTTCCTGGCGGTCTGCGTCACCCTGGGGTACGCCGCGCTGGTGCAGGTCTCGCAGCGGCACATCCCGGTGCCGCTGGCGGTGGGCACCGGGCTCGGCGCGCTGGTGGTGACCGCCGCCGCGTTCGGCGCGCCGGGGGCCACCGTCGCGGACGCCTGGGTGGGCGCGCTGTTGCTCGTGGCGGGCGTGCTGCTGTTCCTGGCCCCGTCGATCGACGCGGGACGCCGCTCCGACCTGGCGCTGGACGGCTCCGACCTGGCCGCCGCCGCGGTCACCGCGGCGCTGATCGCCACCCTGCTCCGGATCGCGGCGGTACTCGCCCCCGGCGGGCAGCTCGTGGTGGCCGCCGCCCTGGTGGCGGTGGTCGCCGTCGCCGCCCGCGCGCTGCCCGAGGAGTGGCGGCGCGGGCCGATCCTCGGGCTGGTCGTCGGCGGCACCCTGATCGGCCTGCTGGCCGGGTGGAGCGCGCTGCGCGGCGGTTGGGGCGTGCTGGCCACGCCGGGCCCCATCTGGGCCGGCGACCTGACCGGCTGGCCGGCCGCGCCGACCGGCGGGTCCGCCTGGCAGGCGCCGGTCGCCCTGGCCCTGCTGGGCATCGCCGCCGGGGTGCTCCTGCCGGACCCCTGGCGGTACCACGTGTCCGGCGTCGCCGCCGTCCTCGCCACGATCGGCGCGCCCGCCGCCTTCGACCTTCCGTGGTGGTCGCCGGTGCTGGTCGGGGCGGCCGTCGCCACGGTCTTCGGAGTCGCGGCCGCGGCCTCGGTCGACCCGCGCGCCGGGCTGTCCCGGGTCACCGTGGCCGGGGCCGTCGCCCTGCACGCGGCCGGCGCCGGGCTGGTCCGCCCATGGACGACGGCGCTGGCGCTGGGCAGCGTCGTGCTCATCGGCGCGACCGTGGCGGCCCTGGCCCGGGTGTCCGGCGCGCGGATGGTGGAAGACGTCGAGGCCGACGGGCTGCCGCCGCACCTGGCGCAGATCGGCGGCATCGCCGCCGGGGCGGCGCTGCTGGCCCTGCCCGGTGCGGTGGCCGCCCTGGCCGTCGAGTTCGGCCGGTCGCCCCAGGTGGTGCTGACCGCCGCGTTGGCCGCGTCCAGTCTCGGCCTCGCCGCGATCGCCGCGGTCCGCCGGCAGGTACCGCAGTATCTGCCGTACGCCAGCGCGGCCGTGGTGGGCGGCGCGACGGTGAGCGCGGTCGCCGCCATCGTCGTGGGCCTGCCCTCCGGGGTGTACGCGGCCGCCGCCGCGCTGCTCGGGGTCCTCGCCGAGCTGATCCGCGGCGCCACCGTGCCGCCCAGCGGGGCGGCGCAGCCGGTGCGCCGGTGGTCGATCCTGCTCGACGGGGCCCTGCGCCGGCTGCCCGACGACGGCACGGCGCGGCGCTGGCGGGTCAGCCCGGCGGCCGGAGCGATGGCCGCCGCCGCCGTGCCGACGGCCCTGGCCCTCGCCTCGCTCGCCCCCGCGCTGAAGGTGGCCCTCCTCGACCCGTACCGGTCGCTGAGCCGGGTCTGGGACGGGCCGGCACCGGAGCTGCGCATCCCGTCCGCCGACGCGGTCGACCCCACGCACGTGTTGACGGCCCTGCTCCTCACGGTGACCGCGGCGCTCGCCGCGACCGGGTTCAGCGGCGGCCAGCGGTCCCGGGCCGTGCCGATCGTGCTGCCCGGCGCCGCGGTCACCCTGCTGATCACCCCCACCGCCCTCGGCCAGGGCTGGCCGGTGAGCGTGCTGGCCGCCCTGTCGGTGTTCACCATCTCGATGCTCGGCCTGGCGCTCACCCCGCCCCCGCCGCTGGCGGAGCGGGCCCAGTCGCTGCGCACCGCCCGGGTGTTGGTCTTCGTCATCGGGCTGGCCGGGGGCGGGGCCGGCCTGCTCGGCAGCCTCGCCACCCGGGAGCTGACCCTGTTCACCCTGGGCGGCGCGGTCGGCGTGGGCACGGTCGCCGCGCTGTACGGCACCACACAGCGGGCCCGCATCCTGGGGTGGCTCTTCGCCTCGCTGATGGCGCAGCTGTTCGTGCTGGTCGCCGCACTGGTGGCCGGGCTGGACGCCGTCTGGTCCGCGTTCGGGGTGCTGGCGGTGGGGGCGGCCCTGCAGGTCTTCGCGGCGACCCTGCCCCGGCTGCGCCGCCCCGAGGCACAGCGCGAGGCGGCCACGGTCGAGTGGAGCGGGTACGCCGCCGCGCTGATCGCCCTCGCGCTGGCCTTCGACTCGCCCCGGCACATCGCGGCGCTGCTCGCCGCCTGGGGCGCGGTGCTCGGGCTGGCCGCCACCCGCCCGGGCCGACGGCCCGTCGAGCGCCGCATCCTGTTCTGGGCCGTGGTGGGCTGCGAGATCGTCGCATGGTGGATCCTGATGCGGGTCGCCGACGTGGCGCTGCCCGAGGCGTACACGCTGCCGTTCGCGGCGCTGGCCCTGCTGGTCGGGGTGCTGGAGCTGCGGCACCGGCCGGACCTGTCGAGCTGGGTGGCGTACGGGCCGGCGCTGGTCGCCGCGTTCGTGCCGACCCTGGCGATCGTGCTGGCCACCGACACCAGCATGCTGCGGCAGGTGCTGCTGCTGCTCGGCGCGGTGGCGGTGCTCATCTTCGGCACCACCAGTCAGCAGCAGGCCCCGGTGATCGTCGGCGCGGCGGTGACCGCGATCACGGCCGTGCACGCCCTGTTCAGCCTCGGTCCGTGGCTGGCGCTGATCCCGGTCGGGCTGGTGCTGCTGGTGCTCGGCGCGAGCAACGAACGCCGCCGCCGGGCCCAGGAACGCCTCCAGACGGCCCTGCGCGGAATGAGGTGAAGAGGAGGGTCAGCCGAGGGAGGCGTGTAGGGCGGCTTCCTTCTCCGCGACCAGCTTCTCCAGGCTCTCCTGGTAAGCGACCATCCGGGCGCGCAGGTGCTCGTCGGCGGCGGCCAGGATACGCACGGCCAGCAGCCCGGCGTTGCGGGCGTTGCCGATCGACACCGTGGCCACCGGCACGCCGGCAGGCATCTGCACGATCGACAGCAGCGAGTCCATCCCGTCGAGGTGCTTCAGCGGCACCGGCACGCCGATCACCGGGAGCGGGGTGACCGAGGCGACCATGCCGGGCAGGTGGGCGGCGCCGCCGGCCCCCGCGATGATCACCTTGAGGCCGCGGTCGGCGGCCGTACGGCCGTACTCGATCATCTTGCCGGGCGTGCGGTGGGCCGAGACCACTCCGACCTCGTACGCGACCCCGAACTCGTCCAGCGCCTCGCCGGCGGCCTTCATCGTCGGCCAGTCGGAGTCGCTGCCCATGATCAGCCCGACCGTGGTCATGAACGTCCCTCCCGAAGCCAGCGGGCGGCCCGCGCGGCCCGCGCCCGTACGTCGTCCAGGTCGTCGCCCAGCACCGTCACGTGCCCGATCTTGCGGCCGGGGCGCACCTGCTTGCCGTACAGGTGGACCTTGGCGCCCGGCTCGGCCGCGAAGAGGTGGTGCAGCCGTTCGTCGATCGACATCCCGCCCGGCTCGCCGCCGAGCACGTTGGCCATGACCACCACCGGGGCGGCCAGCGAGGTGTCCCCCATCGGGTAGTCGAGCACCGCCCGCAGGTGCTGCTCGAACTGGGAGGTCCGGGCCCCCTCGATCGTCCAGTGCCCGGAGTTGTGCGGCCGCATGGCCAGCTCGTTCACGACCAGCCCGTCGGGGGTCTCGAAGAGTTCCACGGCGAGCAGACCCACCACGCCGAGGGCGGTGGCCAGGTCGATGGCGAGCTGCTGCGCGGCGACCGCCCGCTCCTCGGGCAGGCCGGGCGCCGGGGCGAGCACCTCGACGCAGATGCCCTCGACCTGCACGGTCTCGACGACCGGGTACGCCGCCACCTGACCGAACGGCGAACGGGCCACCTGCACCGCCAACTCGCGGCGCAACGCCACCCGCTCCTCGACGATCAGCCGGGTCCCCCCGGCGAGCAGGGTGGCGGCCAGCTCGGCGGCCTGAGCCGCGTCGGCGACCATCCAGACGCCCCGCCCGTCGTAGCCGCCCCGCGCCGCCTTGAGCACCACCGGCCAGCCGTGCGCCTCGCCGAAGGCGACCAGGTCGGCGGGCTCGGCGACGGGCCGCCACGCCGGATTCGGCGCGCCCAGCTCGCCGAGCCGCTCCCGCATGACCTGCTTGTCCTGGGCGTGCAGCAGCGCGTCGGCCGGCGGGAACAGCTTCACCCCCTCGGCGGCGAGCGTGCGGACGTGCTCGGTCGGCACGTGTTCGTGGTCGAACGTGACCACGTCACAGCCCTTGGCGAAGGTGCGCAGGGCGGCGAGGTCGGTGTGGTCGCCGTACTGGACGTCGGCGGCGACCAGGGCCGCACCGTCGTCCGGGGACTGCGCGAGCACACGCAGCGACTGACCGAGGGCGATCGCGGCCTGGTGGGTCATCCGGGCAAGCTGCCCGCCCCCCACCATGCCGACAACAGGCAGACCGGTTCGCGTATCCATCTCGGGACCAGCCTAGCCGCGGGTCCCGACCGACCTCGGTCGAGGTCAGCGTATCGGTGGCTGCGGTCACGGGGAGCCGCGTGCGCCCGGCTCCCGACGGGTTCGGCGCGCGCCGGCGCGGGGTGCCGGCACCTGGACGCCGGCCCTGTGGAGCTGCCCCGTCTGTGCGCCCGCAACGGTGGGGCCGTGCCCGTGTGCATGGTCGGGCCCTGTGTGTGTACCTGGGTCGTTCCGGACCACGTGCGTGGGTCCGGGCCCGCCTGCGTGGTCCGGGAACTGTCTGCGTAGTGCGGGACCCGGCTTGCATTGCTCCGGAACCCGCCTGCGTGGCCCGGGAGGAGCCGCGCGGCCCAGGAGGAGCCGCGCGGCCCAGGAGGAGCCGCGCGGTCCGGGTGCCGCGCATCCGTCCGCGGCCCCGGGGGCGGCACACGTCGGGAAGGATGTGCCCCGTTCCTGCGGGCAGCTCCACAGGGCGCCGAAGAGCCTGTGCTCGGCAGGCCCGCCTTCCTACAGTTGGGCGAGCAGGTCGTCGACCGTGGTGACCGGCTGCTGGCAGGCGAATCCGCGGCAGACGTACGCGGTCGGGCGGCCGTCGCGCATCGGGCGGTCGGCAAGCAGGGGCACCCCGGGCTGGTCGGGCCGGCCCGCGACCAGCACCGCGCCGGGCGGGGCGTGCCGGTACGCCGCGGCGACGAGCGGGTCACCGGCCGGGTTGTCGGTCACCACGGCGATCTCGTGCGGCCCGGCCAGCAGCGCCTCGCCGGTCGTGGCCGCGTACCCGGTGAACCGGGCGTGCCGGGCGACGATCGGCGCGACCGTGGCGAGGGCGGCCTCGGCGGCCTCCCGGTAGCGGGTCTCGCCACTCAACGCCGCGTACGTCACCAGCGCCGCGACGATGGCCGACCGGCCGGACGGGGTGGCGTTGTCGGTCGGGTCGGCCGGCCGGGTGACCAGTTGCTCCGCGTCGTCGGCGGTGTCGTAGAAGCCGCCGTCCGGGGCGGCGAACCGGGCCAGCGCGACGTCGAGGAGCTGGCCGGCCAGCTCCAGCCAGCGCCCCTCGCCGGTGAGCTGGTGCATCGCGCAGAACGCCTCGGCCACGCAGCCGTAGTCCTCCAGCACGCCGGCCGGCTCGCCCACCACACCGTCCCGGGAGACCCGGCGCAGCCGGCCGTCGACGACGTGCACCCGGGCAAGGTGCTCGGCGGCGTCACGCATGGCGCCGTCGGCGACGATGGTGACGCCCTCCAGCAGGTTCGCGTCCCCGTCCGCGCCGGCCGCGCCCCCGACGGAGGCATGGCCGGCCGCCCCGAGCGTCTCGACGAGGCGGACGAACTCCGCGATGGCGGTGATCGCCAGGCCGTTCCAGGCCGCCACGACCTTGTCGTCGCGGGCCGGCTGGGGCCGGGTGTCCCGGAGGGCCAGCAGCCGCCGTACGACGTCCTGCCAGCGGGCGCGCACCGCCGGGTCGGCGGCGTCGACGTCCCGGGCCAGCCGCAGCACGCTCGTGCCGTGCTCGAAGCTGCCGGACTCGGTCACGCCGAACAGGTCGGCCGCCCAGCGGCCGTCCTCCTCGCCCAGGGCCTCGACGAGCTGGGCCGGCGTCCAGACGTAGGTGAGCCCCTCGACGCCCTCGGTGTCCGCGTCGAGCGCGGAGGCGAAGCCCTCGCCGGGCCGGTGCAGCTCGTCGGCGAGGAACCGGGCCACGTCCCGGGCCACCCGCCTGGCCAGGGGGTCGCCGGTGAGCCGCCAGAGCTGGGTGTAGAACCGCAGCAGCAGGGCGTTGTCGTAGAGCATCTTCTCGAAGTGCGGCACCGTCCAGTGCGCGTCCACCGAGTACCGGGCGAAGCCGCCCGCGAGCTGGTCGTAGATGCCGCCCCGGGCCATCGCCTCGGCGGTGTGCCGGGCGATCTCCAGGCTCTCCGCCGAGCCGGTGCGCTGGTGGTGGCGCAGCAGGAAGAGCAGGTTCATGTGCGGCGGGAACTTCGGGGCCCCGCCGAAGCCGGCGTTCCTGTCGTCGTACTCCCCGGCGAGCTGGGCCGCCGCGGCGTCGAGCAGCTCGGCGGTGAGCGGGGCGGACGGCCCCCCGACCGCCTGCGCGCCGCCGATCGCCTCGACCACCGCGGCCCCCTGCCGCAGCACCGCCTCCCGCTGCTCCCGCCAGGCGGTGCCGACCGACCCCAGCAGCCGGACGAAGTTCGGCTTCGGGAAGTACGTGCCGCAGAAGAACGGGGTGCCGTCGGGGGTCGCGAAGACCGTCATCGGCCAGCCGCCCTGCCCGGTCATCGCCTGGGTGGCCGTCATGTAGACCGCGTCGACGTCGGGCCGTTCCTCCCGGTCCACCTTGATCGCCACGAAGCCCTCGTTGAGCAACGCGCCGACCGCCGCGTCCTCGAACGACTCGTGCGCCATCACGTGGCACCAGTGGCAGGCCGCGTAGCCGACCGAGATCATCACCGGCACGTCGCGCCGCTTCGCCTCGGCGAACGCCTCCTCGCACCACGGCCACCAGTCCACCGGGTTGTCGGCGTGCTGGAGCAGGTACGGGCTGGTGGCACTCGCGAGTCGGTTCACCCGACGACCATAACCACCCCGCGCCGGGCGCCGCCGGCCTCCCCGTGCCCCCGTCAGGAGGCGCCGTCGATGCGCAACGGGAAGACGTTGCCCTGGGCGGTGTCGAGCAGCGAGCCGAGCACCGCGCCGACCTTGTCTGCGGGCATCGGCTTGAAGAAGTGGTACCCCTGGGCGGCGGTGCAGCCCAGCTCGGCGAGGGCCAGCCGCTGTTCGGCGGTCTCCACGCCCTCGGCGACCACCCGCAGGCCCAGTTCGTGGGCGAGGCCGACGGTGGTCCGGACGATCGCCGCCGCCTCCGGCGACTCGGCCATCCGCATCACGAAGGAACGGTCGACCTTCAGCTCGTCCACCGCGATCCGGGTCAGGAACGCCAGCGAGGAGAAGCCGGTGCCGAAGTCGTCCACCGCGAGCTGCACGCCCATCGACCGGAGCGTGGCGAGCACCTCGTCGATGACCTCCAGCTCGCTCATCACCACGGTCTCGGTGATCTCCAGCACCAGCCGGTGCGGCGGGACCTGGTGCCGGCGCAGGGCGTCGCCGACCTCGGCGGGCAGCCTGGGGTCGAGCAGGCTGCGGGCCGAGACGTTCACCGAGATCGGCACGTCCAGCCCCGCCCGGCCCCACTCGGCCGCCACCGCGAGCGCCTTGTCCAGCACGTACCGGGTGAACGTGCCGAGCTGCTCGCTGTTCTCCACGGGGCGGATGAAGTCGCCCGGGCTGAGCCAGCCCCGGCGGGGGTGCCGCCAGCGGATCAGCGCCTCCACCCCGGTCGGCGCGCCGGTGGCCAGGTCCACCGCCGGCTGGAGGGCCAGCACGAGCTGATCGTCGGCCGCCAGCGCCTCCCGCAGCTCCGCCAGCAGCGCCAACTGGTCGGTGCTCGCGACGTCCTGCGAGCTGTCGTACGCGGCGACGCTGCTGCCGCCCTCCTTGGCCTGGTACATCGCGATGTCGGCCCGGCGCAGCAGCTCGGTCAGGTCGGCGGCTCCGGCGTCGGCGACGACCACCCCCACGGAGATCTCGACGGACATCCGCACCCCGGCCACCTCGGTGGGCGCGGCCAGGCGCTCGGTGATCTCCCGTGCCCGGCGCAGCGTGTACGTCGCCGGCGCGGTGCGACCGCCGACGACCGGGACCGCGGTGAGCAGCAGGGCGAACTCGTCGCCGCCGAGGCGGCCCAGCAGGTCCCCGGGGCGGGTCAGCGCGCTCAGCCGGTTGGCGGTGAGCCGGAGCAGCTGGTCCCCGGCGGCGTGCCCGAGGGTGTCGTTGACCTCCTTGAACTGGTTGATGTCGAGCAGCAGCAGCGCCACCGGGTGGTCGTGGGCGCGCTGCCGCAGGGCCTGGTCGCCCCTGCTGAGCAGGGCGGCCCGGTTGAGCAGGCCGGTGAGCGGGTCGTGCACCGCCTCGTACGACGACCTGGCGGTGACCAGCCGCAGCTCGCGGTGGGTGGCGGCGTCGTGCAGGGCGGCGGCGAGCGCGTCGGAGAACGCGGCCAGCGCGTCGCGCTCCCGGCCACACGGCGCCGCGCACGGGAAGCGCACCCGCAGCTCGCCCACCCGGGTCGCGCCGACGGTGAGCGGGCGGACCAGCTCCTGCTCCCCCGGCTCGGAGCGGGCGGGCGGGGCGATCTCCCGGTCCACCACCCGGCCAGCGCTGTCGCCCCGGTAACGCCGCCATCGGCCGTCGCCCCGGGCCACGTTCACGTCGACGAGCTCGGCGCCGAAGAGGGTCAGCGCGCCGGCCACCGCGGCGGTGGCGACGCCCCGCTCGTCGAGCTGGTTGAGCGCGGCGGTGGCGTCGGCGAAGGCCCGCCAGGCGCGCCGCTCCTCATCGGCCCGCAGCCGGTGCCGGTACGTCTGCTGGAGCAGCCAGAGCGCGGGCGGAAGCAGCAGCAGCCAGCGGGCGTCGATCTCCAGCAACGCCACCACGACCAGCCCGACGACCACGTTGCCGACGAACATCAGCAGCTTGCCGCGGAGCGTGGCGAGCAGCGGCGGGCCCATCGACACGCCGTGCCACAGCGCCACGGTGACACCGCCGAGCCAGGCGGAGCTCAGCAGGTACGTGACCGAGCCGGCCACCAGGGCGAGGGCGAGCCCGGGGGTGGGCGCCGCCAGCAGCGGCGCGCCGAGGGACGCGGCGACGGCCACGGCGAGGGCGGTGGCGGCGGTCAGCGAGGCGACGATCCGGGCGGTCTCCACCGGCGGGCGGCGGTCGGCCGCCAGGGACAGCGCCGTCCAGGCCAGCCCGGCGCCGAGCAGCACGGCGGCGGGGAGCCAGCCGGCGGGCACCAGGTGCAGACAGACGATGAGGGCCGCCTCGCCCCAGGTGACGCTGGCCATCCCGGAGCCGACGCGGAACCGGAGCCGAGCGAGGTGGGCCACCGCGAAGGCGGCGACGGCGATGCCGAACCGGGCGGCACCTGGAAGCGGATCGTCGGCCGGCAGCCGGGCCGGGATCGCCAGGCCGCCCGCGGCGGTCACCAACGCGGTCAGCACCAGGGCGGCGGTCAGCAGAAGCGCCCGGCGCGGGGTGCCGCGCACCCCGAGCCGGCCGGGCGTTTCGCCGGCCCCGCCGGAGGTCACCGACCGCTCCCGTCCGCCGGGCGTCGCGCGGCACGGTGGGCAGCCGTCGCTGACCCGGTCATCGGCGCCCCCTCCCGCGCACGGTTCGGGAACTTATCGCCCCCGGCGGAAGGCTAAGCCAAAGCTGGTGACCGCAACAGGGGGCAACGACCGGCTTCGGCGTGAATCATGCCCGGATCACCCGTTCCGCCGCTGCTGGCGGCCCTGCTCCCCGCTCCCGCGTGAGTCCTGCGTCTCCGTCCCGTCTGTCGGATCGACGACTGTGGCGTCGACCCGGTCCACGTCGGCGGGGGTCGCCTGCGCGGGGAAGCGGTCCGGCAGCCGGCGCAGCCGGGCGTTCATGTTGCGGATCAGCAGCACCGTGGCGGTGGCCAGGAGCACGATGAGGAAGAGGCCCATCGGGCCGGCCAGGCCACCCGTGCGGGTGTCACCGAAGTTGTTCTGTGCGAGCACCTGGGCAGCGGTCAGCATGGCGTTCCTCCGAAGTACGGCTGGTCACCAGGGTAGCCCCGCGCCCGATCAGCGGGCATGGGCCGTCTCGCGTACCCCGGCGAACAGGTCGGACTCGGGCAGCGGACTGTCGACCAGTGAGCGGACGAGTTGGAAATCCTCCGTCGGCCAGGCGCGCTGCTGGAGCTCCATGGGCACCTGGAACCAGAAGCCGTCCGGGTCGATCTGGGTGGCGTGGGCGCGCAGGGCGTCGTCGCGGACCGGGAAGTACTCCGCGCACTCGACCCGGGTGGTGATCCGGGGGCCCTTGTCCGGGCGCTCCTCCCAGCGCTCCAGCCACTGCTCGTACGGCGAGGCGATACCGGCGGCGAGGATGGCCTCGTGCAGCGCCAGGATCTTGCCCCGGGAGAAGCCGATGTCGTAGTAGAGCTTGAGCGGCTGCCAGGGCTCGCCCAGGTCGGGGTGGCGCTCCGGGTCACCGGCGGCCTCGAAGGCGGCGACGGTCACCTTGTGGGTCATGATGTGGTCGGGGTGCGGGTAGCCGCCCTCCTCGTCGTACGTGGTGATCACGTGCGGCCGGAACTTGCGGATCAGCCGCACCAGCGGGGCGGCGGCGACCTCGACGTCCTGGAGCGCGAAGCAGCCCTCGGGCAGCGGCGGCAGCGGGTCGCCCTCGGGCAGTCCGGAGTCGACGAAGCCGAGCCAGGCCTGCTCGACGCCGAGGATCGCGCGGGCTGCGTCCATCTCGGCGCGGCGGATCTCGCCGATGTTGGCCCAGACCTCCGGGCGGTCCATCTTCGGGTTGAGTACGCTGCCGCGCTCACCGCCGGTGCACGTCACGACCAGCACGTCCACCCCTTCGGCGACGTACTTCGCCATGGTCGCCGCACCCTTGCTCGACTCGTCGTCGGGATGCGCGTGGACGGCCATGAGCCGCAGCTGCTCTGCCACTTGTGGCGCTCCTCGTCTGTGCCCGACCGGCGCCGCCCCGTCGGCGGGCCGACCTGTCATCCTTGATCTGCCCGGCTCGACCGCTCTGGTCAGGCCCGATCTGGTCAGGGACGACCGGCGCTCGCTCAGGGCCGGCACCGGGCTGGGAAGATGGACCCTGCCATTCTTGCCGATACCGCAGACAACAACGCCAGGAGATACCCGCCGGTGAGCGAGACGCACGCCACACTTCCACCGGGCTCGCCGGTGTTCCCGCCCGGCCGGTACGGCCGCCGCCGGGAGCCGGGCCGCCGCCGTCCGGCGCTGGCCGCGCTGCTGGTCGCGGCCGTGGTGGCGACGCTCGGCGTGGCCTCGTACAGCCTGTACGACAAGTACGGCGACCCCGTCTACGACGCCCAGCTGATCAGCTACTCCGACATCACCGACTCGCAGGTGGTGGTCGATTTCCGGGTGACCGTGCCGGCGGGCGGGTCGGCCACCTGCGCGCTGCGGGCCCGTTCGCACGACGGCGCCGAGGTGGCGCGTCAGGAGGTGACCGTGACCGCCCGGCCGGGCGAGTCACAGGTCACCGCCCGGCACCGGCTGACCACCAGCGCCCGGCCGTTCGTCGGCGAGGTGGTGCGCTGCCGGCCGGCCGGCTGACGGGCCCGCCGGCACCGTGGATCCCGCCGGGCCGCGGCGCCCCGGCACCCGCCCTCGTGGTGATCGTCGACACCCGAGGGGTGCGGCGCACTGGTAACTTTGTAGTTCACTCGTCAGCCAGTTCCGCACGACCAAGGAGACCGCCTGTGTCCAATTCCGACAACGAGGCGTCCGCCACCTGGTTGTCCCAGGACGCGTACGACCGCCTCCAGGCAGAGCTCGACGAGCTGATCGCCAACCGGCCGGTCATCGCCGCCGAGATCAACGCCCGGCGCGAGGAGGGCGACCTGCGGGAGAACGGCGGCTACCACGCCGCCCGCGAGGAGCAGGGCAAGCAGGAGGGGCGGATCCTCTACCTGAAGGAGCTGCTGCGTACAGCCAAGGTCGGCGGGGCGCCGACCGCCGACACGGTCTCGCCCGGCATGGTCGTGACGATCTACTTCGACGACGACCCCGACGACACGGAGACCTTCCTGCTCGGCTCCCGCGAGATCGCGTCGACCACCGACCTGACCGTCTACAGCCCCGAGTCGGCGCTGGGGAAGTCGATCCTCGGCAGCCGCTCCGGGCAGACCGTCACCTACACCGCGCCGAGCGGCGCGGACATCAAGGTGACGGTGGTCGGATTCGAGCCGTTCACCGGCTGACCCCGCCCGGGTCCGCCCGCCGCGTCCGGCGCGTCCGCTTTCGGGCGCGTACGTCATGAAGTTTCCTTCCGGCGCGCTGCCGGCTATGGTGCCTCGGGTGCCCCTGCCTGCAGCGATGCCCGCGAAAACCTCTCCCGGACGGACGCGACGGGCGGGCCTGCGCCCGCCGACCCTGGCGGAACGGTTCTCCGCCCGGCACAACGCCCTCGGTGTGCTCCGGCTGGGACTGGCGTGCGCCGTCATCGTCGGCCACGCCCGTCCGCTGGGTGGATTCGACAAGGACCAGTTCGGCCACGAGTTGACGGCCGGCCAAACCAACATCGGCGCGCTCGCGGTCTACGGCTTCTTCGTGCTGTCCGGATTCCTGATCACCGGCAGCGGCCTGAGGTTCCGCCTCGGCCGGTACGCCTGGCACCGGTTCCTGCGGATCTTCCCCGGGCTGTGGGTGTGCCTGCTGGTGACGGCGTTCGTGATCGCGCCGCTGGTCGCCCTCTACGAACGGGGCAACCTCGACGGCTTCTGGCACCACCCGCAGGGCCCCGTGTCGTACGTCACCGCCAACCTGTTCCCCGCGTGGCAGCGGTCGACCATCTCGGGCCTGCTGTCCGAGACCCCGCTGGGCCAGGCGCTCGGCGGGCGTCCGACGTCGTTCGACACCTCGCTGTGGACCCTGCGGTACGAGCTGGCCTGCTACGCGCTGGTCGGCGCGCTGCTGGCCACCCGGGCGCTGCGCCGCGCGCCCCGGGCGGTGGTGCTGCTCGCCGCGCTCTGCTGGCTCGTCCTGCTGCGCGACACGCTGGGCGCGTCGACCCTGACCGCCGGCCTGCGCAACCGCGGCTCGCTGGGGCCGTTCCCGGTGATCGGGCAGTTCAGCGTGCACCAGTTGCTCTGTCTGGGCTTCCTGTTCCTGCTGGGCGCCTCCGCACGGCTGTACCGGCACCGCATCCCGATGCACGGCGCGCTGGCCGCCCTGGCCGGGGGCGTCCTGGCGGTCAGCCTGTGGCAGGGCGGCTTCTTCGTCCTCGGTCTGCCGGCGTACGCGTACCTGCTGTTCTACCTGGCGGTCGCGCTGCCCGGCCCGTTCCGGCGGATCGGCCGCGCCCGGGACTACTCGTACGGCATCTACATCTACGGCTGGCCGGTCCAGCAGGTCATCGCCCTGGTCGGCGGCGCACGGTACGGCCTGCCGGTGTACGTCCTGCTGTCGGTGCTGGGCACGCTGGCCCTGGCTGTCCCCTCCTGGCACCTGGTCGAGCAGCCGGCGATGCGCCTCAAGGACCGGCCCCTGCCGGCGGCGCTGCGGCGTGCCCGGCGGCCGGCGGCGCCGAGGCGGCTGGTCTGGTCCACGACGACGGTGCCGCTGCCGGCGTCGGCCCGCGAGCACGCGGCGCGCCGGGCAGCGCGACGGGAACTGGTTGGCAGCCCGGCCGCCGGTCACGCCTCGCCGGCGAAGACCACCTGATACCCGCTGGCCCGCAGCGAGCCGATCAGCGCGTCGGAGTGCTCGACCCCGCGGGTCTCCACCGACAGCGCCACCTCCACCTCGCCGAGGCGCAGGTGGGGGTGGGCGCGCTGGTGCTCCACGTCGACCACGTTCGCCCGGTGCTCGGCGATCTCCGCGAGCAGCGAGGCGAGCTGGCCGGGCCGGTCCGAGCAGCGCACGGTGAACCGCAGGTAGCGGCCGGCCGCCGCGAGCCCGTGCTCGATGACCCGCAGCATCAGCAGCGGGTCGATGTTGCCGCCGGAGAGCACCGCCACCGCCGGGGTCTCGACCCGCACGACGCCGGCCAGCAGCGCGGCCACGCCGACCGCCCCGGCCGGCTCCACCACCTGCTTGCCCCGCTCCAGCAGCACCAGCAGCGCCCGGGAGATGTCCTCCTCGGAGACGGTGACGACCTCGTCGACGAGCTTGCGCACGTGGACGAAGGTCAGCTCCCCGGGACGGCCGACCGCGATGCCGTCGGCGATCGTGCCGTACGCGGGAAGGCGCACCGGCTCGCCGGCGAGCAGCGAGGGCGGGTACGCCGCCGCGCCGGCCGCCTGCACGCCGATCACCCGGACGTCCGGGCGCAGCGCCTTCGCGGCGACGGCGATCCCGGAGACCAGGCCGCCCCCGCCCACCCCGGTGATGATCGTCTTGACGTCGGGGCACTGTTCGAGGATCTCCAGCGCCACGGTGCCCTGTCCGGCGATCACGTCCGGGTGGTCGAACGGGTGGATGAACACCGCGCCTGTCCGCTCGGCGAACGCCTGGGCCGCGACCAGCGACTCGTCGACGGTGTTGCCGACCAGCTCGACCCGGGCCCCGTACCCCTTGGTCGCGGCGACCTTGGGCAGCGGCGCGCCCAGCGGCATGAAGACGGTGGCCTGCGTGCCGACCAGCCCGGCGGCCAGCGCCACCCCCTGCGCGTGGTTGCCGGCGCTGGCGGCCACCACGCCGTGGGCGCGCTCCGCCGCCGACAGCCGGGAGATCCGCACATACGCGCCGCGCACCTTGTACGACCCCGCGCGCTGCACGTTCTCGCACTTGAGCCAGGCCGGCCCGCCGAGCACGGCGCTCAGCGGACGGGAGGGCTCCAGCGGGGTGGTGCGGGTGACGCCGGCGAGCAGTTCCCGCGCGGCCCGCACGTCGGCGAGACCGACCAGTTCCGTCATGCCCCGATCGTGCCACCCGCCGGTCCGGCAACCGGCGGCGACACCACTGTCCCCAGCGCCGCTACCTGCGGCGACGGGGGCGTCACCGCGGGCCCCGTTGCCGCTGCCCGGCGATCACGCGACGGCCGGCGACCCCGTTCCGACGCGGGGGTAGCCGGGGGCGTGCCGGGACCAGGGGGCCTGCATCTCGAACTGGCCGGCGACGCCGAGCAGCAGCAGCTCCGAGCCGGGCGGGCCGACGAGCTGCACCGCCACCGGCAGGCCGTCCGGGCGGCGGCCGACCGGCACCACGATCGCGGGCAGGCCGGCGATGTTCCAGGGGGCGGCGTACGGGGCGTACCGGATGTTGGCGCGCATGTTCGCCAGCCAGGACCGGCTCGACCAGCCGGTGGCCTCCGGGGGCGGCCCGGCCAGCGCCGGGGTGAGCAGCAGGTCGACCGAGTGGTCGGCGAAGAAGCGGATCGAGCGCTCCCGCCAGGCGGCCCGGTCGGTCTCCCGGACGTACCCCCGGCGCTGCGCCCACTCCCCCAGCGAGACGTGCCGGCGGCTGCGCCGCTGGAGCAGGCGTCGGTCCACGCCGCCGGCCCGGACGTCGGCGGCGGCCGCGGCGAACCAGGTCGCGATGGCCTGGAGGCCGAGCACGGTCGGGTACACCGGGTCGGCGGGAACGGTGTCGTGCCCGGCGGCGGCGAGCAGCCGGCCGGCGGCGGCGACCGCGTCCCGGTTCGGTGCGTCGGGCGAGACGCCGCGCACCGGGGAGCGCAGCGAGACCCCCACCCGCAGCCGCTGCGGGGGCACCAGCTTCTCCGGGCGGCGGCCGGCCAGCACCTGGAAGCCCACCGCCGCGTCGGCCACCGTGCCGGCGAGCACGCCGTGTGCGGTCAGGCCGAACCAGTCGTCCGCGCCGAGCCGGCACGGCACCACGCCCCGGCCGGGCTTGAGCCCGACCAGGCCGCAGCAGGCCGCCGGGATGCGGATCGAGCCGAGGCCGTCGTTGCCGTGCGCCATCGGCACCAGCCCGGCGGCCACGGCCGCCGCCGCGCCGCCGGAGGAGCCGCCGGGGGTCCGGCTGAGGTCCCACGGGTTGCGGGTGACGGCCGAGTCGTCGTCGGTGACCGCCCACAGGCCCAGCTCCGGCATCCGGGTCACCCCGAGGATCACCGCGCCCGCGCCGCGCAGCCGCCGGACCACCTCGTCGTCGGCCTCCGCCACGGCCGTACGCACGGCGGCCGAGCCGTTCCAGGTGGGCAGGCCGGCCACCGGGGTGTTCTCCTTCACGGCGACCGGCACCCCGGCCAGGGGGAGGTTGGCCAGATCCTCCTGCTCGTCGACCTTCTCGGCCTCGGTGATCGCCTCCCCGCCGCGTACCGTCCGGAACGCGGCGAGGTCGGCGTCGGCCCGGGCGACGTGCTCCAGGTGGTCCGCCACGACCTGGGTGGCGGAGACGTCGCCACGGCGTACGCCCCGGGCGATCTGCTTCGCGGTCGCCCCCACCCAGGTCGGCATGATGTCCTGCACGGTCACCCTCCCCAGCCAAGCGGTCAGCCCAGCGCCTGCTCCAGGTCGGCGAGCAGGTCCTCGACCGTCTCGATGCCGACAGACAGTCGCACGAGATCGCCGGGAACTTCAAGCGGCGAGCCGGCGGCACTTGCGTGTGTCATGCGACCGGGGTGCTCGATGAGGGACTCCACGCCGCCGAGGGACTCGGCGAGCACGAAGAGCTTGGCGCGGTTGCAGATCTCCACGGCGTGCTCCTCGCCGCCGGCCGCCCGGAAGGAGATCATCCCGCCGAACCGGCGCATCTGCTTCGCCGCCACCTCGTGACCCGGGTGCGACGGCAGGCCGGGGTAGCTGACCTGGGCGACCTTGGCGTGCCCGTCCAGGTACGCGGCGATCCGCTCGGCGTTGTCGCAGTGCCGGTCCATGCGTACGCCGAGGGTCTTGATGCCGCGCAGCGTGAGCCAGGCGTCGAACGGGCCGTTGACGGCGCCCATCGCGTTCTGGTGGTAGCGCAGGCCGTCGCCGAGCCCGGTGTCGGCCACCACCAGGGCGCCGCCGACCACGTCGGAGTGCCCCCCGATGTACTTCGTGGTCGAGTGGACCACCACGTCCGCGCCGTGGGCGAGCGGCTGCTGCAGGTACGGCGAGGCGAACGTGTTGTCGACGACGAGCAGGGCGTTGGCGTCGTGGGTGACGGCGGCCAGGGCGGCGATGTCGGCGATGCCGAGCAGCGGGTTGGTCGGCGTCTCCACCCAGACGATCCGCGTCGTGCCGGGCCGGATGGCGTCCCGCACCGCGGCCGGGTCCGACACCTTGGCCGGGGTGTAGTCGACGCCCCAGCGCTCGGCCACCTTGGCGAAGAGCCGGTACGTGCCGCCGTACGCGTCGTCGGGGATGACCACGTGGTCGCCCGGCTTGCAGACGGTGCGCAGCAGGGTGTCCTCGGCGGCCAGGCCGCTGGCGAAGGCGAGCCCCACGGACCCGCCCTCCAGCGCGGCGAGGCACTCCTGCAGGGCGTCCCGGGTCGGGTTGCCGGAGCGGCTGTACTCGTAGCCCTGCCGGGGCGCGCCGACCGCGTCCTGGGCGTAGGTGCTGGTCTGGTAGATGGGCGGGATCACCGCGCCGGTGCGGGCCTCGGGTTCCTGACCGGCGTGGATGGCGAGTGTCTCGAAGCCGTGACTCATTCCCGAGACGTTAGTCCGCCTGTCCCGTCCGGTGGGCCCAACCTGGCGGGTCTCATCGGGGCTCCTACTCGGTCAGCTTCGGATGCCCGGGCCCGGCAGCCACGATCCACACCTCCCAACCGCCGGGGCGGCCTGGCGGTGCGACCCGGTCTCCGCGCTTGGCAGCCACAGCTCACGCCTCCGTCGGGCCGGGCACCGGCCCGTGGTCGTCCGACAACGGCTCGGTGAGCTCACGGACGAGAGCCGGATCGGTGTAGACCGCCGCAGTGGCTTTCCACTCCCGCAGCGTCTGCGCCAGGACGGACCACTGACCCAGGTCCGCCGAGATCCGCGTCGCGGTCACGAAGTCTGAGACGAACTGCGGCAGGTCGTCCGCAGGAAGAAGCCGTAGCCAGGGAAACTCCTCGGCGAGCACCTCGACAGCCACCTCGGCCGGCAGGTGCGCGGCTTAGCCTGGCTCCGTGCCAGCGTGCGTGTTCTGCGGGATCGTGGCGGGCGATGCGCCCGCGTTCCGGGTCGTCGACGCGCCGGAGGGCATGGCGTTCCTGGACGCCCGGCCGGTGTTCCGGGGGCATGTGCTGGTCGTGCCGCGTGCCCACCTGGTGACCCTGGCGGAGCTGCCCGCCGACGCCCTCGCCGGCTACTTCGGGCTGGTCCAGCGGCTCGCCGTGGCGGTCGAGTCCGGTCTGGGGGCCGGCGGGACGTTCGTGGCGATGAACAACCGGGTGTCCCAGTCCGTCCCGCACCTGCACACGCACGTCGTGCCGCGGACGAAGGGCGACGGACTGCGCGGCTTCTTCTGGCCCCGCACCCGCTACCTCGACGACGCGGAGGCCACCTCGTACGCTGAGCGCATCGCCGCCGCCCTCTGACCGAGCACGACCGTCGGCGCACCCGGAACCGCCGTGCCGCCCGAAGTTCAGCCCGCGCCCGGGGCTGAGGTGCGCCGGGGCGGGTAAGGAACGGGTGCCCGGCGGTGTTGTGCGCGGGGAGAGGTACGAGAGGAGTCGCACCGTGTTCCTTCGCCGCATGAAGGCCGAACTGCCCACCCCCGACCAGGCCCTGCCCGGCCGCTCCATCGCGATGCCGATCAGCGACCGGCACGAGGTCCTCGGCTCGTCGCTGAAGGGCCCGTTCCCGGCGGGCTCGCAGGTCGCCGTCTTCGGGATGGGCTGCTTCTGGGGCGCCGAGCGGCTGTTCTGGACGCTGCCCGGCGTGCTCACCACCTCCGTCGGCTACGCGGGCGGGATCACCCCGAACCCGACGTACGAGGAGGTCTGCTCGGGCAGGACCGGGCACGCCGAGGTGGTCCAGGTGGTCTACGACCCCGCCCGGATCGGCTACGAGGACCTGCTCAAGGTCTTCTGGGAGAACCACGACCCGACCCAGGGCATGCGCCAGGGCAACGACGTCGGCACCCAGTACCGCTCGACGATCTACGCGACCACCGACGAGCAGCTGACGATCGCCCAGTCGTCGCGGGACGCGTTCGCGCCGATCGTGGCGCGCGCCGGCAAGGGCGAGATCACCACGGAGATCGACCGGCTCGGCGACTACTACTTCGCCGAGGACTACCACCAGCAGTACCTGGCGCCGACGAAGAACCCGCAGGGTTATTGCAACCATGGCCCCAATGGCATGACTTGTCCGGTTGGCGTGGCCAAGACCGCTTAGCACCGCGGGTCACCGGGCCGATGGCCCGGTGACCCGCTCCGCCAAGCCTCAAAATCTGCGCAGATTTCGCGCCAGTGACTGCCTATACTTCGAGCATGACTACCGTGCCGTTCACCGACGCTCGCAACCGCCTCTCGGAACTCATCGACGAGGTGACCTCGACCCACGAGCGGATAGAGATCACCAAACACGGCCACGCCGCCGCAGTGCTCATCTCCGCCGACGATCTTGCGGCCCTGGAAGAGACCCTGGAGGTCCTGTCCAGCGCTGAAGCCATGCGGCAACTTGCCGAGTCCAAGGCGGCCGCCGAAGCCGGCGACGTCCTCGACGCCAACGAACTCGCAGCGCTGATGGCGAAGCGAGCGAAGCAAGCTCGATGACCGCCCCAGACCCCGACCGTTATCGACTTCAGGTCGCCGGCCCGGCCGCACGTGCCTTAGCCGGAAGGCTGCCGGAGAAAATCGCCGCGGCCGTCTACGAGTTCATCACCACCGCCCTCCTCGACAATCCGCATCGCGTCGGAAAACGACTTCTTCTGCCACCGTTCGAGGGCACCTGGTCGGCCAGGAGGGGCACGTATCGCGTCCTTTACGAGATCGACGAAGACGACCGCGTCGTGACCGTGACGGCCATCGAACACCGCGCCGACGCCTACCGGTCGCGTTGATTCAAGGCGGGAATCAGTAGCTCACCGTTCGCCACAGTCCAAGAACCCGAACGGGTACTGCAACCACGGCCCGAACGGGCTGAGCTGCCCGGTCGGCGTGGCCCGTACCTCCTGAGCCACGCCGAACCGGCCGACGGCGGCCGGGGCCGGCGTCACTCCGCGGCGCGGAGGACGACGGTCCAGGTCGTCGTCGTGGTGCTGGCCGCCGTGGCGTGCGCCGGCTCGTCCGTGCGCCAGAACGCCACCGTCCTGGTGGCGACCGCCCGCGCAGGGGCGGCCGCCACCAGTACCCCGGCGGCGGCCAGCAGGGCGGCCATGCCGAGCCCGCCGGCCGTTCGCACGGCTCGTCGTCCCCTCGTCGGCATGCCCGCCTTCTCCTTCCGTCCCCCGCTCACCCTGGCACGCCGGATCAAGCCCGCTCCAGGGGCCGATGGGGTGGTCCGGGACGGCCGATGAGGGCCGGGCGGAGCCCGATCGGCAGCGCTGGCCGCCCCCGCGGGTGCCCCGCCGGGCCGCTGTGATCGAAATCCGTTGCCGGGGCCCCCGGGAAGTGGATAGCGTGGTGGTACACGGGAAAGGAGGTGGTCCAGACTTGTATGCCAGTTGGACTCGTGAGGTGGCTGTCCGCTAGCCGCTGTCCTCGACAGTGATCAGGTCCGCCGCGAGGCGGGCAATCAGGCACCATCGTCGAGACCGTGTGGCAGCGGTGCGGCGAATCCACGACAGCCACCCGACCCCCGGGGTGCCGGCCCAGTCCAGCCGGCCCGTGCGCGAGCACGGAAGCCCCGGGGGTCGCTTCGTGTCGGGCGGCAGCCCGACCGTCCCGCCGGGGAGGACGCCTTGTCGATGCGCGAGCTGGTGGTGCTCGGGACGGCGAGTCAGGCGCCGACCCGGCAGCGCAACCACAACGGGTACGTGCTGCGCTGGGACGACGAGGTGATCCTCTTCGACCCGGGCGAGGGCAGCCAGCGGCAGCTGCTGCACAGCGGCGTCACCGCCACCGACCTCACCCGCATCTGCGTCACCCACTTCCACGGCGACCACTGCCTGGGCCTGCCCGGCACCATCCAGCGGCTCTCCCTGGACCGGGTGCCCCACCCGGTGGCGGTGCACTTCCCGGCCGGCGGCGCGGAGTACTTCGCCCGGCTGCGGCACGCCAGCTCCTTCCACGAGACCGCCGAGCTGCGGGTGGAGCCGATCGACGCCGACGGGCAGCGGATCGCGCTCGGCGTCGGCACGCTGGAGGCGCGCCGGCTGCGGCACCCGATCGAGACGTACGGCTATCGGCTGGTGGAGCCGGACGGCTGCCGGATGCTGCCGGAGAAGCTGGCCGCGTACGGCATCGCCGGACCGGCCGTGGGGCAGCTGCTGCGCGCCGGCCACCTGGACGTGGACGGACGCCGCGTCACCCGGGACGAGGTGAGCGTGACCCGCCCGGGGCAGCGGTTCGCCTTCGTGATGGACACCGGGCTCTGCGACGCGGTGTACGCCCTCGCCGAGCACGCCGACCTGCTGGTCATCGAGTCGACGTTCCTGGAGTCCGAGGCCGCGCTCGCCGCCGAGGTGGGCCACCTCACGGCCGGGCAGGCCGCCCGGGTGGCGGCCGAGTCGGGGGTACGCAGACTCGTGCTCACCCACTTCTCCCAGCGGTACGCCGACGCGCGGCGCTTCGCCGACGAGGCCCGCCGGCACTTCGACGGGGACCTCGTCGTCGCCGAGGACCTGACGACCGTGCAGGTCCCGCCGCGACGGGTAGCCTCGACCCGGTGACGGTCACGCTACGCCCCGCCGGCGAGGCGGACCTGATGGCGGTGGGCGCCCTGCACCGGCGGTCCCGGGTGGCCGCGTACGCGCCGTTCCTGCCGCCGGAGGCGCTGGCCGGGCCGAGCGGGCAGGAGCTGGGCCGGTACTGGGTCGAGCGCTGGAAGTGGGAGCGGGCCGACCACCGGATGACGGTCGCCGAGCGCGACGGCCGGCTCGTCGGCTTCACCTACCTGGGCCCCGACGACGCGGGCGACCCGGCCACCGGCCTGCTCAACGCGATCCACCTGGAACCGGACGAGCGCGGCCGGGGCACCGGGCGGGCGCTGATGGTCGACGCGGTGGCCGTGCTGCGGGCCCGCGGCTGGACCCGTGCCGTGCTCTGGGTCCTGGAGCGGAACGCCGCCGCCCGCCGGTTCTACGAGCGGGGCGGTTGGACGGCCACCGGCGAGCGCCGCGACGAGCTGATCGGCCCGGCCGTCGTCGCCCAGCTCCGCTACGCGCGCGAGCTGTGCGGACGGGCCCCTTCCTGACCCGATGCCGGGAAGGGACCCGGTGGCCGCGGCGGGCCCACCGGCTCAGCGGGCGCCGAGGTGGGCGAGCAGGTCCTGGCGGGTCAGCACGCCCTTGGGCTTGCCGTCCACGAGCACCAGCGCCGCGTCGGACTTCTCCAGCATGGTCACGGCCTCGCTCACCGGCTGGCCGCCGCCGATCATCGGCAGCGGGTCGCCCATGTGCCGCTCGATGGTGTCGTGCAGGTGCGCCTGCCCGGTGAACAGGGCGTCGAGCAGGTCCCGCTCGGCGATCGAGCCGGCCACCTCGCCGGTGACCACGGGCGGCTCGGCCTTGAGCACCGGCAGCTGGGAGACGCCGTACTCGCGCATGTAGTCGATGGCGTCGCGCACCGTCTCCGTCGGGTGCACGTGCACCAGCTCGGGCAGCCCGCCCGGCTTCTTCGCCAGCGCCTCGGCCACGGTCGGCTCGGCGCCGGAGTTGTCCAGGAAGCCGTACCGGGCCATCCACCGGTCGTTGAAGATCTTCGACAGGTAGCCCCGGCCGCCGTCGGGCAGCAGCACCACGACCACGTCGTCGGGGTCGGCCCTGCGGGCCACCTCCAGCGCGGCGACCACGGCCATCCCGCAGGAGCCGCCGACCAGCAGCCCCTCCTCGCGGGCCAGCCGCCGGGTCATCTCGAAGGACGCCTTGTCGGAGACCTCCACGATCTCGTCGGCGATGGTGCGGTCGTACGTCTCCGGCCAGAAGTCCTCGCCGACGCCCTCGACCAGGTACGGCCGGCCGGTGCCGCCCGAGTAGACCGAGCCCTCCGGGTCGGCGCCGATCACCCGGACCCGCCCGTCGGAGGCGTCCTTCAGGTAGCGCCCGATGCCCGAGATGGTGCCGCCGGTGCCCACGCCCGCGACGAAGTGGGTGATCCGGCCCTCGGTCTGCTTCCACAGCTCCGGGCCGGTGCTCTCGTAGTGCGAGCGCGGGTTGGCCGGGTTGCTGTACTGGTTCGGCTTCCACGCGCCGTGGATCTCGCGGGCCAGCCGGTCGGAGACGTTGTAGTAGGATCGCGGGTCCTCCGGGGCGACGGCCGTCGGGCAGACCACCACCTCCGCGCCGTACGCGCGCAGCACGTCCTGCTTGTCCTGGCTGACCTTGTCCGGGCAGACGAACACGCACCGGTAGCCCTTCAGCTGGGCCACCAGGGCCAGGCCGACGCCGGTGTTGCCGCTGGTCGGCTCGACGATGGTGCCGCCGGGCTTGAGAATGCCCGCCCGCTCGGCGTCCTCGACCATCCGCAGGGCGATCCGGTCCTTCACCGAGCCGCCCGGGTTGACGTACTCCACCTTCGCCAGCACCGTCGCCTGGATGCCCTCGGTGACGTTGCGCAGCCGTACCAGCGGCGTGTTGCCGATCAACTCGACGACGTTGTCGTAGTACTGCACCTCGTTGTGCCCTTCGTTGTGGCGCCGGCGACGGCGGCCGGGCAGACGTTCATACCGAGCTCAGGGTACGTGCCGTCAGGGCACCACATGCCCCGGGATGACGGAGCGCCGGCGCGCCTCCCACTCCAGGAACCGCTCGGTCTCGGCGAGCACCGCCCCAGCCAGCCAGGTCACCATCACGGCGTCGTCGGCGAGGCCGAAGACCGCCAGCGGGATCTCCGGGAGCAGGTCGACCGGCGAGACGATGTACGCCGTCGCCGCCGTCATCAGGGCCAGCCGGAGCCCGCCGTCGTACTCGCCCCGGGTGGTGGCCCGGACCATCCGGGGCAGCGCCGCCAACCGGGCGCCCAGCGAGGGCCCGCCCCGCGCCCCGGCGGTCAGCGCCCTGGCCAGCGCCGCGAACGCCGCGCTCCGTTTCAGTGTCTTTCCCATCTCCACGCCCCTTCCCGTCCGACAGCGTGCGGTGTCCCCGCAAGTGGTACCCGCGACGGTCGGATCCCAGCCGTCCGCCGCCCAGTACGACCACACCGGCGTGTCGCACGATCGCGATAACCTCGGTTCATGGGGGTCGCTGGTTCCGCCGCACCGGTCGTTCCGCGCTGGCAGCGCGCCCGGCGGATCGCCCGCCTGGCGGCGCTCGGCACGGGCGCCACCGCCGCCGCGGCCGTGGCGACGACCGGAGTGCTGGTCGGGCAGGCCCGGCAGGCGCGCCGCACCATCCCGATGGCCGAGGCGCCCCCGCCCCGCTGCGACGGGGTGTACGGGGCGAAGCTGCCCGGCCGCCCGCTGACCATGGTCATCCTCGGCGACTCCTCCGCCGCCGGGTACGGCGTGCACCGCCGCCGGGAGACGCCCGGCGCGCTGCTGGCCACGGGGCTGTCCCGCCGGCTGCACCGGCCGGTCCGGCTGCACCGGTTCGCCGTGGTGGGGGCCATCTCCGCCGGGCTGCGCCCGCAGGTCGAGTCCGCGCTGGAGTGCGAGCCGGACGTGGCGGTCATCCTCATCGGCGGCAACGACGTCACCAACCGCACCCCGTTGGCCGTGGCGGTGCGCTACCTCGTCGACGCGGTCCACGCGCTGCGCGGCGCCGGCTGCGAGGTGGTGGTCGGCACCTGCCCCGACCTGGGCGCGATCCGGCCGATCCAGCCGCCGCTGCGCTGGCTGGCCCGGCGGTGGAGCCGGCAGCTCGCGGCCGCGCAGACGGTCGCGGTGGTCGAGGCGGGCGGCTGGACGGTCTCCCTCGGCGACCTGCTCGGCCCCCGGTTCGTGGCCGAGCCGACCCGGATGTTCGCCTGGGACCGGTTCCACCCGTCCGCGGAGGGCTACGCGGTGGCCGCCGCCGCGATGCTGCCGACCGTGCTCTCCGCGCTGGGCGCCGCGCAGGAACGCCGCCCTGGTCTCGGGCGCGTCGAGGGCGTACGGTCGCTGCCTGAGGCCGCCCAGGAGGCGGCCCGGCACGCCGGCACGGAGGTCAGTGCCACGCAGGTCCACGGCCGCGACCGTGGGCCGGCGGGGCGGTGGGCGCAGCTGCGTCGGCGGGCTTTCTTCGGCGTCGGCGCGGTGCCGCAACCCGGCCCGGCCGCCGACACACCCACACTGGAGGGACGGCCATGACCGAGCGCGGCGGCAGGCACGGCCTGGGCGACCGGGGCACCGGGGCACAACTGGCACTCCGGCTGGGCCGGGCGACGGCCCTGTCCCTGATCGCCGGGACGATCGGCGGCGTCGCCGTCCTCGCCGGCGAGGCGTTCGTCGCCCGGAACCGCCCGTACGCCCAGCCGGAGCTGGGGCTGGCCCTGCGCGCCACGGTCGGGCGGGCCGGCGCGCCACCGCTGCGGCTGGTCCTGCTCGGCGACTCGTCCGCCCTCGGGGTCGGCGTGGCCCGGCTCGGCGACACCGTCGGCGGTCAACTGGCCCACCTGCTCGCCGAGGGGCCGACCGGCCGCCGGGTGCACCTGTCCAGCGTCGGGGTGTCCGGCTCCCGCTCCACGGATCTCGCCACCCAGGTGGCCCGCGCCCTGCTCGGCCCGCGTCCCGACGTGGCGGTGGTCCTGATCGGCGCCAACGACGCCACCGGGCTGCGCCGGCCGGCGGAGGCCGCGGCGTACCTGGGCGCGGCCGTGCGGCGGCTGCGCGAGGCGGGCGTCGAGGTGGTCGTCGGCACCTGCCCCGACCTCGGCGCGGTACGCGCCATCGCGCCCCCGCTGCGGCAGGTGGTCGGCTGGTCCGGGCGGCGGATCGCCCGCGCCCAGACGGTGGCCGTGCTCGACGCCGGGGGCACCGTGGTCGACCTGGCCGCCGAGACCGGTCCGGTGTTCCGGGCGGACGCCGGGACGTTCTGCCACGACGGCTTCCACCCCTCCGCCGACGGCTACCGGGTCTGGGCGCACGCCCTGCTCCCGGCGGTCGCCGCCGCCGCGAACGTCGCCCCCCACCAGTGACCCGCGGCCAATCGGCCGCCCCGGGACGCTCGATGCCCGGCCGCCCCGGGACGCTCGAGGCCCGGCCGCCCCGGGACGCTCGATGCCCGGCCCCGGCCGTGCCGTCCCGGATGCCCGACCCGGCGGAGCGGGAGCAGCGGCAGCCGCGACGCCGGCGGCCCCGCTCCGGCGTGACATTTCCCGCCGGAGCGGGCGGCTTCCGCGCCAAGTTACCGGCGAGTTAACGTTGGTTCATGCCGACTGAGTCGTCCCGCGACGCCGTCATCGTCGCCACCGCCCGCTCCCCCATCGGCCGGGCGCACAAGGGATCCCTGCGCGACATTCGCCCCGACGACCTCACCGCCACCGTCGTCCGGGCCGCCCTGGACAAGGTGCCCCAGCTCGACCCGACGGAGATCGACGACCTCTACCTGGGCTGCGGCCTGCCCGGCGGCGAGCAGGGCTTCAACATGGCGCGGGTGGTTGCCACCCTGCTGGGCCTCGACGGCCTGCCGGGCGCCACGCTGACCCGCTACTGCGCGTCCTCGCTCCAGACCACGCGGATGGCGATGCACGCGATCCGGGCCGGGGAGGGCGACGTCTTCATCAGCGCCGGCGTCGAGACCGTCTCCCGGTACGCGCGGGGCAACTCCGACACGCTGCCGCCGGAGGCGCAGGCGCTGGTCGGCGGCGGCTGGGAGAATCCGCGCTTCGCCGCCGCCCGGGAACGCTCGGCACGGCGGGCGGAGGGCGGCGCGGAGGTGTGGACCGACCCCCGCGAGTCCGGCGAGCTGCCCGACATCTACCTCGCCATGGGGCAGACCGCCGAGAACCTGGCCCAGGCGTACGACGTGACCCGCGCCGACATGGACGAGTTCGGCGTACGCAGCCAGAACCTGGCGGAGAAGGCGATCGCCGACGGCTTCTGGGCCCGGGAGATCACCCCGGTCACCGCCCCGGACGGCACGGTGGTCGGTGCCGACGACGGCCCGCGGCCCGGGGTGACCCTGGAGGGCGTGGCCGGGCTCAAGCCCGTGTTCCGCCCCGACGGCCGGATCACGGCCGGCAACTGCTGCCCGCTCAACGACGGGGCGGCGGCCGTGGTGGTCATGAGCGCCCAGCGGGCGAAGGACCTCGGCCTCACGCCGCTGGCCCGGATCGTCTCCACCGGCGTCACCGCCCTGTCGCCGGAGATCATGGGGCTGGGCCCGGTCGAGGCGTCCCGGCAGGCGCTGCGGCGGGCCGGGATGACCATCGCCGACGTCGACCTCGTGGAGATCAACGAGGCGTTCGCCGCCCAGGTGATCCCCTCGTACCGACAGCTCGGCATCCCGCTCGAGAAGCTGAACGTGATGGGCGGGGCGATCGCCGTCGGCCACCCGTTCGGCATGACCGGCGCCCGGATCACCGGTACCCTGCTCAACGCCCTCGACTGGCACGACAAGAGCATCGGCCTGGAGACGATGTGCGTCGGCGGCGGCCAGGGCATGGCGATGGTCCTCGAACGGCTCAGCTGAGCGCGGCGGGCCGGCCGCGCGCGGCGGGCCGGCCGCGCCCTAGATCGACTCCAGTTCCCCGACATGGCGGTGTCCGGGCGCGCCGGATGCCGCCATGTCGCGTAACTGGGGGTGGATCCCCTCGTCAGAGCGCGCTCCGGGTGGCCGTCACCTCGGCGGCGGCCCGGGCCAGCACCTCGGCGGGCGGAGCGGCGGCCACCAGGTCGGCCGCGACCACCCGGAGCTGGTCGGGCAGGACGAGGTCGTTGTCGAGACGCGGGACGACGCGCCGGGGCTCACCCTCGGCGTCCGCCGCCAGGTTGGCCACCTCCTGGACCAGCCGGTGCACCAGGTCGGCCCGGGAGACGTTGCCACCCCCGGCGGTCGCCGCCCAGCGCGGCTGCTGCCAGTGCCCGACCTGCCCGACCAGCAACTCCACCGCCCGGTCCAGTTCCACTGCGCTCACGGGCCGAGTGTAGGAGGCCGCTCGGCGCAGGCGGGGCAGGCGGGGCAGGCGGGGCAGGCGGGGCAGGCGGGGCAGGCGGGGCACCGCCGTTCAGCGGCGCAGGTAGCTGATCAGGCGCAGCAGCTGCCAGTAGAGGAAGACCAGCCCGGCGAGCAGCCCGAACGCGCAGTACCAGGCGTACCGGCGGGGCAGGCCGGCGCGGACCGACCGTTCCACCAGGTCGAAGTCGAGGATGAAGCTGAACGCGCCGGCGACGATCGCCACCACCGAGAAGACGTACGCCAGCCAGCCGGCCTCGGCGGTGAGGCTGTAGACCTCCAGCGCCTGCCGCCCGGTGAACAGGTAGAAGACCAGGTTGGCCACGCTGAGCGCGACGATGCCGAGCAGCGTGCCGGCCACCAGGCGGGCCATCCGGGGCGTGGCCCGCAGCACCCGGGACCGGTACAGCAGCGCCATCCCGAGGAAGACCCCGAGGGTGCCCACCACGGCCTGCACCACGATCCCGGGGTAGACGAGCTGGAAGGCCCGGCTGGCCACCCCGAGCAGCAGCCCCTGGAGCACCGCGTACCCGGCGATCAGGGCCGGGTTGGTGCTGCCGCGCAGCGAGATGGCCAGCGCCAGGACGATGCCGGCCAGAGCGGTACCCGCCAGCGCGGCGGAGATCCACACCGCCTGCGGTACGACCACCCAGGCGGCCGCCGCCGTGACGCCGGTGAGCAGCAGCAGCCCGACGGTCCGCACCACCACGTCGTCCACCGTCATCGCCTCGGCGCCGCCCGTGCCGAGCACCTGGCGTTCGAGCCGGCGGGTGTCGTCCAGCCGGGTCAGCACCGGGTTGGAACTGCGCACCGCCACCTCCTGGCCGACGTACCCCTCGCAGTCACTGTGCACCGGCGGAGTCGGCGGTGGCGGGCAAACGCCGGGGGTGGGGCGCAGACGACGGCGCCCGCCACCGCGACAGCAACCCGCGGAACGGCCGGGCGCGAAGACGACGGCGCCCGCCGCCGCGACAGCAACCCGCGGAACGGCCGGACGCGAAAACGACGGCGCCCGCCGCCGCGACAGCGGTGGCGGGCGCCGGTCGGCGGGCGAGGGTCAGTCGTCGCCCTGGAAGTAGCTCAGCAGGCGCAGGATCTCGATGTAGAGCCAGACCAGGCTCACCAGGATGCCGAACGCGGCGGTCCAGGCGTAGCGCTGCGGCAGGCCCATCCGGACGCCCTGCTCGATCTCGTGGAAGCTGAGCACGAAGCTCAGCGACGCGACCACGATGCAGACCAGGCTGAAGCCGATGGCCAGCGCACTGCCGTCGCGCAGGCCGGTGTTGACACCGAACAGCGCCAGCACCAGGTTGATCAGCATCACCGCGAACAGGCCGACCATCGCCGCGGTCACGCCGCGGACGAACTTCGGGGTCGCGCGGATGGCCCGCGCCTTGTAGAGCATCGCCATCAGGAAGAAGACGCCGAAGCTGGCGACCGCGGCCTGGAGCACGATGCCGTCGTAGAGCGAGTTGAACGCCTTGCTCACCAGGCCGACGAAGACGCCCTCGACGACGGAGTACGCGATGACCAGCGCGGGGTTGGCCATCCGGGAGAACGAGATGATCAGGCCGAGGACCAGGCCGACCACTGCGGCGCCCATCCAGGCGGCGCCGAGCAGCGCGTCCGGCACGAGCACCCAGGCGGCCGCGGCGGAGACGCCGAGGCTGCCCAGGAGCATCACGGTCTTGACCACCACGTCGTCGATGGACATCGGCGTCACGGTGGGCGGCGCGACCTGGTGGTCGGTCGCGCCCGGGTACTGCGGATAGCCGGGCTGTCCGTACGGCCCGGTCGGTGCGTACCCGGGCGCGACCTGGTAGTCGGTAGCGCCCGGGTACTGCGGATAGCCGGGCTGTCCGTACGGCCCGGTCGGTGCGTACCCGGCGGCCCGTTCCCGCTCGGCCGCCTGGCCGAGTCGGGCGAGCACCGGGTTCGAGGTCTTCACTGTCTGGCCTCCCTCAGGGGGTCGTCGCACGTGTGACGTGCCCTTCAAGGGTAAACGCCCCGATCGACTCGTAGGAGATCACCAAGCTGAAGGGAAGCTGAGAGTGTGGTGCCCGGGGCGGGGGTCGAACCCGCACGCCTTGCGGCAGCCGCTTTTAAGGCGGCCGTGTCTGCCGTTCCACCACCCGGGCGGGCGCCACCGACGCGGCTCGACCGCGCTGTGTGCAGTGCCACCGTAGCGGGTCCACGCACGCCGTGTGCAGTGGCACGTAGCGGTTCCGGGACGACCCGGCGAACCCTGCCGGCCGTACCGCACTAGGGTCGAGCCGTGAGCAGCGCAGCCCCCACGGCCCCCGACGCCACCTCTGAACAGGATGTTCGTACCGACGCTCCGGCCCCGGCCGACTCCCGGTTGGCCCGGCTGCGGGCCGCCGCCGGCAGGAACCGGGGCGACATCGTCGTCGGGTTGGCGTTCGCGGCGCTGGCCGGCTGGCTCACCCACGGGCTGTGGCCCGACCCGTCCGGCCGGGTGCTGGCGCTCAATCCGGAGGACCAGGCCCTGTACGAGTGGTTCCTGGCGGTCGACGCGCGGGCCCTGCTGGGCGACTTCGGTCTGCTCAGCGACCGGCTCAACGCCCCGGACGGGGTGAACCTGATGGCCAACACCACGGTCATCGCGCTCGGCGTGCTGTTCGCCCCGGTCACCCTGCTGTTCGGCGCCCCGGCCACGTTCGCCCTGCTCGCCGGGATCAACCTGGCCGGCACCGCGCTCGCCTGGCACCTGCTGTTCACCCGGCTCCTGGGGGCCCGCCGGCCGGCCGCCGCACTCGGCGCGGGGCTGTGCGGGTTCGGCCCGGGGATGATCTCGCAGACCAACAGCCATCTGCACATGACCGCCCAGTGGCTGGTCCCGGTGATCGTCTGGCTGGTGGTCCGGATGCTGCGCGCCGCCGACCCGCTCGCCGGCCGGCGGAAAGCGGGTGGCGGGCGGGAGGGCCGCCCCGGCCCGGACCGGCGCGCCGTGCTCACCTCCGCCGTCGGGCTCGCCGCCACGGTCAGCGTCCAGGTCTTCGTCGGCGAGGAGGTGCTCTTCCTCTGCGCGGCGACGCTGCTGGTGATGGCCGTCGCGTACGCCCTGACCGACCGGGCGCTGCTGCGCCGGGCGCTGCCGGGCTTCGCCGCCGGGATGCTGCTCGCGGCCGGGCTGGCGCTGCTCGTGCTGGCGTACCCGCTGTGGTTCCAGTTCGCCGGCCCGCTGGGCGTCGCGGACGGGATGTTCAGCCCGCACTACTTCTCGGCGGACCTGCGCAGCTGGTGGACCCTCTCCCCGCTGTCGGTGGCCGGCAGCGACGACGCCGCGCGGCTCACCACCGGGCCGGCCGAGTACAACACGTTCCTCGGCTGGCCGCTGCTCGTGGTCGTCGTGGGGTGCGCCCTCTGGCTGGGCCGCCGCCCGCTGGTGATCGCGTCCGTGGCCGGCGCGCTGACGATGGGCGCGCTGTCGCTCGGCCCCACCGTGGTGCACGGCGGCGACCGCACCGGCGTGCCCGGCCCGTACGCCCTGCTCGCCGGCCTGCCGGTGGTGGACGGCGCACTGCCGATGCGGTTCGCGCTGGCCGTGCTGCCGCTGGCCGCGACGCTGCTGGTGCTCGCCGTGGACCGGGCGCTGGGCGTCCCCGGGCGGGCCCGTCGGCTGGTCCCGGCGGCGGTGGTTGCCGCGCTGCTGCCGGTCTTCCCGGCGCCGCTGCCCACCGCCGAGCGCCCGGCGCTGCCGGAGTTCGTCACGGGCGGGCACTGGCGGCAGTGCGTCCGCCCCGGCGGGGTGCTGGTGCCGGTGCCGCTGGCCACCCCGAAGGAGCCCTGGCCGATGCGCTGGGCCACGGCCGCCGACGCCGCCTTCGGCATGCCGGAGGGCTTCTTCATCGGCCCGTACGGCCGGGACGGCACCGCCGCCATGGGCACCTGGAAGCGGCCCACCTCCGCGCTGCTGGCGGACGTGGCGAAGCAGGGCGGACGGCCGGTGGTGGGCGACAGGGAGCGGCAGCAGGCGGCCCGGGACGCCGACCGGTGGGGGGCGTCCTGCTTCGCGCTGGCCGTCGACACGCCGCACGCCGAGGACCTGCGCGCCACCCTGGACCAGCTCTACGGTCCGTCCACGAGGATCGCCGACGCCTGGGTCTGGCGCGTCTGACCCGCCGGCGGCCGCCGCCGCGTGTCGCGTGGCGGCCCGTTCGGCTGCCGCCGCGTACCGGGGGCCCGGTGTGCTGCGGTGGGCATCCGACGCGCCTCCCGCAGAGCGCGCGAAAGGGCCCCCTCCCTACCGTTTCAGGTAGAGAAGGGGCCCTTCCGGACACCTCAGACGCGGGGGGCCACCGGCTGGGACGCCTCGATGAACTCCTCGCGCGGGTCGTGCAGCTGGCCGAGCGCGACCACCTCCCGCTTGAGGAAGAACGCCAGCGACCAGTCCACCACGACCCGGACCTTCCGGTTGAACGACGGGATCCGGCTCATGTGGTACGTCCGGTGCATGAACCACGCCGGCCACCCGGTCATCTTGATCCCGTAGACCTGGGCGACGCCCTTGTGCAGGCCGAGGCTGGCCACGCTGCCGGCGTGCTTGTGCCGGTAGTCGACCGGCTCCCGCCCGCGGATCACGTTCGCGATGTTGTCGGCCATCCGGCCCGCCTGACGCACGGCGTGCTGGGCGCTCGGCGAGCAGAAGTTGCCCGGCTCCTTGGTCAGGTCGGGCACCGCCGCGCAGTCGCCGGCGCTCCAGGCGCCCTCGACCACCCGGTCGCCGTCCACGACCTGCAGCGTCGGCCGGCAGGTGACGCGGCGGCGGTCGTCGCGCGGGAAGTCGGTGGCGTCCAGCATCGGCGACGGCTTCACGCCGGCCGTCCAGACGATGGTGTCGGCGCGGAAGCTGTCCCCGTCCGAGAGCTTGACCACCCCCTCGACGCAGGACTCCAGCCGGGTATCCAGCCGGATGTCCATGTTCCGCTTCAGCAACTGCTGCACCGTGTAGGCGCCCATGTCCCGGTCGACCTCGGGCAGCACCCGCTGGGTCGCCTCGACCAGCACCCAGCGCATGTCCTCCGGCTTGAGCTCCGGGTAGTACCGCAGCGCGTCCCGGGCCATGTCCTCCATCTCGGCGAGCGCCTCGATGCCGGCGTAGCCGCCGCCGACGAACACGAAGGTCAGCGCGGAGCGGCGCAGGTCCGGGTCGGGGGTCACGGCCGCCACGTCGAGCCGGTCCAGCACGTGGTTGCGCAGGTAGATGGCCTCGCCGATGGTCTTGAACCCGATGCCGTGCTCGTGCAGGCCGGGGATCGGCAGCGTCCGGGAGACCGAGCCGGGGGCCACGACGACGTGGTCGTAGGCGATCTCCCGCGTCGGGCCGCTGATCGGCTGCACCGTGGCCACCTTGCGGCCGTGCTCGATGCGGGTGACCGCACCGGCCACGACCGTGCACCGCCGCAACACGCGCCGCAGCGGCACCACGGAGTGCCGCGGGGAGATGTTGCCCGCGGACGCCTCGGGCAGGAAGGGCTGGTACGTCATGTGCGGCTGCGGGTCGACGACGATGACCTCGGCCTCACGCGAGCTGAGCTTCTTCGACAGGCGCAGGGCGGCGTACAGCCCGACGTGCCCGGCACCGACGACAAGGATCCGCTTCGGATTCACGTCAACTATCTTTCCCCGGGCGGCTCGGCTAATCCCGAGCGATACCCCCTTCTGTGACCCAACACAACACCTGTGAGCTGCACAACGTCTGCTCACGTCCCGTCATTTGCGACGCATCAGCCACCCCAGCAACGCGCTCACGCCCACGGCGACGAGCAGCCCCGCCACCGTCGCGGCGAGGAAGCCGCGGTCGGTTCCGGCGTCGGCGGCCCGCAGCAGCAGCACCCCGAGCACCGCCGAGGCGAGCAGCACCCCGCCGGCCCGGGTGAGCCAGCGCACGACGAGCTCGGGGTCCACCACCGCGTCGTACGGCAGCAGCGCCGCCAGCGCGCACAGCGAGTGCGCCAGGTACAGCGCCGCCGCCACGGCGAGCAGCCGCCAGAGCGCGATCGGCCGCTCGTACCCCTCGGTGGCCAGCAGCCAGCCACCCACGGTGACCAGGGCCGCGAAGGTCGGCCACACGCGGCGCGGCCCGATCGCCGGCAGCAACGCCACCACCGCCAGGGCGGCCAGCGACCGCCCGGCGAAGACCTCGGCCGGGTACGCCAGCAGCAGCCCGGCCAGCCCGGCCACGAAGACGCCGACGCGGACCAGCAGCGGCGCGAGGCTGACCCGGTCGGCGGCCGAGCGTGCCGCCCGGGCCCGTTCCGTCACCGCCTCGACCGGGTTCATCGCGCGCCCGCCCTCGGGGCGGTGGCGAGCCTGGCCACGTCCCGCAGGACCTCGTCCAGGCTGCCCGCGCCGGCCCAGCGGACCACCGGCACGCCGTGCTCGCGGAGCTGGCAGATCATAGTGTCCCGGTCCAGCCGCCACAGCCGGAAGGCCACCTCCGACCAGCCCTTGCGGCCCGGCGGGGGCAGGTCGGCGGGGAGCGTGTCCACGGCCACCACGAACCGCCCGGAGCGGGCCATCCGGGCCAGCATCTGCGCGGACCGCTCGTCCAGCAGCGGGGTGAGCACCACCACCAGCGCGTCGGAGGAGAGCAGGTGCGGGCCGAAGACCGGTTCGTACGGCTCGTGCGGCGCCGACTCGGCCTGCACGTCGAGCAGCCACTCCAGCAGCGTCAGGTACTGCCGCCGGCCGGTGGCCGGGCGCAGCCGGCGGGCCGCCGGCCCGTACTCCAGCATCGCCACCCGGTCGCCGCGGTGCAGGTAGTGCTCGCCGATGGCGGCGGCGGCCCGGACGGTGGTGTCCAGCACGGAGGCGGCCCCGCCGACGCCGCCGGAGCGGCCGGCCTCGGCGAGCACGTCGAGCAGGATCACCACCTCGGCGTCGCGGTCGGACAGGGTCGCCGCGACGTGCAGCTGCCGGGCGCGCAGCGAGACCCGCCAGTCGATGCGCCGCAGCCGGTCGCCGGGGGCGAACACCCGGACCCCGGCCAGCTCGCCGCCCTCGCCGGGGCGGCGGGAGTGGTGTGCCCCGACCAGGCCGGCGGCCCGGGGCATCGCCTCCACGGCCTCGAACGGCTCCGTCTTCGGGTACACCCGGGCCCGCACCGGCTCGGCGATCGTGGCCCGGGACACCAGCAGGCCGCCGGCGGCGGCGACCCGGGCGCCGGCCGGGCCGACCGGGTGCCGGCCCCACCGCCGGGCCGTGCCGGACAGCTCCAGGTCGACGGCGGTGTCCGGGTCGACCACGGTCACGAAGGGACGGTCCACCCCGGTGCGGGACAGGTCCGCCCGGGCGCCGCCCACGCCGGCCCGCTTCATCCACAGCCACGGCGAGACCCGGGTACGGACCACCGCGACGTCGTACCCGACCGTGTCCGGGTTGCCGACCGTGACGGTGGCCGTGAACTCCCCGCCCTCGACCAGGTGCCCCTCGTCGGCGGCCACCCACACCTGCGGCCCCGCGGTTGGCCGGCGGCGCAGCGCGTACGCGGTGCCGAGCGCGAACGGGACGGCGAGCACGACCAGGTCGACGCGGCCGAGCAGCACCCCGGCGATCAGCAGCAGGCCGGTGAGCAGCACCGCCCGGCCGAGCGCCCAGGTGGGGGCCCAGCCCGCCGCCGGCCCCTGTCCGGTCGACACGACGTCAGTGGCCGGCGCCGGCGGCGTAGCTGGGCAGCGCGCCGCTCGCCGGGGCCGGGGTCTGGTCGAGCACCTCACCGACGACGAAGGACGGGTCGACCCGGCGCAGCCACATCTCGGGGCGCAGCGTGATCCGGTGCGCCAGCGCCGGGACGGCCACCTCCTTGACATCCTCCGGCACCACGTAGTCCCGGCCGGCGAGGACCGCCCGGGCGCGGGCGAGCAGCAGCAGCGCCAGCGAGCCGCGCGGGGACGCCCCGACCAGCACCGACGGGTGTTCCCGGGTCGCGGCGGTCAACTGCACGATGTAGCGGCCGAGGGAGTCCTCCACCACCACGTCCTCCAGGGCGGCCTGCATGGCCCGCAGGGTGGCGGCGTCGACGACCGGCTTGATCTCGGCCTCCTCGCGGCGGCGGGCGATGCGCCGGCGCAGCACGTCCCACTCCTCCTCGTGGTCGGAGTAGCCGAACGACACCCGCAGCAGGAACCGGTCGAGCTGCGCCTCCGGCAGCGGATACGTCCCCTCGTACTCGATCGGGTTCGCGGTGGCCAGGACGTGGAACGGCTCGTCGAGCCGGTAGGTCACGCCCTCCACGGAGACCTGCTTCTCCTGCATCGCCTCGAGCAGCGCCGACTGGGTCTTCGGCGGCGTCCTGTTGATCTCGTCGGCGAGCAGCAGGTTGGTGAAGACCGGGCCGGCGCGGAACGCGAAGTCGCCGCTGCGCTGGTCGTAGAGGAACGAGCCGGTGACGTCGGCGGGCAGCAGGTCCGGGGTGAACTGGAGGCGGCGGAAGTCCAGGCCGAGGGCCTGGGCGAAAGACCGGGCGGTCAACGTCTTGCCGAGGCCGGGCAGGTCCTCCAGCAGCACGTGGCCGCCGGCCAGGATGCCGGAGAGGACCAGTTCCAGGGCCTCCCGCTTGCCGACCACGACCGAGCCGACCGCGTCCAGCACCGTCCGGGCCAGGCGGCCCACCTCGGCGGCGGGTACGGTCCGGTCCACGTCGTTCATCAGATCTTCTCCAGTTCGGCGACGATCGCCGCGAGCTCGCGCGGCGAGGGGGTACGTCGGGGCGGGGCGTCGAGGAACGCCCACAGCCGGTCGCCCAGCAGGGCACGGGCGCGGGCCGGGTCCGACTCGCGGGTCACGCCGTGCCGCTGGCGCAGCCGCTCGTCGGCCAGTTCCCCGAGCCGGGGCAGGATCACCTTGGCGAACCGGTCGGGGTTGCCCCCGCACCAGTCCAGCGGGCGTTCCCAGCCGATGACCGCGGCGCGCAGCGCGTCCCGGGCCGCCCAGTGGTAGTGGCCGTCCTCCTCGCCGGCGGGCGCCCGGCCCCCGGCCCGGGGCGGGGGCGGCGGGGTGAGCGCTGCGGTGACCCGGCGCACGGCGAGCAGGGCGAGCACGCCGGCGACGACGATCCAGAGCGAGACCTGCAGGCCGACGGCCCGCAGGCCGGTGACCACCACCGCGGTCAGCGCCCCGGCCGCGGCCAGGGCCTTCAGCACGGAGCGGACCCGCCCGCCCCCGGTCGGCCCGGCCGGCCGCGGGCGTTCCTCCTCGAACGTCAGCAGGTCGTGGATGCTGGTGCTCACACGCCCACCACCCCGCCCGTGGCGGCGGGCGTCGACCCACCGGCGGCCACGGCGGTCAGCTCGCCGCGCAGCCGACGCAGGGCGGCCCGGGCCTGGTCGCGGGTACGCTCGCCGACCGGCCGGGTGGCGTACCGGGCCTCGCGGTAGACGTGGGCGAACTCGGCCAGCACGTCGGCGCTGACGATCGCCGGCACCCCGGCCTCGGGGTCCCCGCGCAGCAGGCGGGTGACCAGGTCGGTGGGGGTGTCTCCGGCCCGCCGCCGCACCCCGACCGCGGCGGCGGCCTCCTCCAGGCGTACCCAGCAGGCGATCACGGCGGTGCGCGGGTCCACGTCGGCGTCGTCCAGCTCGACCAGGCCGGCGTCGAGCGCGGCGACCACCTCCCGGGCGGTGCCCTCGGCGGTGCGCCGGGCCCGGCTCTGCGGCAGCGCCCGGGTGCTGCGCCGGGCCACGCCCCGCAGCAGCGTCCACGCCAGGTAGCCGAGGGCGACGGCGATCGCCAGGCCGAGCAGGATCAGCGCCACGGTGCCGAGCCACCCGGGGATGTGCGCCCGGGTGCTCTCCCCGGCGTCGCGGGGCTCGGCCGGGAGCGACGGCGGTGCCACGGAGGGGTACTCCGGCACGTACGGGACGTTGTCGACGGCCGGCGGGATGCGGCTGGCCCCGATCGACGAGTGACCGGCGGCGAGCGCGGCGACGGCGAGCAGGACGGTCACCGCCGCGACCGGCCACCACCTGCGCAGCACGCCGAGGTCCATCGCCACCGTCCCATGCCGTCAGTCCACTTCGGCCAGCCGCTTCGCCCGGTCGAACACGTCGTCGAGCATCGCCGGCGTCAACCGCCCGGTGAAGGTGTTCTGCTGGCTGACGTGGTAGCAGCCGAGCAGATCCGGTACGGCCCTGCCGGACCAGTGTGCCCCATGGCCGAACGCCGGTCGCGGGCTGGGCGGGCGGACGCCGTACACCTCGCGCAGCGTGGGCCACCACGCGGCCCAGGCGAACGCGCCCAGCGCGACCACGACGCGCAGGGTCGGCCGGATGAGCGCGACCTCGCGGTGCAGCCACGGGGCGCAGGTGTCCCGCTCGGCCGGCGTCGGCTTGTTGTCGGGCGGTGCGCAGCGCACGGCGGCGAAGATGCGGGTGTCGCGCAGGGCCAGCCCGTCGTCGGCGGCGACACTGGTCGGCTGGTTGGCCAGGCCGGCCCGGTGCAGCGCGGCGAAGAGCACGTCGCCGGAGCGGTCCCCGGTGAAGATCCGCCCGGTGCGGTTGCCGCCGTGCGCGGCGGGGGCCAGTCCGAGGATGGCGATCCGGGCGTCGGCGGCGCCGAAGCCGGGCACGGGCCGCCCCCAGTACTCCTGGTCCCGGAAGGCCGCCCGCCTCGTCCGGGCGACCTCCTCCCGCCAGGCGACCAGGCGGGGGCAGGCGAAGCAGGCGCTGACGGCGCCGTCGAGGTCGGGCAGGTCGGTCGCCCGCGCGGCGCGGGCGACCACCTCGCCGGGGGTACGGGGCTCAGCCAAGCTTCGCCCGGAACAGTTCGAGGGTGCGGGCCCAGGCGGTGGCCGCCGCGCGCTGGTCGAAGTGGCCCGGCCGGTCCTCGTTGAAGAACGCGTGCGCGGTGCCCGGGTAGTCGTAGGTCTGGCAGGCGCCGCCGGCCGCCTCGATGGCCTGGCGTACGGTCTGCACCCCGTCGGCGGCGGAGGTGCCGTCCGCCTCGGAGCAGTGGATGAGCGCCGCCTTGCCCGCGTAGTCGACCCAGTCGGCGCGCATGCCCTCCCAGGGCAGCCGGGGGTAGAAACCGGCGGTGGCGACGATCCGCTCGGAGCACGTCCCCGACCAGAGGGCCAGGCTGGCGCCGGCGCAGAAGCCGGCGCAGCCGACCGGGCCGCGCACCTCCGGACGGGCGGCGAGGTACTCCGCGGCGGCGGCGATGTCCGTGGCCGCCTCGTCCATCTGCGTGCTGTTCAGCATCTGCCGGGGCTCACTCGGCCGGCTGGCCGGCCCGCCGTGACGGAAGTCCGGCGCGAGGGCGACGAAGCCCGCCTCCGCGAAGCGGTCCACCACCGCCCGTACGTGGGGCACCAGGCCCCACCAGTCCTGGATGACGATGACCGCCGGGCTGGCCGCACCGCCGGAGGGTATCGCGAGATACCCCTCGCTCGCCCCTCCGTTGCTGGTGAAGCTCACCATCTCGCCCATCGACCCGTCCTCCTAGCGGTCAGTCATCGTCGGCTGGTCGCAGGGTGTTCCTACGTGCCGGTAGCCTCCCACGCCGCGACGGCCGCCGGAAGACGGCGGAACAGTGGCGTTCACCTCCCGTTGTCCCGCCGGTGACCCCCGGTACGCCGGTGGCGGCGCGGTCGTCCCGCGCCGCCACCGGCCGGTGCCGGGCCGTTCGGGTCGGGCCGTTCGGGTCGGGCCGGCACGCGGGGTACGGCCCGTCAGGCCTTCTTCGTCAGGCAGAGCAGGTAGCCGGTGCTGCCCGGCTTGATGTTGTAGAAGAAGTAGCCGTCCTGGCCCGGCTGGAGGAACTGCTTGCAGGCCTCGCCCGTCCTGGCCTGGGGCTCGGTCTGCCCGTTCACCCGACCGGCCACGGTGTACACCGCCTTGGTCGAGGTGCACGGTACGACCTCGGCGCCCCTGGCGTCCTTGCGCTCGCCGTCGGTCACCGCCGGCAGCTCGGCGAGGCAGTCGCCGGCCTTGGCATCGGCCGTGGCGTCCTCGTCGAACGCGGCGGCCACGGCGGTGCCGAGCCCGAACTTGAGCGCCGCGACCACACCGACGGCGACCAGCGCGGCGACGACGCCGAGCACCTTGCGGGCGGCGGACCGCTTCGCCTCCGGCTGCTCGCCGTCCACCTCGGCCTGCTCCGTCCCCTGCCCGGCCGTCGTCGGCACTGTCTCCTGCCCGGCCGCCGCCGGCCCTGTCGGCCGCTCGGCCGGCTGGTCGGCGGGCCGGGGCGCGTCCTCGGACGACGCGGCGGGGGGCATAGCGACCTGCTCTGACACGGGGATTCCTTCCGAGGGGCGGATGAGCAGACGAAACCGTAGCGATCACCATCGTGGGGCGGTGTCCCGTTCGGCTCGTCCGTTCAGCCAATTTCCACCCGAGGTTCACCCGGCCGGGCGCCACGGCACGTCAGGGCGCCGGAAGGACCCGGCGCCCCGACGTGTGACGTGGCCCATAGGTCAGGAGGTGGGCTCCGGCGCCCCGCTCGGCGCCGACCCGCCCGGCGCCGCCCCGCTCGGCGCCGACCGAGCCGCCCCTCGCTGTCGTATACGAAGACGTCCCGGATGAACGGCGCGTCCACTGACGCCGGTTGGTACCCCGAGTCGTTCCGGCCCAGCTGGCCGTCCGCGTCGGCGAAACCGGCGACCGCGAAGACGGCGAGAACCGCCGTGCCGGCACGGAGCGCGAGCCGGGGCCAGCGCCGCAGCGCCGGCGTGCGCCGGCCGAGCCACACCGAGGCGATCACGCAGACGGTGAGGAGCAGCAGCGCGGCGAGGGTGCTGCCGCCCAGCCTCGGCAGCAGCCCGAACGCCGCGCCCGTGGTGGCCGTGGTGATCAGCATGGCGGCCAGGTATCCGCGTAGGACCCACCACGCGGGGCGGAGCAGCCGCAGGTACTCGCTCGCGGAGGCGTACTCCAGGACGGGGCCCAGCCGGGAGTCGGCCACGCGCAGCCGGGCGCGCAGCCGGGCCGTGGCGGCGGCGACCCGCTGGTCGAGGTTGCGGGCGGCGGCCGGACCCCCCGCGCCGGCCGCCGCCCGCAGCTCCGCCGCGTACGCCCCCAGCCGGTCGGCCAGCGGCCCGTCGCCCTCGGCGACCACCTCGGCGAGGTGCTCGGGCAGGTCCTCGGTCAACTCGTCGCGGACGGCCGGCGGCAGATCCGCCAGGGCGGCCCGGACCCGGGCCACGTACTCCGCGATCTCCTACTCCATGACGGTCATGCCGCCGTCCCCCGATCGTCGAGCAGACTGTCCATGGTGGTGGCGAACGAGCGCCAGAGCTTGCCGGAGCGGGTCAACTGGTCCCGGCCGGCGGCGTTGAGCGAGTAGTACTTGCGGTGCGGGCCCGACTCGCTCGGCACGACGTACGTAGTCAGCAGGCCGGCGGCGAAGAGCCGGCGCAGCGTGCCGTAGACCGAGGCGTCGCCGACCTCCTCCAGTCCGGCCTCGCGGAGCCGGCGCAGGATGTCGTACCCGTAGCCGTCCTCCTCCCGGAGCACGGCGAGCACCGCGAGGTCCAGCACGCCCTTCAACAGCTGGGTGGTATCCACGCATCACACACTAGTGCGCATTGCGTAATACCGTCAACGAACGCGATCGGCAGCGGCGGTATCGGCACGCACAGTGAGGCGCTGGCTGGCGCGGCATCCACCCTTCGGCCCCTTTGCTCTGCACCCAAGGAGGCGACACCGCCGTGAACAGGGGCGGAAGAAGGCACCCGCCTTCGCGAAGATGGCGGCGGGGTCACGGAGCGTGCCTGCCGCGTCGGCGGGTGCAGAGCAAAGGCGTCGCAACGGGCGACGGACGGCAGGCGACGCGCGGCAGCGGACTGGTGACACCAGCGCCTGGGGACCCCGCGTTGTCGGCGATGTCGGGTGGGCGGGGTGGCCTGGATACCGCGATGTCGCCGACATGGCAGGGCCGGCGGCTAGGCGAGACTCCAGGCGATGCCGTCGAGGATGTCGTGCTCGGAGGCGACCACGGACGGCATCCCGGCGCGTTCCATGATCACGCGGAGCACCAGGGCGCCGGCCCCGATCACGTCGGCCCGCCCCGGGTGCATCGCCGGGATCGCCAGCCGCTGCTCGCGGCTCTTGCCCAGCAGGTCGGCGGTCACCCGGGCCACCTCGTCGTACGACACGCGGGCGTGGTGGATGCGCTCGGGGTCGTACCCGGGGAGCCCCTCCGCGACGGCGACCACGGTGGTGACCGAGCCGGCGAGCCCGACCAGCGTGGCGGCCTCCCGCCCCGGCACGGCCGCCAGCGCGCGGTCCACCGCGGCGGCGATGTCGGCCTGCGCGGCGGCGATCTGGTCCAGGCCCGGCGGGTCGCCGTGCAGGTGCCGCTCGGTCATCCGGACGCAGCCGACGTCCACCGAGATCGCGGCCCGCACGCCGCCCTCGCGGGTGCCGACCACGAACTCGGTCGACCCGCCGCCGATGTCGACGACCAGGTACGGCGGCTGCGCGTCGGCCGGCAGGCCCCGGACCGCGCCGGTGAACGAGAGCCGGGCCTCCTCGTCGCCGGTGACCACCTCCGGGGCGACGCCGAGGGTCTGCTCCACCATCGCCCGGAAGTCCCCGGCGTTGGAGGCGTCCCGGGACGCCGACGTGGCGCACATCCGCACCCGCTCCGCGCCCAGCTTCTCGATGTCGGCCGCGTACGAGGCCAGCACGACCCGGGTCCGCTCGATCGCCTCCGGGGCGAGCCGGCCCGTCCGGTCGACGCCCTGGCCGAGCCGGACGATCTCCAGCCGCCGGACCAGCTCGACCAGCGGCGCGTCCGGCCCGGCGTCCGGGCCGGGCAGGTCGGCGACCAGCAGTCGGATGGAGTTGGTCCCGCAGTCGATGGCGGCCACGCGCGTCGTCACGGCAGCAACCCTACGGCAGCGGGCCGGGCGCGGCCGGCCGAGCCGCCTCCGCGGCCGGCCGAGCCGCCTCCCCGGGCGGGCGGGCCTTCCCGGGCGGGCGGGCCTCCCCGGGCGGGCGGGCCTCCCCGGGCGGGCGGTCTTCGACCAGGCCAGGAACGCGTCGCCGACCGGGAGCGCGCCGAGGGCGTACCGGCGGGTCCACGGGGTGTCGACGGGCAGGCCGACCAGCTCACCGTAGTTCGCCAGCGCCCCGGCGAGCGCGGCGTCGCCCTGGGACTGCGCGGCGCCGAGGGCGACCACGGTGGCCGACAGGCTCACCCCGAGCACCAGCGGGCCGGAGTCGACGTCGCCCGCTCCCGTCATGCCGTCCGGGTACTCGCGCACGGCCGGGCCGAGCCCGAGCGGCGCGGCCACGTACCGGTCGCGGAAGCGCAGGTACTGCTCGCGGGCGAACGCCGGGTCGACGTCCACCAGGAACCGCTGGATGACGCTCTGCGAGGTGGCCCGGGCCACCTCGGCCGGGGCGCCGGTGGCCAGGTCCACCCGGTGCGGCAGCAGCCCGGTACGCGGGTCCAGGCGCTGCCGGACGCCGTCCAGCCAGCGCGCCACGGTCGGCGCGAAGCGGGGCGGCAGCAGCGCGTCGTGCAGCCGCAGCGAGGCCACGGCCACGGTGGAGTCCACCGGCCACGCCTGCCCCGGGTACGCGGCCAGGTACGGCGACGCCGACGCGTCGAACGCGGCCCCGATCGCGGCCGACGCGTCGGCGAAGCGGCGCACCTCGGCCGGGTCGCGGCCGGCCGCCGGTTGCAGGGCAAGCACACCGCCGCGCAACCAGTTCGTCCAGCCCTGCCAGAAGATCCCGTACGCGGGGACGAGCCCGGCGTCGAACGGGGCCCGCCCGGCGGGCGACTCCAGCCGCGCGAGCGCCCAACGGGCCTCCCGCAGCGCCGTCCCCCGCCGCCCCGCCGGCGCCCGCAGGCCCAGCTCGACGTGGGCCAGCCCGTACAGCGCGTGGGTGAAGAAGTAGCCCTCCGGGAACAGCGCCTGCGCGTCCTCGCCCGCGCCGTCGTCGAGCGCGGCGCGCAGGAAGGCGAGCTGCCGGGCCACCCCCGGCGGCTGACCGGCCGGGCCGGCGGTGGCCGGCGCGACCAGGCGTACCGCCCCGGTCAGGGCGACGGCGGTCAGCAGCACGGCGCACACCCGACGCACTATCCACATCACGCCAGGATGCCGGACGTGATCAAGCACGCCCCTACAGGCGCAGCAGCATCCGGGTGTTGCCCAGGGTGTTCGGCTTGACCCGTTCCAGGTCGAGGAACTCGGCGACGCCCTCGTCGTACGAGCGCAGCAGCTGCTCGTACACCGGCTGCGGTACGGGCGCGCCGTCGATCTCGCGGAAGCCGAACCCGCCGAAGAACCGGGTCTCGAAGGTGAGCACGAAGATCCGGGCCACCCCGATCTCCCGGGCCGCCTCGATCAGCTCGGCGACGAGCCGGTGCCCGATCCGCTGCCCCCGGTACGCCGGGTCCACGGCGACCGTGCGGATCTCGGCCAGGTCCTCCCACATGACGTGCAGCGCCCCGCAGCCGACCACCGCCCCGTCGGGCGCGACCGCGACGCGGAACTCCTGCACGTCCTCGTACAGCGTGACGGTGGCCTTGCTGAGCAGCCGCCGGTCGTCGGTGTAGGTGTCCACCAGCCGCCGGATGCCGCGCACGTCGGAGGTGCGGGCGCGGCGCACCACGACGTCGTCGGTGGTCACGGCTGCCCCGGCACGTCCACGCAGGGGCCGGCCGTCCACCACTTCTCCACCAGCGCCAGCGTCTCGTCCCCGAACGGGTTGACCCCCGGGCCGGCGCCGAGCGCGTGGCCCAGGTGCACGTGCAGGCACTTCACCCGGCCGGGCATGCCGCCGGCCGAGATGCCGGCGATCTCCGGCACCTCGCCGATCGCCTCACGGCGGGCCAGGTAGTCCTCGTGCGCCGCCCGGTACCGGGCGGCCAGCTCCGGGTCGGCGGCCAACCGCTCGGCCATCTCCTTCATCAGCCCGGCGGACTCCAGCCGGCTGCACGCGGCGGTCGCCCGGGGGCAGGTCAGGTAGAACAGCGTCGGGAACGGCGTCCCGTCGGCGAGCCGGGGGGTCGTCTCGACGACGTCGGGCAGGCCACAGGGGCAGCGGTGGGCCACCGCCCGGGTGCCGCGTGGCGGGCGTCCGAGCTGCGCGGCCACCGCGGCCAGGTCGGCCTCCGTGGCCGGTTCCCGTCGCGGCGGGGGTACGGAGCCCGCCGCCGGCTCCTGCGGTGGTACGACAGTCACGGTGCCCATCTTTCGTCGGTGCTGGATCGGGTGGTCAGCCGGCGGGGCGCTCGGCGTTCGCGGCGTGGACGCTGGACCACAGGGTGTCGTACCAGGGTTCCGGGTCCGTGGGCGGTGCGGGCGGGGCACCGCCGGCGGCGTCCCGGGCCGCGCCCTCCGGGTCGTACAGCACGATCACCGGCACCTCGCCGGGGTAGACCATGCCGAAGCGCTCCCGGGCCTGGATGCGGATGTACTCCTTGTCGCGCCACTTGGCCGCCCGGTCCGACAGTTTGGCGATGTGCTCGCGCTGGGCCTCCTGGGACGCCTGCATCCGCTCGATGTCGGCCTGCTGGTCGAGGTAGACCCGGACCGGGTAGGTGTACGCGAGGGCGAGCGCGATCAGCACCGCGAACAGCACGGTGGCGCGCCCGGTGAACCGTCGGGGGTGGGGTGCGGAGACCCGCTTGACCCCGCCGCCGGCCCCCGTACGACGGGCCGCGGCGGGACGGTTCGCGGAGCGTACCCCGTCGGTGGCCCGCACCGTGCTGGGCGACCGGCCGGCGGCGCGCTGATCCGCGCGGACGCCGTCGCGGGCCGACCCGCGCGCGCGGGACCCGCCCGGCCGGCCGGGGTGACCCGGCCGGCGGGCGGGGCGCTGACCGTTCGGCGTGCGCCGCTGCTGCATCGACACCCCTCCCCCGAAGGCTGCCCGTCTCAGGCGGAACGGTAACGCGGGAACGCGCCCGCCCCGGCGTACCGCGCCGCGTCGGCCAGCTCCTCCTCGATGCGGAGCAGCTGGTTGTACTTGGCCACCCGGTCCGAGCGGGCCGGGGCGCCGGTCTTGATCTGGCCGCAGCCGGTGGCGACCGCCAGGTCGGCGATGGTGGTGTCCTCGGTCTCGCCGGAACGGTGGCTCATCATGCACGTGAAGCCGGCCCGGTGCGCCAGGTCCACCGCGTCCAGGGTCTCGGTGAGGGAGCCGATCTGGTTCACCTTGACCAGGACGGCGTTCGCCGCCTTCTCCGCGATGCCGCGGGCGATGCGCTGCGGGTTGGTGACGAACAGGTCGTCGCCGACGATCTGGATCCGGTCGCCGACCGCGGCGGTCAGCGTGGCCCAGCCGCTCCAGTCGTCCTCGGACAGCGGGTCCTCGATGGAGACGATCGGGTAGTCGCCGATGAGCTTGGTGTAGTAGTTGCTCATCTCCTCCGCGGACTTGGCGCTGCCCTCGAAGGTGTACGTGCCGTTGTCGAAGAACTCGGTGGCGGCCACGTCGAGCGCGAAGACGATGTCGGTGCCGAGCCGGTAGCCGGCCTTCTCGACCGCCTCGGCGATCAGGTCCAGCGCGGCGGCGTTGGTGGGCAGGTTCGGGGCGAAGCCGCCCTCGTCGCCGAGCCCGGTGGAGAGGTCCTTCTTCTTCAGCACGGACTTCAGCGCGTGGTAGACCTCGGCGCCGGAGCGCAGCGCCTCGCGGAAGCTGGGCGCGCCGATCGGCGCGATCATGAACTCCTGGATGTCGACGTTCGAGTCGGCGTGCGCCCCACCGTTCAGGATGTTCATCATCGGCACCGGGAGCAGGTGTGCGTTCGGGCCGCCCAGGTAGCGGAAGAGGCTCAGCTCGGCGCTGCCCGCCGCGGCCTTCGCCACCGCCAGCGAGACGCCGAGGATGGCGTTCGCGCCCAGCTCGGCCTTGTTGTCGGTGCCGTCGATGTCGAGCATCTTCTGGTCGATCAGCCGCTGCTCGCTGGCCTCGTAGCCGACCAGCTCGTCGACGATCCGGTCCTCGATGTTGGCGACCGCGTTCTTGACACCCTTGCCCTGGTAGCGGTCGGCGTCACCGTCGCGCAGCTCGATCGCCTCGAAGGCGCCGGTGGAGGCGCCGGACGGCACCGCGGCGCGGGCGATCGTGCCGTCGTCGAGCCCGACCTCGACCTCGACCGTCGGGTTGCCCCGCGAGTCGAGGATCTCCCGGGCGACGATTCCCTCGATGGTTGCCACTGAGTCGCTCCTCGTTTGTGTGTTCCGGTCCGATATGGGCCGCGACGGTGCGGCTGAGGCAGGTGTTGAAACGCAGCGTATCGGGCCACGGTCCGGCGTACCGCGTCGGTCGGCGCACCCATCGGGCCGCACGTCGGACATTCCCGGATTCTCGTGCCTCAACCGGCAACCGGTTTGCGCGACGTGGTGCCGATCGACAAGGCTGGTCGGCATGCCCGCCGTTTCGACGACGTTCCGCGCGCTCGCACTGTCGGTCATCGCGTCGCTCACCGTCACCGGCTGCCAGGCCCTCGACGACGCCGGACGGGCGATCGGGCGGGCGGACCTGGTCAACGACCTCGCCGCCCGGCTGGACCAGGCGCTGGAGTTGACCTACTCCGCCGACTACCAGCTCCCCGCCGGGCGGACCGCCTCGATCGTCCAGGCCCAGGGCCCGGCCCGCTCGGCGTACACCTGGCCGGGCGGGAAACTGACCGTCACCGTCGAGGCCACCGCCCAGTGCGAGACCGACCGGGCCAGGGCGGTCTGCACGCTGCTCGCCCCGCCCGCGCCGAACGCGAAGCCCGCGGTGGCCCTGTTCGCCGAGGCGAAGCGGCGCGGCCTGGCCACCCCGCCGGTGGTGGTGGGGCTGCTCACCGAGGCCGCGCTCGACCCGCAGGCGGTCATCACGCAGAGCGACACCACCCTCGCCGGCCACCACGCCACCTGCGTCGACGTACGCCGCTCGGCCGGCGACTTCTCCGCCTGCGTCACAAACGAGGGCGCGCTCGGCAGTTTCACCGGCGAGCTGGACGGCTCGCCGGTGGAGCTGGCGCTGACCCGCTGGTCCGAGCAGATCGACGGGGCCAGCTTCGAGCTGCCGCCCGGGGCCGGCGTGGTGGACCGCCGCTCCGCCAACCCGTGACCCCGCCGGTGGAGCCCGCCACCCCGCGACCTGCTGGCGCCGCATCCGGCGCCCCGATGGCCGGTCCGGCGCCCGGCTTCGCCGGCACGTCGGCCGCCGGGTTCGCACCGGGGGCGGACCGGCCCGGGCCACCCGTGCCCGACGACCTCGCCCTGCTGGTCGCCGGCTTCACCGCCACCGTGACCGACCCGGCCGCCGAGCCGGTCGTCGACGGCCGGGAACTGGCGCAGGCCAGCTGGTTCCCGCTCGACGCGCTGCCGGCGGAGCTGCCGCCGGCGTACTCGATCTCGCGGTGGCTGATCGACCACCTGGCCGTGCCGCACCCTGGTTCCTGACACCTCCCCGCGCCCGGCGGTCAACGCCCCCGCGGCCCCGGCCGCCGACGCCTCCCCGCGGCCCGGCGGTCAACAGGGGTTCCTTCCCCTGCGGAATGCGTCAAGACGTGCCCTTCCTTACACCCCGAGCAGGGTGCGCAGGTGGCGCGGGGGCGGGCAGTCGTGGGCGAGCATCGCGTCGTGCCAGTCACGGACCGACACCCCGGCGGGGCGGAGCGCGGCGATCTCGGCCACCTCGCTGTACCCGACGAAGTAGGTGGAGAGCTGGGTGGAGGTGAGCAGCGCCCGGCGCCACTTGCCGGCCGCCTCGCCCTCCTCCTGGAAGCCCCGCTCGGTCATCAGCGCCATCGCCTCGGACTCGGGCAGGCCCTCGCAGTGCACCAGCTGGTCGAGCAGCGCGTTGATGGTCATCCGCAGCTGCATCTTGAGCTGCTGCAACCGCACGGGCAGCCCGCCGAAGCCGAGCTTGGCCATCAGCTCCTCGGCGTACACCGCCCAGCCCTCGATGAACGGCCCGGACTCGGCCAGCGCCCGCACCCGGGTGCCGCCGGCGTACCGGCGGGCGTGGGCGAGCTGAAGGAAGTGCCCGGGCATCGCCTCGTGCACGGTCAGGTTGCGGATCATGTGGTCGTTGTACTCGCGGTAGAACGACTCGACCCGGGCCGCCGGCCAGTCCGTCGGGGTCGGCGCGATGCAGTAGAACGTCGGCAGGGCGGCCGTCTCCAGCGGGCCGGGCGCGTCGCAGTACGCCACCGCCACCCCGCGGGCGAACTCCGGCATCTCCTGGATGACGCACGGGTCGTCGACGAGGGTCACCAGGTCGTGCGCGCGGACGAAGTCGGCCGCCTCGTCGAGCGTGACCGAGGCGAGATCCACGACGGTGGCGTCGTCCGGGTGCTCGGCGGCCAGCAGGTCCAGCGCCCGGCGTACCGTCTCGTCGTCGGCCGGCCCGCCGACCAGCTCGACGGCCGCCTCCCGGATCTCGGCGGTGACCCGGTCCAGGTTGGCCCAGGCCCGGCGGAGCACCTCGGCGGCGCCCAGCTCGGTGTCGAGGGTGTGCCAGAGCCGGGCCTCCCAGAGCCGCCGGCCCAGCCGGGGATCTCGCCCCGCCCCCGCGTCGGCGGCCAGGCCGACGCGCAGCCAGGCGACGAACTCCTCCAGCGCGGCGATCGCGGCGGTGGCCGCCGGCTCCACCCGGTCGTACAGCGCCGGCGCCTCGGCCAGCAGCCCCGGCACCTCGTCGCGGATCAGCGCCGCCGTGCCGGTGAACTGCCCGACCGCCGTCTCGGCGTGGACCCGCGGCATGTCGCGCAGCGTCGCGCGGGCGGTGGCCAGGGCGTCCGGTACGGCGGCGAGCCGGCCGGCGAGGTGGGTCAGCCGCACCTCGGCCGGGGCGTACGGGCGGGCGAGCAGGGCGTGCAGCAGCGGACCGGGGTTGTGCCGCAGCGGGTCCCACTCGTACGCCCGGATCTCGGTCGACTCGAACAGCTCCCGGTCGACCAGGGCGCTGAGCAGGGCGTGGTCGACCCGCTCCTCGATGTCGAGGGAGTCCGGGTCCAGTTCGGAGAGTGCGTTCGCGGCGTCGATCAGCATCGCCCGGTCGGCGGCCACCGCCTCGGCCGACAGGTCGGGCAGCCGGTCGTCGGCCCGATGATCCCCGGCCCACGACGCCATGGCAGGCCGACTGTCCAGCAACGCATCGACGACGCTCTCGGCAAGCGCAGGAAAGGGACGCACGTCCCCGACCCTACCGACCGCCCCCGACTCTTCGGCCGATCATGGAGTTGACGGAGCGAATTGTCCGGCTCGCCGCCGCCAACTCCATGATCAACTGGCCGCTGTCGGTGGGGGGACGGCCCCGCGCTCCGCCGTGCGGACCGCCTCCGCGTACGACAGGGCCGCGCGGCGGAGTGCGGCCTCCGGGTCCAGGTCCGCCTCGCGGGCGGCGGCGACCGCGGCGAGCAGGCTCGCGCCGAGGCGGGCCTCCGGGTCCACCTGGGACTCGGCGAGCGGCGGCGGGACGGCCAGCCCGGCCCGGCCGGCGCGCTCCAGGATCTTGGCGGCCAGGGCGAGCGCGGGCAGGCTCGGGGCGATGCCGTCCAGCACGGACTCCCGGGCCTTCTCGGCCCGCTTGATCCGCTCCCAGGTGGCCGTGATGTCGTCCAGCGTGCCCGCCTCCGCCCCGGCGAAGACGTGCGGGTTGCGCCGCACCATCTTGTCGACCAGGGCGCCGGCCACGTCGTCGACGTTCCACCGCTCGCCCTCGGGCAGCTCCTCGGCCAGCCGGGCGTGCAGCAGCACCTGGAGCAGCACGTCGCCCAGCTCCTCGCGGAGCGCGTCGGTGTCGTCGGCGCCGATCGCGTCGTACGCCTCGTAGCACTCCTCGATCAGGAACGGGGCCAGGCTCCGGTGGGTCTGCGCCCGCTTCCACGGGTCGCCCCCCGGCGAGGCCAGCCGGTCCATCACCTCGACCGCGTCGAGCAGCCGGGCGCCCGGCGGGTCCCACGAGCCGTACATCAGTTCCAGCTCGGCCAGGCCGGGCTGGCGGGCGAGCCGCAGGCCCAACTCCCGCGCCAGCGCCTCGTCGCCCGCCGGGCCCGCCAGCCAGACCGCGACGCCCTGCGCCGCCGCCGCGTCCAGCAGGGCCTGCGTGGCCGAGCCGTCCACCACGGTCACCGCGCCGCCCGCCACCCGCACCGCCGCCGTCAGCGGGCTCTCCGCCCCGGCCAGCACCGGGTTGCCGCGTACGGCGTCCCAGGCGGCGGCGGTCAGCAGCCCGGCCGGCAGCCGGGGCGAGGTGACCAGGAGGACGATCCGGGCGGTCATGCCCCGGCTGCCGCCGACGCCGCCGGGGTCTGCGGGGTGGAGATGTCGGTGACCGGGCCGTCGTGGTCGATGTACGGCAGCGAGTAGAAGACCAGTGCCTGGCCGGTGCTGACCACCGACGGCACGCCGATCGGCCGGTACCGCGGGTTGATCGACGCCCCGGCCCGCTGCGCCTCCTCGCGCAGGGCCAGGCTGAGCGCGGTCGCCTCGCGGACGAAGCCGGCCTGGCCGAACGCCTCCCGGACCTGGGCCACGGTCAGCCCCGAGTTGATCGCCCCGGTCTTCTCGATGGCGTGGTAGACCGCCATGATCGCGTCGTCGCTCAGCTCGGCCGGGGGCAGGCTGGCGCCCAGGGCCTGGGAGACGTCGATCCACTCGGCCCAGAGCCTGGCGTACTCGGCCTCCGCGGGCACCCGGAGCTGCGGTGCCAGCTGCTCCGGCGTGACCTGGTCGGGCACCGTGACGCCCTTGGCGGCGACCACCCGCCGGCCCAGCTCGATGCTGACCAGCAGGTTCAGCACGTCCTGCCGGGTCACCGCGGCGCGCTGCTGCTCCGGCGGCGGGGTGGCGCCGGTCTGCGCGGCCTGGGCGCGGACGGCGGCGCCGTACGTCGCCTGGACGTCGTCGTAGATGTCGTCCACCCGGGCGACCGAGTACGTCGTGTCGCCGACGTACGCGGCGACGCTCGGCGCGGACTTCCCGCACGCACCGAGGGAGAGGACACCGAGGGCCGCGACGGTGGCGGCGGCGATGAGACGGCGAGCACGCATGACGGTCACTCTCTCATGCGGTCCGCACCGGTTGTGACGCCGCCCACCAGGAACGTGCCGGTCACCGGGCCCGCGGGGCCGCCGCGGCACCGCCTACCGGGCGCCGGGCCGCTGCGGCACCGCCTACCGGGCGCGCCGGGCCGACGCGGCACCGCCTACCGGACGCCGGGCCGACGCGGCACCGCCTACCGGGCGCCCGCCCCGGCCGGCTGCGCCGCCTGCACCTCCCCCAGAACGTCGACGAGCAACTGCGCACACCACTCCAGCAGGGCCTGGTCGCGCAGCGGCTCGCCGCCCACCCGACGGGTGCTCGGGCGGGGCACGCTGACCTGGTCGGCCGCCTGCTTGTAGACCGCGTCCGGGTGGTAGCGCTTGAGCCGCAGCTGCTTCGAGTCGGGCAGCGGCAGCGGGCTGAACCGGATGTGCTTGCCCTGCATCGAGACGTCGGTGAGGCCGTACCGGCGCGCCAGCAGCCGGAACCGCGCCACCGCGACCAGGTTCTGCACCGGGGCGGACGGCTCGCCGTACCGGTCGGTCATTTCCGCGACGACCTCGCGCAGCCGTTCGGAGTCGCGCGCCTCGGCGAGCTTGCGGTACATCTCCAGCCGCAGCCGCTCCACCCCGACGTAGTCGTGCGGCAGGTGCGCGTCGACCGGGAGATCAATTCGGACGTCTTCCACCGTGCCGTCGGACTCCTGGCGCTCGCCCTTGAACGCCTGCACCGCCTCGCCGACCATCCGCACGTACAGGTCGAAGCCGACGCCCTCGATGTGGCCGGACTGCTCACCGCCGAGCAGGTTGCCCGCGCCGCGGATCTCCAGGTCCTTCATCGCCACGTACATGCCGGCGCCCAGCTCGGTGTGCTGGGCGATGGTCGCCAGCCGCTCGTGGGCGTGCTCGGTGAGCGGCTTCTCCGGCGGGTAGAGGAAGTACGCGTACGCCCGCTCCCGGCCCCGGCCCACCCGGCCGCGGATCTGGTGGAGCTGGGCCAGGCCGAGCAGGTCGGCGCGCTCCACGATCAGGGTGTTGGCGTTCGGGATGTCGATGCCGGACTCCACGATCGTGGTGCAGACCAGGACGTCGAACTCCTTCTCCCAGAAGCCGACCATCACCTTCTCGAGCGCGTCCTCGCTCATCTGGCCGTGCGCCACCGCGACCCGCGCCTCGGGCACCAGCTCGCGGATGCGCCGGGCCGCCCGGTCGATCGACTCGACCCGGTTGTGCAGGTAGAACACCTGCCCGTCGCGCAGCAGCTCGCGGTGGATGGACGCCGCCACCTGCCGGTCGTCGTACGCCCCGACGAAGGTGAGCACCGGGTGCCGCTCCTCCGGCGGGGTGGCGATGGTGGACATCTCCCGGATGCCGGTGATCGCCATCTCCAGGGTCCGCGGGATCGGGGTGGCCGACATGGCCAGCACGTCGACCGAGGCGCGCAGCGTCTTCAGGTGCTCCTTGTGCTCGACGCCGAAGCGCTGCTCCTCGTCGATGATGACCAGCCCCAGCGACTTGAACCGGGTGGCCGCCTGGAGCAGCCGGTGGGTGCCGATGACGATGTCGACGGTGCCGTCCGCCACCATCGCCAGGGTCTGCTCGGACTCCTTCGGCGTCTGGAACCGGGACAGCTGCCGGATGGTGACCGGGAACTGGCTCATCCGCTCGAAGAACGTGTTGTAGTGCTGCTGCACCAGCAGGGTGGTGGGCACCAGCACCGCCACCTGCTTGCCGTCCTGCACCGCCTTGAACGCCGCCCGCACCGCGATCTCGGTCTTGCCGTACCCGACGTCGCCGCAGATCAGGCGGTCCATCGGGACGGTCTGCTCCATGTCCCGCTTGACCTCCTCGATGGCGGCGAGCTGGTCCGGCGTCTCCTGCCAGGGGAAGGCGTCCTCCAGCTCCCGCTGCCACGGGGTGTCCGACCCGAACGCGTGCCCCTTGGACGCCTTGCGGGCGGCGTAGAGCTGGATGAGCTGCGCGGCGATCTCGCGCACCGCCTTGCGGGCGCGGGCCTTGGACTTCTGCCAGTCCGCGCCGCCCATCTTGTGCAGGGCCGGCTGCTCCCCTCCGACGTACCGGGAGAGCTGGTCGAGCTGGTCGGTGGGGACGAAGAGCCGGTCGCCGGGCTGGCCGCGCTTGCTCGGGGCGTACTCGATGACCAGGTACTCCCGGGAGGCGCCGTTGACCGTACGCTGCACCAGCTCGACGTACCGGCCGATGCCGTGCTGCTCGTGCACCACGTGGTCGCCGGCCCGCAGCTCCAACGGGTCGATGGTGTTGCGCCGCCGGCTCGGCAGCTTGCGCATGTCCCGCGTCGAGGTGCCCCGGCCGCCGGTGACGTCGTCGCCGGTGAGCAGCACGAACCGGGACGCCTCGGCGACGAACCCGGCGATCAGCCGGCCGCAGGTGACGACCAGCTCACCGGGGCCGGGCGGGGCGGTCACCTCCTCGGTGAACCGGGCGCCGAGGCCGGCGTCGCGCAGCACCTCGACGGCCCGCTGGGCGGGACCGTGCCCCTCGAACACCAGCGCGGTCGACCAACCGTCGCCGGCCCAGCGCTTGAGGTCCTCGACCACCCGGCCGGTCTCGCCGTGGTAGAGCGGGGCGGGCTGGGCGGCCAGGGTCACCACGATCGCGTCGTCGGGGGTCACGTCGACCTCGCTCGGCGCGTCCTCCCACGGCTGCCGGGCCGGCGTCGCCTCCGCTGCGACCAGGCCGAACGGGGCGAGGGTCCACCAGGGCTGGCCGAGGGCGCGGGCCGCGGCGCGCACGTCGGCCAGGGTGCGGAAGGCGGCGGCGTCAAGGTCGACCGGGGCCTGGCCGCCGACCGCCGCGGCGGCCCAGCTCGCCTGGAGGAACTCCTCGGAGGTACGCACCAGGTCGTGCGCCCGGGTGCGGATCCGCTCCGGGTCGCAGAGCAGCACGTGCGTGCCGGCCGGCATGCAGTCGAGCAGCAGCTCCAGCGCGTCGGGGCCGACCAGCGCCGGGGCGAGCGACTCCATGCCCTCGACCGGTACGCCCCCGGCCAGCTTGTCGAGGATCTCGGCCAGCTCGGGGTGGTTCACCGCCAGGGCGGCGGCCCGCTCCCGCACGTCCGGGGTGAGCAGCAGCTCCCGGCACGGCGGCGCCCAGAGCAGCGGCACGGTCTCGATGGTCCGCTGGTCGGCGACGGCGAAGGTGCGGATCTCCTCGACCTCGTCGCCCCAGAACTCGACCCGGGACGGGTGCTCGTCGGTGGGCGGGAAGACGTCGAGGATGCCGCCGCGCACGGCGAACTCGCCGCGCTTGGTGACCAGGTCGACCCGGGCGTACGCCATGTCGGCGAGCCGGCGGGCGACGGCCTCCAGGTCGGCCTCGTCGCCGGCGGCGAGCCGCACCGGTTCCAGGTCGCCGAGGCCCCTGAGCTGCGGCTGGAGCAGCGAGCGGACCGGCGCGACGACCACCCGCAGCGGCCCGGTGCGGCCGTGCGCGTCGGCGGCGTCCGGGTGGGCGAGCCGGCGCAGCACCGCCAGCCGCCGGCCGACCGTGTCGGAGCGGGGCGAGAGCCGCTCGTGCGGCAGCGTCTCCCAGGACGGGTACACGGCCACCTGCTCGGCCGGCAGCAGGCTGCCCAGCGCCGAGGCCAGGTCGTCCGCCTCGCGGGTGGTGGCGGTCACGGCCAGCACGGGCCGGCCCGCCCCGCCAGCGGACTCGTCCGCGGCGACGGCTGCCACCGCGAACGGGCGCAGCGCCGTCGGGGCGGTCAGGTCCAGCCCGTCGACCTGGGCGGCACCGGAGCGCGCCAGGTCACGCGCCCGGGCCAGCCCGGGGTCGGCCAGGGCGGCGGCGAAGAGTCCGGTGAGCATCTCGAGATCACTTCCAGGAGGTCGGCGCACGACGACGACCCCGCGTCCGGCCGGACGGGGGGTTCCACGACCACCAGCCTATCCCCGCCCCCCGGCCCTGCCCCGCACTCCGCCCGCTGCGTCGGGGCCGTTCGCCGTTCGCCGTTCGCGCCAGTTCCCCGTCATCGCGGTGTCCGAGCGCGCCGGATGCCGCCACGTCGGGGAACTGGAGTCGATCACTTCAAGGCTCACGCGGCGTGCAGCGCTCCCGGATCGAGCTGACGCAGCAACCGCTGGCACAGGTCGGCCAGCGCACGGGACTGGGCCAGGTCGACCGGCCACCGCTCGACGTCCGAGCCCGCGGAGAGTTCCAGCAGAAGGCCGGACGGCGGGGTCTTCCCGACATCCATCCGCCATAGGCCGATCCTGACCTGGATCACCTCGTCGCCCCGGACGGCGGCGCCGATCAGGCGGGACAGGTGCAGGTCGTTCGGGCCGGCACAGTCCGGGCCACGCAGGCACCACGGCGGATGGCCAGTGTTCGATAGATTGCTCATGGGCCGGGGGTCCTTCCCGGTCAAGGCCCGGGGAGCGGAGTGCCACCTCCACCCCGGGCCGCTCTGTTGGCTGAGGAGACCTGCCACGGTCACCCCGATCAACCTATGACTACCTGTCATGTCAGGTCACCACCTGTCACCACATTTCATTGACGCTCTACCGGCAGCCGTGATCACATGGGCGTTACCTGCCCCGGAAGTCAGCCCATGCCTGCGTACACGAAGAAACAACGTCTCATCGACACCCTGACCGAGCGCATCGAGTCGGGCGAGTATCCGCCAGGCGCGAAGCTGCCCTCCGGCACCGAACTCTGCGCCGAGTTCGACGTGTCCCGCCAGGTGGTGCGCTCCGCCGTCGACTGGCTCAAGGCACGAGGACTCGTGGAGGGTGCGCCGGGCGCGGGCGTCTTCGTCCGCGCTCACCCCTCGCAGTGACCCGGCCCCACACTCGCGCCTGCCATCCTTCGCGCGCAGTTTCACGGAAGTAGTGGTCTCAGGCGCCCCGCGAGGCCGCAACTTCCATGAACTTGCGCGGATCTTGGCGCGGCGGGCGGGGCGGGCGCGCGAAGTCCCACGCCTTGGCCCGGCCGACGAGCACCGCCGGGAAGCCGGCGAGCAGGCCCCGCTCCCCCATGTTGCGCAGCATGCGGTACACCTCGGTCGCCGACGGCAGCTCCTCCGACGTCTCGAGCAGCAGCACCGAGCCGGCCAGTTCGGCGTTCGGGGCGACCCGGTCGGCGGCCAGCAGCCAGTGCAGGATCTCCAGGTTGCCGCCCCAGGTGCGGCCCCGCACCACCCGCTCCGGCCCCTGCCAGTGCCAGCCCTCGCCGGGGAACATCGGCGGCTCGCTGTCGAGCGTCGCCGGGTCGCGCCAGTCGTTCGGCTGGTCGCCCCACTCGGGCGCGGGCGCGAGGTCGTACCAGCCGGAGGTGAACAGGGCGGCGCGCAGCGAGTCGAAGGTGAGCGGGTGCGGGGCGCCCGGCCGGCCGAGGTGCACCATGACGGACCCGCCGTGGTACGCCACGATCCCGAGCCGGTGCAGGTGGTTGAGCAGTTGGTGTTGTCGGAGTAGGCGAGGAACGGCTTCGGGTTGGCCCGCAGCACGTCGTCGTCCAGGTACGGGGTGACCGTGATCTGGTCGTCCCCGCCGATGGTGGCGAGCACCGCCGTGATCGACGGGTCGGCGAAGGCGGCGGTGAGGTCCCGGGCCCGGTCGCGCGGTTCGGCTCCCAGCACCCGGGTGGTCGGGTACTCGACCGGTTCCAGGCCGAACTCCTCGCGCAGGCGGCGCAGGCCCAGCTCGTACACGTGGGGGAAGATCGCCGGCAGCCCGGCGGCGGGGGACACGACGGCGACGCGGTCACCGGGCCGGGCCTTCGGCGGGTAGCTCAGGGGCTGCATGCACAGACGCTACCGAGCCCCGCGACCGCTTTTCGGCGCTCGGACTGCCGCCCGACCGGGGCGCCGCGAAACCCTACAAGCCCGTCATATCACCCCCTAGGCTGGCGACGTGACCCAGGAGCCCGACGCCCCGGTGCGCGCCTGGCTCCCCCGCGCGGCCGCGCTGCTGGTCGGCACCCTGGCGCTCGCCACCGCGTTCATCGCCGCCTACGTGGGGGCGCTGCACAAGCCCACGCCACGCGACGTGCCGGTCGGGGTGGTGCTGGGCGACCAGCGCGCCCAGGCGGTCATGGCCGCCGTGCGCGGCCGGACCGACACGATCAAGCCCGTCGGGTACGACGACCCGGGCTCCGCCGACGACGGGCTGACCGCCCGCGAGGTGTACGGGGTGGTCACCTCCAGCCCCGACGGCGGGCTGCGGCTGGCCCTCGCCAGCGCGTCCGCGCCGGCCGCCACCGAACTGGTCGCCCAGGTGTTCACCGGGGCCGCCCAGCAGGCCCGGCTCCCGCTCCAGGTCGTCGACGAGGTGCCGGTGGAGCGCAGCGACCCGCGCGGGCTGGTGCCGTTCTACCTGACGGTCGGGTACGTCCTCGGCGGCTACCTCGCCTCGACCGCGCTCGGGCTGCGCACCGGCACCGCGCCCCGCGGCCTCGCCCGCGCCGGGCTGCGCACCGGCACCGCGCCCCGCGGCCTCGACCGCGCTCGGGCTGCGCACCGCCGCGCTCGCGGCGTACGCGGTGGCGCTCGGCGTGGCCGGCGCGCTGGTCGTCGGACCGGGGCTGGACGTGTGGCGCCACGACGTCCCGGCGGTCGCCGCCGTCGGGGCGCTCGCCGTCTTCGCCGCGGCGATGGTCGCCGCCGCCGTGCAGGGCTGGCTCGGCCTGCTCGGCACCGGGATCGTCATCCTGCTGCTGGTGGTCCTCGGCAACCCCGGCTCCGGCGGCGTCTACGCCCCCGAGTTCCTGCCCGACTGGCTGCGCGGGATGCACCGGTGGAACGTGCCGGGGCTGACCACGGACCTGATCAAGTCGGCCGTCTACTTCGACCGCCGGGCGGCGGGCTGGCCGGCCGGTGGCCTGGCGGTCTGGGCCCTGGCCGGCGTCGTGGGCTTGCTCACCGCGGCCCTGGTCCGGGGCGGGCGCGCCGCCGCCCCGCGGGCCGTCGCCACCCGTGCCACCAGCGACGATGCGCGGCTCGACGGCTGAGCGGACGGCACCGGTCGCCCGTCCCGGAGAAGGGGACGCCCTCGCCCCCTTCCGCTCCCCCGGGCCGGCGCGGATACGATCCAGGAAGTCGGACAGCGCTGTCCTTCGTACTCGTGGAAGGAGCGCACCGTGACCGACCAGCACGACCACGACGGGCCCGACGCCGCGCTGCGGGCCGACATCCGCCGCCTCGGCACGCTGCTCGGGCAGACCCTCGCCCGGCAGGAGGGCCGCCCGCTGCTCGACCTGGTGGAGGAGATCCGGGCGCTCGTCCGCTCCGACGCCCCCGCCGCCGCCCAGCGGCTCACCGGGCTCGACGTGACCACCGGCACCAAGCTGGCTCGCGCCTTCTCCACCTACTTCCACCTGGCCAACATCACCGAACAGGTGCACCGGGCCCGCGACCTGCGCCGCCGCCGGGCGATCCAGGGCGGCTGGCTGGACCAGGCGGCCAAGATGATCGCCGAGCGCGGGGTGCCCGCCGAGGAGATCGCGGCGGCGGCCCGCCGCCTCGCGGTACGGCCGGTGTTCACCGCCCACCCGACCGAGGCGGCCCGTAGGTCGATCCTGTCCAAGCTGCGCGCGATCGCCGACGAGCTGGACGCCGAGACCACCAACGCCATCCTGTACGGGGCCAGCGACGAGGGGCCCGCCAACCGGCGCCTGGCCGAGCTGCTGGACCTGATGTGGCAGACCGACGAGCTGCGGCTGGACCGGCCGGACCCGACCGACGAGGCCCGCAACGCGATCTACTACCTGCGCGACCTGTACGCCGAGGCCGCCCCGCAGGTCCTCACCGACCTCGCCGACACGCTGCGCGTCCTGGGCGTGGAGACCTCGCCGACGGCCCGCCCGCTGACCTTCGGCACCTGGATCGGCGGCGACCGGGACGGCAACCCGTTCGTCACCCCGCAGGTCACCGGCGAGGTGCTGCGCATCCAGCACGAGCACGGCATCGAGGCCACCGAGAAGGCGATGGACCAGCTCATCAACGAGGTCTCGGTCTCCCGCCGGCTGCGCGGGGTGTCGCTGGACCTGTCCGCCAGCCTCGCCGCCGACCTGGACGCGCTGCCCGAGGTGGCGCCCCGGTTCCGCCGCGTCAACGCCGAGGAGCCGTACCGGCTGAAGGCCCGGTGCGTGAAGGCGAAGCTGACCAACACCCGGGAGCGGCTGCGGCAGGGCACCGCGCACGTGCCCGGGCGGGACTACCGGGGCTCCGCCGAGCTGATCGCCGACCTGGAGCTGCTGCGCGCCTCGCTGGCCCGCAACTCCGGCCAGCTCACCGCCGTGGGCCGGCTCGCCGCCACCATCCGTACGGTGTCGGCGTTCGGCCTGCACCTGGCGACCATGGACGTCCGCGAGCACGCCGAGGCGCACCACGCGGTGCTGGCCCAGCTGTACGCGGCCGTCGGCGAGGTGCCGGACTACGCAAGGCTGAGCCGGCTGGAGCGCACCAAGCTCCTCGCCGACGAGCTGACCGGCCGGCGTCCCCTGTCCACGCTGGACACCCCGCTGACCGAGGGCGCCCGCAAGACGTTCGACGTGTTCGGCACGATCCGGGACGCCCAGGACCGGTTCGGCGCGGAGGTCATCGAGTCGTACATCATCTCGATGACGCTCGGCGTCGACGACGTCCTCGCGGCGGTGCTGCTGGCCCGGGAGGCCGGGCTGGTCGACGTGCACAGCGGCCGGGCCCGGATCGGCTTCGTGCCGCTGCTGGAGACCCCGGCCGAGCTGAACGCCGGCGGCGACCTGCTGGACGAGCTGCTGTCGCTGCCCGCGTACCGGGCCCTCGTGGCGGCCCGCGGGGACGTGCAGGAGGTGATGCTGGGCTACTCCGACTCCAACAAGGAGGCGGGCATCACCACCAGCCAGTGGTCGATCCACCGGGCGCAGCGCGCGCTGCGCGACGTGGCGGCCCGGCACGGGGTGCACCTGCGGCTGTTCCACGGCCGGGGCGGCACCGTCGGGCGCGGCGGCGGCCCGACCCACGAGGCGATCCTGGCCCAGCCGTACGGCACGCTGGACGGCGCGATCAAGGTCACCGAGCAGGGCGAGGTCATCTCCGACAAGTACAGCCTGCCGGCGCTGGCCCGGGAGAACCTGGAGCTGACCATGGCCGCGGTGCTCCAGGCCACCCTGCTGCACACCGCGCCCCGGCAGCCCGCCGAGATGCTGGAGCGCTGGGACGCGACGATGGACGTGGTCTCCGAGGCGGCGTTCCGGTCGTACCGGTCGCTGGTGGAGGACCCGGACCTGCCGGCGTACTTCTGGGCGTCCACCCCGACCGAGCTGCTCGGCGCCCTGAACATCGGCTCCCGGCCGGCGAAGCGCCCGAACACCGGGGCGGGGCTGGCCGGGCTGCGGGCCATCCCGTGGGTGTTCGGCTGGACGCAGACCCGGCAGATCGTTCCCGGCTGGTTCGGCGTGGGCTCGGGGCTGGCGGCGGCCCGGGCGGCCGGCCTGGACGACGTCCTCGCCGAGATGCACCGCAACTGGCACTTCTTCCGCACGTTCCTGTCGAACGTGGAGATGATGCTGACCAAGACGGACCTGACCATCGCCCGCCGGTACGTCGAGACGCTGGTGCCGAAGAAGCTGCACCCGATCTTCACGATGATCGAGGCGGAGTACGAGCTGACCAGGCGGGAGGTGCTGGCGGTCACCGGCGAGTCGGCCCCGCTGGAGAACTCGCCGGTGCTCCAGCGCACCCTCGCGGTGCGGGACACCTACCTGGAGCCGCTGCACCACCTACAGGTGGCGCTGCTGCGGCAGTACCGGGACTCGGGCGCGGCCGGCCGGGCCGTGGCGACCGCCCCCGGCGGCCGGCGACCGCCGAGCGACGGCACCGCCCTGGAGCGGGCCCTGCTCACGACGGTCAACGGCATCGCCGCCGGCATGCGCAACACCGGCTGAGCGGTGGGGAAGGGCCCCCTGTCGATGCGTTCCGCGCAGCAGGGGGCCCTGTTGCACCGCTGGAGGCGGCCGGTGCGATCCAGGCCCGACGCGGCGGCGGAGCGGAGAACGCCGGGCGGCTACCAGTCGCCCCCGCCGAAGTCCCCACCGCCGAAGTCCCCACCGAAATCGCCGCCGCCGAAGTCTCCCGAGCCGCCGAAGTCGCCGGCCTGGTCGGCGCCGAAGTCGCCGGCCTGGTCGGCGCCGTCGTCAAACCCCTCCTGGTAGCCGGCCTCGTAGCCGTAGCCCGGGTCGGCGAACGCGGGGGAGAACAGCGCGTCGGCGATCAGCATGCCGCCGAGGACCCCGGCGCCGGCCCCGAGCGCGGTCTTCCACCACGGCGTCGAGTACCAGCCGGCGGGCACCGGCCGGCCCTGGTAGCGCCCACCCGGGTAGTAGTAGGGCGTGTCCCGGCCGGGCCGCGGGCCGGCCTTGAAGACCTGCCCCTGCACGTTCACCTGGCGCTCCCGGGTCAGCTCCCCGGTGCCCTGCGCGGCGGCCAGCGGAGGCAGCTCCGGGCCGGGGTCGAGGCCCAGCGCGATCCGGGCCGCCCGGACGTACGCCAGCCCCTCCAGCGCCGTCTCCCGGGCCAGCCGGTACTGCTGGACCGTCCGTGCCTGCTCCAACTGGCCGCCCGCCGCGTTGTACCGCTCGCCGGCGTCCACCAGCGCCTGGCGCACCGCCGGGTCGTCGCCGTGCAGGTTCATCACCTGCCCGCCGAGGCGCTCGTACCACCGCAGCGCGTCGGCCCGGACGTCGGCCAGGCTGCGTGCCTCCCGGGCGGCGCGCTCCTGGCGCCACCAGACGAGCCCGCCCACGAGCAGCGCCAGCAGGAGAAGCACGAACAGGATCCGCATGTCTTCGAACGTACCCGGCGGCGTCACGTCGTACGCGTTTGGCAAGCTCGGGGAATGAGCTTCTCGACGCTGGCCGTGGTGGTGCTCTGCCTCGCCGCGGGCGGCGGGCTGGGCTGGTTCGCGGCCCGGTCCCGGGCGGCGGCCGAGATCGCCCGGCTGGAGGCCACCCTCGCGGCCGTCCGGGAGGGCGAGGGGCGGCTGGAGCAGTCGATGCGGGCGCTGAGCTACGAGGCGACCGCGCAGTCGCAGGAGGCGGTGGCCCGGGCGGTGGCCCCGCTGCACGACACCCTGCGCCGGTACGAGTCCCGGGTCGCCGAGCTGGAGCGCGACCGGGTCGACGCGTACGCCGAGCTGCGCGAGCAGGTCCGGGCCATGAGCACCGTCTCCGGTGAGCTGCGCACCGAGACCAAACAGCTGGTGGCCGCGCTGCGCGCGCCGCAGGTGCGCGGCCGGTGGGGCGAGCACCAGCTGCGCCGCATCGTCGAGGCCGCCGGACTGCTGGAGCACTGCGACTTCGACGAGCAGGTCACCGCCGCGACCGACCACCAGACGGTACGCCCCGACCTGGTGGTCCGGCTGCACGGCGGGCGCTCGGTCGTGGTGGACGCGAAGGCGCCCTTCGACGCGTACCTGACGGCGATGGAGGCCCGCGACGAGCGTGGCCGGAACGACCACCTCGACGCGCACGCCCGGCACCTGCGCGCGCACGTCGACGCGCTGGCCGCGAAGTCCTACTGGGCGGCTTTCGACCCCGCCCCCGAGTTCGTGGTGCTGTTCGTGCCGGCCGACCCGTTCCTCGACGTGGCGTTGCAGCGCGACCCGGCGCTGCTGGAGCACGCGTTCGCCCGCAACGTGGTGCTCGCGACGCCGGCCACGCTGGTCGCGCTGCTGCGTACGGTGGCGTACTCGTGGCGGCAGGAGGCCCTGGCCCGCAACGCGGTGGCGGTGCACACCCTCGCCCGGGAGCTGTACGGCCGGCTGTCCACGTTGGGCGACCACGTGGGCAAGCTGGGCTCGGCGCTGGGCGGGGCGGTGACCGCGTACAACCGGGCGGTCGGCTCACTGGAGGCGCGGGTGCTGGTGAGCGCGCGCAAGCTCGCCGAGCTGGGCGTCTCCGACCAGGAGCTGGCCACGCCCGCACAGGTCGAGGTGGCGCCCCGGCAGCCGCAGGCACCGGAGCTGGTGCCACCCCCCACGACGCACCCCTGACCCCACCCACCGGCCCACCAGCCCACCGCCGCCCGCCCTCGCCCGCCACCGGCCACCCGCCCTCGCCCCGGCGATCGCCCGCCCTCCCTCGCTCCGGCGATCGCCCGCCCTCCCTCGCTCCGGTCGATCATGGAGTTGACGGCGCCAGAACGGACATTCCGTCACGGTATCTCCATGATCAACAGAGGAGACGGAGGAGGCCGGGCGGCGGCGGGCGGGGCGGAGGGTGCGGGGGCGGAGGCGGCGGGGGCGGGGGCGGGGGGTGCGGGCGGCGGGCGGGGCGGAGGGTGCGGGGGCGGAGGCGGCGGGAGCGGGGGGCGGGGGGTGCGGGCGGCGGGCCGGGGCGGCGGGGGCGGGTGGGGTCAGGCGCGCCGGGCGGACTCGACGACGAACGGGGTGCCCTGCTGGCAGGTGCTCAGCATGCCGGGCTTCGGCTGGCCGGAGACGGTGACCTTCGCGCCCGCGGCGAGCACGTTCGCGGGGCCGCCGATGAGCTGGTAGCCGTCGAGCAGTCGGCAGCCGGGCTCCACCCCGGCCTCCACGACCCCGGTGAGCGTCATGGCGCCGGGGCCGGGCGGGCGGCTCGGGCCGGTCGGGCGCGTCGCGGGCGGCTGTGCCGTCGGAGCCGCCGGGGCGGTCGGGTCCACCGAACCGGTGCCGGGCGGGGTGGTCACCGTCGTCCCGCCGGAGGGACTGGGGGCGGCTTCGCCGACCCCCTCGCCGCCGCAGGCGCCCAGCGCCGCGCAGACGACCAGGGCTACCAGGAGCGTCCGAGGAGTCTTCATACCCGTTCGGACGCACCGCGCCCGTGATCCGTTCCGGCAACCACAGGCGTCCCGCGCCACCGGCAGCCGGGAGAACCGGCCCGGGAGCCTCGGCCGGCGCGAGGCGACCCGGAGAACAGGCGCGGCCGGCGCGAGACGGCGCGAGGATCAGGCGCGGCCGGCGCGAGACGGCCCGAGGAACAGGCGCGGCCGGCGCGAGACGACCCGAGGAACAGGCGCGGCCGGCGCGAGACGACCCGAGGATCAGGCGCGGCCGGCGACCGCCGCCTTCATGTCCCGCTTGAGCTCCTGCGGCAGGGAGAAGGTCAGCCGCTCGTTGGCGGTCACCACCTCGTCCACGTCGGTGAAGCCGCGCTCGGCGAGGTGCGCCAGCACCTCCTGGACCAGCTCGTCCGGAACGCTGGCCCCTGAGGTGAGGCCGACCGTCGTCGCCCCCGCCAGCCAGGCGTCGTCGATCTCGTGCGCGAAGTCGATCAGGTGGCCGGCGCGGGCGCCGGCGTCCAGGGCGACCTCGACCAGCCGCACGGAGTTCGAGGAGTTGCGCGACCCGACGACCAGCACCACGTCGCACTCCGGCGCGATCTCCTTGACCACGTGCTGCCGGTTGGAGGTGGCGTAGCAGATGTCGTCGCTGGGCGGCGACTGGAGCAGCGGCAGCCGCTGCTTCAGCCGGGCCACCGTCTCCAGCGTCTCGTCGACCGACAGCGTCGTCTGGGAGAGCCAGACCACCTTGGCCGGGTCCCGCACGGTGACCTTGTCGGCGCCGTCCGGGCCGTCGACGAGCTGGATGTGCGCGGGGGACTCTCCGGTCGTGCCGATGACCTCCTCGTGCCCCTCGTGGCCGATCAGCAGGATGTCGTAGTCCTCCGCGGCGAACCGCTTCGCCTCCTGGTGCACCTTGGTCACCAGCGGGCAGGTCGCGTCGATCGCCTTCAGCGAGCGCGCCTTCGCCTGCTCGTACACCTCGGGGGCGACGCCGTGGGCGGAGAAGATGACGGTGGCGCCCTCCGGCACCTCCTCGTTCTCCTCCACGAAGATCGCGCCCTTGGCCTCCAGGGTGCGCACCACGTGCTTGTTGTGCACGATCTGCTTGCGCACGTAGATCGGCGCGCCGTAGAGCTTCAGAGCCTCCTCGACGGTCTGCACCGCCCGGTCGACGCCCGCGCAGTAGCCGCGGGGCTTGGCCAGGAGCACGCGCTTGCCGGTCCGGGACGTCGCATCAGCCTGAGTCACCCGCCCATCCTACGTGCCGCCTCCGCGGGCGACGTCGGCTGCGACCGCCACCGCAGGAGCCGCCCGGGGCTGGCAGAGCGGGCGTCCATATCGCCGCCATGGCGGCATCTCGCGCGCTCGGACACCCCAATGTCGCCGACATGGAGTCGATCAGCATCATCGACGGCGCGGCGCGTGATCGTCGGAGGGTGCCCGTAGGGTGGCGGGGTGAGCGAGGTCCCCAGGAGCAGTGCCGACGAGCCGTGGCCGGTGCGGGTCGTCAGCCAGAAGGTGGGGGCGTGGATCGCCCGCCTCGGCTGGGTGTGGGTGGACGGTCAGGTGGCGCAGATCAGCCGCCGCCCCGGGGCCAGCACGGTCTTCCTCACCCTGCGGGATCCGTCGGCAGACCTGAGCCTGACCGTCACCACGAACCGGGACGTCCTCGACGCGGGCGCGCCGGAGCTGCGCGAGGGCGCCCGGGTGGTGCTGCACGCCAAGCCCGAGTTCTACGCGGCCCGGGGCACGCTGAGCCTGCGCGCCGACGAGATCCGGCAGGTCGGGCTCGGCGAGCTGCTGGCGCGGCTGGAGAAGCTGAAGAAGCTGCTGGCCGCCGAGGGCCTGTTCGACCGGGCCCGCAAGCGTCGGCTGCCGTTCCTGCCGGGCCGGGTCGGGCTGATCACCGGGCGCGCCTCCGCCGCCGAGCGGGACGTGCTCACCAACGCCCGCCGCCGCTGGCCGGCCGTGGAGTTCCGCACGGTCAACGTGGCGGTGCAGGGCCCGGGCGCCGTGCCGCAGATCGTGGACGCGCTGAAGGTGCTCGACGCCGACCCGACCGTGGACGTGATCGTCATCGCCCGGGGCGGGGGCGGCATCGAGGACCTGCTGCCGTTCTCGGACGAGGCGCTGTGCCGGGCGGTCTTCGCCTGCCGTACGCCGGTGGTCAGCGCGATCGGCCACGAGACGGACGCGCCGCTGCTGGACTACGTCGCCGACGTACGGGCCTCCACGCCGACCGACGCGGCCAAGCGGGTGGTGCCCGACCTGGGCGAGGAACTGCGCCTGATCGAGCAGGCCCGGCACCGGCTCCAGCGCGCCGTACGCAACCTCGTCGACCGGGAGTCGCACCGCCTCGACGGGCTGCGTTCCCGGCCCGTGCTGGCCCGGCCGCAGGTGATGGTCGAACAGCGGGCGACGGAGGTCGGCGCGCTGCGCCAGCGGGCCGGGCGCTGCCTGGATCACCGGCTCGGCGCGGCCGAGGACGAACTGCGACACACCCTCGCCCGGCTGCGCGCCCTCTCCCCCGCCGCCACCCTCGACCGGGGGTACGCGATCGTGCAGCGGGCCGACGGGCACGTCGTCCGGGCGGCCGACGAGGTGGCCGGGGGCGACCGGCTGCGGGTACGCCTCGCCGAGGGCGAGCTGGCCGCGACGGTCGAGGGGTGAGCGGGGCGGCCGAAGGGCTGAGCCGCGACGGCCGACGGTCGCCCGGCTGCTGCTGAGGCCGGGCGGTACGGCGGGTGAGCCGGGGTACGGCGGGTGAGCCGGGGTACGGCGGGTGAGCCGGGGTACGGCGGGTGAGCCGGGGTACGGCGGGTGAGCCGGGGTACGGCGGGTGAGCCGGGTACG
>NZ_JBICUP010000013.1:132045-155836 GCF_043198215.1 Micromonospora sp. NPDC048830
GGATGTGCTGGGATGGGGCGGATGAGGACGGACGAGAAGGATGCCGGGCCGGACGAGCGGCTCAGCTACGAGCAGGCCCGGGCCGAACTGGCCTCGGTGGTGGAACGGTTGGAAGCCGGCGGCACATCCCTGGAGGAGTCGCTGGCGCTGTGGGAGCGCGGCGAGCGGCTGGCCGAGGTGTGCCAGCGCTGGCTCGACGGCGCGCGGGCCCGGATCGAGGGGGCCCGACCACAGCCCGGCAACTGACCGGGCGCGCTCCGGCCGCCGCGGCTGATCACCGGTGCCGCGCTGGCGATCCGGGCCACGCCAGCGAAACCGGGCCGCGCGATCCCGGCCACACCCGCCGGATCGGGCCGCATGACCGGGCCACACCCGCCGGGTCGGGCCGCGCGATCCCGGCCACACCCGCCGGGTCGGGCCCGCGTGACCGGGCCATGCCCGCCGGATCGGCCGCGCCAGCGAATCGGGCTGCGCGATCCGGGCGTGGTCGGCCTGGGACGCCGCAACATCGCCATCGACATCGAGCCCGCGAGCAGCGGAACGGGCGGCGGCGCGGGCCGTCGCGTCGGGCGGCCGGACGGCCACAGACGACGGGTGCGGGACGACCGACGCCGCCCCCGCACCCGGTCAACCGTCAGTTGAACAGGTTGTACAGCTCGTTCGGGGCCTCCACGACCTGGTCCGCCGGCGGGCGCTGGGCGGCGGTCGCCGCGCCGTAGTCGGCGTACGTGATCCGGATGTCCTGGGCCTTGGTCTGGCCGGACGCCGGGATCTGGATGACCAACTCACTGAGCCGGCCCTGCGGATCCAGCTTCGCGGTGAACGGCAGCGACCGGGCCTGCTGGCCGAGTGCCTTGATCAGCTCGGCGTTCAGGGAGCCGGCCTCGGCGGCCTTCGTCACGTCGATAGTGCCCGCGTACGCGCCCTCGCCCGTCTGCCGGACGTCGGTGACGCCCTGGGTCAGCACCTCGCTGCCGGCCGGGTCGACCTTGTCGAAGTCGAAGCCCAGGTTGCGGTTGCCCTTGATCCGGGACTGGTCGAGGTGCTGGTACTTGCCGAGGTTGAGGTTCTGCACCCCCGGCAGCTTGGCCGCCTGGCCGCCCAGGTCGACCTTCACCCAGCTGTCCGGCTTGGCGTGGATCACGTCGAGTTTCATCATGACGTCCGAGGAGGCGTCACCGAGGGTCAGCCGCATCTCGGCGCTCTGGCTGGGCTCGTGCACCTGCCCCTCGGCGGTGGTGCCCACGCCGGTCATGGTGAACCGGAAGTTGCCGTTGCTGATCTCCCGGGTCGAGTCGAGCAACGCCTGCTTGGCGTCCCCGGCACCCGGCGAGGCGCTGCCGGAGGCCGCCGCGCTGCCGGACACGGCCGGGGAAGCCGAGGGCCCCGCCTCGCCGGCCCCGGTGCTGTCGCAGGCGGCCAGACCGGGAGTGAGCAGCGTCGCGGCGAAGACCGCCGCGCTGAAGCGTCGAATGGTCACGTCAACCTCTCCACGTGGGTCGTCCGGTCCCCGCTGGGCGCCGGAGGCGTGGCGCCGCGGCCCGAACGCTGGCCCGGCGCACGAGTCCCGTCCGGCTGGCGCAGCGAGCCGACGAGGTCGCGTACCTTCTGTTCCCTGTCGCCGCCTTCCGCAATCCCTGTCCGGTCCACCCGGGTCGGGGGCGGCGGACGCCCGCCGCCCCCGACCGGCGGCGGATCAGCTCTTGAACATCTCGTAGACCTGGTCGGACGCCTCGACCACCTGGTCGGCCGGCGGCTGCTGCACGGCGGTGACGGCGCCGTAGTCGGCGTACGTGACGCTCAGGTCCTGCGCCTTGCTGTCGCCGGAGGCGGGCACCTGCACGGCGAACTCGACCAGCCGGCCCTGCGCGTCGAGCTTCGCGGTGAACGGCACCGCGCCGGCCTTGTCGGCCAGGCCCTTGATCGTGTCGGCGTCCAGCAGGTCCGAGCCGGTGGTCTTCGTCGCGTCGAGGGTGCCGGCGTACGCGCCCTCGCCGGTCTTGCGGACGTCGGTGACCGCCTTCATCAGCGCCTCGCTGCCGGCCGGGTCGACGTCGGCGAGGTCGAACTTCAGGTCCTCGATGTCCTGGGCCTTGGTGCGGTCGACGTGCTGGTACTTGCCCTTCATCGCCTTCGCGCCGGGGACCGCGTCGGCCATCGGGCCGGTGAACTCCAGCTTCACCCAGCTCTCGGTGTCGATGAAGACGAGATGCATGTCCATCGAGATGCCGTCGGAGCCGCCGTCGGCGGCCATCTTCATCTCGGCGCTCTTGGACGGCGCGTGGACCTTGCCGCTGCCGGTCAGCTCGCCGCCGCCGATGGTGAACGCGAAGTTACCCTTGCTGATCTCCTTGGTCGAGGCGAGCAGCGCCTCCTTGGGATCGGCGGGAACGGCCGGGGCGGCGCTCCTGCTGTCGGAGGCCGGCTCGGCGTCCCCCGACGCGCAGGCGGCCAGGCCGGGGACGAACAGGGCGGCGGCGAGGAGGCCGACGCTCCACCGTCGAATGTTCACGTGGTTCTCTTTCCGCAGTGACTACCCGGCCCATCACAGGCCGGGCTGAGCCCGGGCAGCCTAACGGGGGACACCGACAGCGATCGGCCCGGGTGAGGCGGCCTAACGGAGCGAGGCGGCGAGCTGGCGCAGCTCGTTCTCCCGCGCGTCGCCGACCACGATCACGGTGCGGTCGGGTTCGAGCAGGACGAGCGCCTGCTCGTTGCCCCGGGCCGTGTACCGCTGCCAGCTCCGCCCGCCGACCTCGGTCGGCCCCTGCGGCTGCGCCTCGGCGGTCAGCTCGGCGGGCAGCAGCCGCTCCGGCGGCACGTCGCTCTGCACCACCTGGGCGGCCCCGCCCTCCGGGGTGAGGTAGCCGATCCGCAGGTTCGAGCCGCCCTCGGCGCTGCGGTAGCTGGCGCTGACCGTCCTCCAGTCGGAGCCGAGCCCGGCCGGCTGGGCGACCGGGAACGCCTGGGCGGCGCGGGCCTGGTCCAGCGCCGACGCCGGGTCGACGGTGGCCGGCTGGTCGCCGCCGAGGAGGCCCCGGTAGAAGGCGAGCAGCAGGGCGATCGGGATCAGCAGCACCAGCATCGAGATCGCCATGTCCTTCGGCGACCGCTCGGACCGGACCTTGTCCCGGCCGGCCGGCGGCGCCGGCGACTCCCCGGCGGCCGACGCCGGGTCGGCGGGGGCCGCGCCGGCGGGATCCGGTTCCACGGCGTCCGGCTCGGGCGACACCCCGGCGGCGGACGCCGACCCGATGGTGGTGGGCTCGCCGGCTCCCGCACCCGGCGGCGGGGTCGGCTCGCCGGCTCCCGCGCCCTGCGGGGCCGGCTGGGCGGGGGTACGGTCGACTGGCTGTACGCGTTCCACCTCCCCATTCTTCCAGCCGCGCCGGTGCCCGGAACCTGGCCACCGCCGCCCCGCCCCGGCGATAGGTTGGCGATCGTGTGAGGATCAGCGACAAAAGCCGGTAGCGGTGCGGGCCGCATGCTGCCGGTCCACCCCGCAACGTCGCGAGGAGGAAGCCGTCATGACGAACACCAGGACGCGGACCCCGCAGGATCTCGACCGGAACCTCGCCCTCGACCTGGTCCGGGTGACCGAGGCCGCGGCGATGGCCGCCGGCCGGTGGGTCGGCCGCGGCGACAAGGAGGGCGGCGACGGGGCCGCCGTCGACGCCATGCGCAAGTTGATCAACTCGATCCCGATGCGGGGCGTCGTGGTGATCGGCGAGGGCGAGAAGGACAACGCGCCGATGCTCTTCAACGGCGAGGAGGTCGGCGACGGCACCGGTCCCGAGGTGGACGTGGCGGTCGACCCGATCGACGGCACCACGCTGATGAGCAAGGGCATGCCGAACGCCCTGGCCGTCCTCGCGGTGGCCGAGCGGGGGGCGATGTTCGACCCGAGCGCCGTCTTCTACATGGAGAAGCTGGCCGTCGGCCCGCTGTACGCCGACGTGGTCGACATCAACGCCGGGGTGGCGGAGAACCTGCGCCGGATGGCCAAGGTCAAGGGCACCGACGTGTCCGAGATCACCGTCTGCGTGCTGGACCGGCCCCGCCACGACGAGCTGGTACGGGAGATTCGCCGTGCGGGAGCGGGCATCCGCTTCATCTCCGACGGTGACATCGCCGGCGCCATCGCCGCGGCCCGCGGCGAGTCGGACGTCGACGTGCTGATGGGCATCGGCGGCACCCCCGAGGGGATCACGTCGGCCTGCGCCCTCAAGTGCATGGGCGGCATGATGCAGGCCAAGCTCTGGCCGCGCGACGCGGAGGAGCGGGAGAAGGCGCTGGCCGCGGGGCACGACCTCGACCGGGTGCTGACCACCGACGACCTCGTCGCCGGCGACAACTGCTTCTTCGTGGCGACCGGCATCACCTCCGGCGACCTGCTGCGCGGCGTGCGCTACCGGGCCGGCGGGGCGTACACGCAGTCGATCGTGATGCGCTCGAAGAGCGGCACGATCCGGGTGATCGACTCGTACCACCGGCTGGAGAAGCTGGCCCTGTACTCGGCCGTCGACTTCGACGGCCGCCCGCTGGCCGAGCAGGAGTGAGCCGGGCAGGAGCGAGCCGGGCAGGAGTGAGCCGGGCAGGAGCGAGCCGGGCAGGAGCGCGTCGGGCGGCGGTCAACCGGGCGGGAGCGGGCACCGCCGGGGCCGTCGCACCGCCCACCCTGTCGACCGGCCGCCGGGCCGCCGGCGTGGCGCTGGCCACCGCCTCCGGGGTCGCGGTGGCCGGGCAGTCGCGGATCAACGGCGAGTTGGGCGTACGCCTGGACGACGGGATCGCCGCCGCGGTGGTCTCGTTCGGCCTCGGGCTGCTGGCGCTGCTGGTGCTGGTCCCCGCCACTCCCGCCGGGCGGCGGAGCCTGGCGGCGCTGCGCGCGGCGCTGGCCGACGGGTCGCTGCGGCCGTGGCAGTGCCTCGGCGGCGTCTGCGGCGCGTTCGTGGTCGCCGCCCAGGGGCTGACGATCGGCTCTCTCGGCGTGGCGGTCTTCACGGTGGCGGTGGTCGCCGGCCAGTCCGGCAGCAGCCTCGCCATGGACCGGTGGGGTGTCGGTCCCACCGGCCGGCAGCCGGTGACCGCGGCCCGGCTCGCCGGCGCGGCGCTGACCGTACTCGCCGTGCTGCTGGCGGTCGGCGACCGCCTCGGCGACCCGCGGACCCTGGGCCTGGCCCTGCTGCCGCTGCTGGCCGGGGTGGGCATCGCGTGGCAGCAGGCGGTGAACGGCCGGGTACGGGTCGCCGTCGGCAGCGCCCTGACCGCCACGGGCGTCAACTTCGCCGTCGGCACCGTGGCCCTGCTCGTCGCGTTCGCGGTGGACGTCGCGGTACGGGCCCGCCCCGGCGGCGCCCTTCCCGGCGAGCCGTGGCTCTACCTGGGCGGCCCGATCGGCATCGTGTTCATCGCGATCGCCGCGGCGATCGTGCGGTTCACCGGGGTGCTGCTGCTCGGCCTGGCGACGATCGCCGGGCAGGTCGTCGGCGCCGTACTGCTCGACGTGCTGTTGCCGACCGCCGCCTCGCACCCGGGGCCGGCGACGCTGCTGGGTGCCGTGCTCACCCTGGTCGCGGTGCTGGTCGCCGCGCTCGCCCCGGTGCGGGGATCCGCGCGTTAGGAAGGGGCCCTTCCCGTACCGAACGCGTCGACGAGGTGCCCCTCCTCACACCGCGCGCAGGGCGGCGACCGTGTCCGCGAGCGACCGGTCGAGCGGGGTCGGCTCGACGCCGAGGACGGCGGTGGCGGCCGAGGAGTCCAGCAGGTACGGACGGTCGAACTGGTACGCGGTCTCGCGCAGCTCCCGCGCCATCGGGTTGACCAGCCCGGCCAGCCAGAGCGCCGGGTACGGCAGCCGGGTGAGCCTCGGCGCCGGCGCGCCGGCCAGGGCGGCGGCCCGGGTCGCCAGTTCCCGCACGGTGACGGCGGGCGCGCTGGGCACGTGCCAGGCCCGGCCCCAGGCGCGCTCGGCGGCGGCGGCCGCGACGAGCGTACGGGCGACGTCGTCGACGTACGTCCAGGTGTGCGGGGCGTCGTAGTCGACGGGCAGGACCACGCGGCGACCGGCGAGCACGCCGGACAGGACCATCATGGGCAGCGCCGTGGCACCCGCGCCCAGGTAGTCGGAGCCCCGCACCTCGGTCGCCCGCACCCGGCCGGCCCGGTGTGCGGCCAGCGCGTCCGCCCACATCTGGTTCCGTACCCGTCCCTTGGTGCCGGTGGCCGCCGGCGGGGTGGCCTCGGTCATCGGCCCGTCGACCGGCCCGTACCCGTAGAGGTTGCCCACCGTGGCGAGCACCGCGCCGGTGCGCTCGGCGGCGGCGAGCAGCGCGCCCGCCAGCGGCGGCCAGTCCGTCGGCCAGCGGTGGTACGCCGGGTTGGCGCAGTTGTACAGGGCGACCGCCCCCTCGGTGAGGGCGGCGAGCCGGTCGACGTCCGCGGCGTCGGCGGCGACCCGCTCCACGGCCGGGCCCTCTCCCGAGCTGCCGACCGGCGCCGGGCCGGCCGACCCGTGCTGTCCGGGGCCCGCCCCGCGCCGGCTGATCAGCCGGACGCGCTCGCCGGCGGCCGCGAGGCGGCGGGCGGTGGCGGTGCCGACAGGTCCGGCGCCGACGATCACATGCAGCGACATCACAGGTCACCCTTCGAAGCAGGGGTACGGATTGAGAGCACCGCTCTCGCTCTGGCCCGCCCAGCATGACGCCACCCCGACCACTTCGTCAAGAGCAGTGCTCTCTGTTTTGTCTAGCGCTCTCAGGCATGGCAGAGTGGGGACATGCCCGCCTCCTCCATCCGCGCCCGGGTCCGCGCCGAGATGATCGACGAGATCAAGGCCGTCGCCCGCCGGCACCTCGCCACCGACGGCGCGAACCTCAGCCTCCGGGCGGTCGCCCGGGACATGGGGATGGTCTCGTCGGCGGTCTACCGCTACTTCCCCAGCCGGGACGACCTGCTCACCGCGCTGATCATCGAGGCGTACGACGCGCTCGGGGCGGCCGTGGAGGCGGCCGACGCGGGCCCCGACCGGCTGGACCTGCGCGGGCGCTGGCACGCCGCGTGCCGGGCGGCCCGGGACTGGGCGCTAACCCACCCCGCCGAGTACGCGCTGCTCTACGGCAGCCCCGTCCCCGGGTACGCGGCCCCGGACGACACGATCGGACCGGCCCAGCGGCCCCCGATCACTCTGGTCGGCATCCTGCGCGACGGCCTGGCCGCCGGCCGGTTGAGCCCTCCCCCGGCCGACGGACTATCCGGGGAACTGCGCGCGGACCTGGCGGAGATCGCCGACGCGTACTTCCCGGGAGTGCCCGAGGCGCTGCTCGCCCGGGGCATGGCGGGCTGGACCCAGCTCTTCGGGCTGATCAGCTTCGAGCTGTTCGGCCGGATCAACCGCGCGCTGCCGCACCGGGGCGCCTACTTCGACCACCAGACCGCGCTGATGGCCGACCTGATCGGCCTGCCCCGCGACTGACCCGGGCGGGAGCGTCAGCCGGCGTCCGAGGAGTGGCCGGGGAAGAGGTGGGCGCTCGGGTCGATGGCCACGGCCGCGTTGTTGACCGCCGTGGCGGCCTCGCCGAAGCCCGTGGCGATCAGCCGGACCTTGCCCGGGTACTCGGTGATGTCCCCCGCCGCGAAGACCCGGGGCAGGTTCGTCGCCATCGCGCTGTCCACCACGATGTGCCGGCGGTCCAGCCGCAGGCCCCACTCGGCGAGCGGGCCGAGGTCGGCGGTGAAGCCGAGCGCGGCCACCACGGTGTCCACGGGCAGCAACTCCGTCGCGCCGCCCCGGACGGTGATTTCGGCACCGGTGACGGCGCCGTCCCCGTGCAGCCGGGTGACCTCGGCGTTGACGACGACGCGTACGGGCAGGCCCAGCACCCGGGCGACGGTGGCGGCGTGCGCCCGGAACTTCTCCCGCCGGTGCACGAGGGTGACCGACCGGGCCAGCGGCTGCAACGCCAGCGCCCAGTCGAACGCGGAGTCCCCGCCGCCCACGATCAGCACGTCCCGGTCAGCGAGCGCGGCTGGTTCCGGCACGAAGTAGACGATCCCGTTGCCGGTGAAACTGTCGGCCACCGGCAGCGGACGCGGGGTGAAGCTGCCCAGCCCGCCGGTGACGACGACCGCCCCGCACGCGAGCTGCTCACCGCCGGCGAGACCGAGCACCGGCCGACCGTCGGCATGCGACAGCTTCTCGGCGCGGGTGCCGAGCAGGTACTCGGGGTGGAACGGGGCGGCCTGGGCGACGAGGTTGGCCACCAGGTCGCGGCCCTTGACCGCCGGGAATCCGGCGACGTCGAGGATGAGCTTCTCCGGGTACATCGCCGTGATCTGGCCGCCCGCCTCGGGCAACGCGTCGACCACCGCGACGGAGAGCCCTCGGAACCCGGCGTAGTACGCGGCGAAGAGCCCGGCCGGACCGGCGCCGATCACTGCGACATCAACCTCGCGCATGACGTACCGTCGCTCTCCGCTCACGGGCAAACGTCCTGGTGCCGACGGTAGGCCCCCCGCTTGGCCTGGGCAAGCACGTCCCACGGGGCGTCACGCCGCGTCGCACCACGGCCGTCGGTGGAAGGGGAGCCCGCTATACCGGAGGCGTCAGCACCGGGCCCTTCCTCTCCCCCGGGTCGAAGCGGCGGCGCCGGAAGATGATCGCGGCGGCCACCCCGCCGACGAGCCCGAACAGGTGCCCCTGCCAGGAGATCCGCTCGTCGGTGGGGAGGATGCCGAACAGTTGCCAGCCGTAGAGCAGGCCGACCAGCAGCACCACCGCGAAGTTCCACCAGCTGCGCTCGACCAGGCCCCGGGTGAGCAGGACGCCCAGGTAACCGAAGATGACCCCGCTCGCCCCGATCACCACCGAGTCCGGCGAGCCGGTGAACCACACGCCCAGGCCGCTCACCAGCACGATCATCAGGGTGGACCAGACGAACCGCCGGAAGCCGGCCGCGAGCACGAACGTGCCGAGCAGGATCAGCGGCACGCTGTTGCTGTAGAGGTGGGTGAAGTCGGCGTGCAGCAGCGGCGACAGGAAGACCCCGTCCAGGCCCTCGATCCGGCGCGGGATGATGCCCCCGGCCAGGTCGAGGTCGTAGCCGAGGCCGACGTCGACGGCCTCGACCAGGAACAGCACCGGCACGACGGCGCACATGGCGACGAACGCCCGGCCGATCGCCGCGTAGAAGGCCCAGGTGCCGAAGCGGCGCGGGTCGCCGGGCGGGTCGTCGGGCAGGTTCACCCTCCAACAGCTATCAGCAATCCGCACCAGCCGCCAGCGGTGGCCGGCGGCAGCCCGGGTACGCCGACGGCGGGGTGCGCGGACGCACCCCGCCGTCGACGACGTCCCGTGATCAGTACCAGCCGGTGCTCTGCGAGTGCTGCCACGCCCCGCAGGGCGTGTTGTACCGGCCCTCGATGTAGCCGAGGCCCCACTTGATCTGGGTGGCCGGGTTGGTCTCCCAGTCGTCGGCGACCGAGCCCATCTTGCTGCCCGGCAGCGCCTGGGGAATGCCGTACGCGCCGGAGGAGGGGTTGCGGGCCTTGTGGTTCCAGCCGCTCTCCTTGGTCCACAGCTTGTCGAGGCAGGGGAACTGGTCGATGCCGAAGCCGGCGTCGATCATCAGCGCGCAGCCGATCCTCCGGTTGCCGCTGTACTCGTTGCACGAGGCGGGGATCGGCCCGTCGTACGGCTTGGCCGCCTTGGCCGCGGCCTCCCTCGCCTCGCGCTCCTTCTTCCGGGAAGCCGCCGCGGCCTCGGCCTCCCGGGCCCGCTCCGCGGCCTCCTTCGCCGCCTCGGCGGCGCGCAGCTTGGCCTGGTACTCGGCGGCTCGCTGCTTCGCCGAGGTGACCCGGTACTCGGCCTGGCGCTCCTGCTGGTAGTCGTACTCCGCCTGGTCCACCTGGAGGCCCGCCTGCGCGGTCAGGCCCTGCTGCTGGGTCTGGCGGTCTTCGCCGAGATAGAAGCCGCCGGCAACGCCCACGGAGAGCAGTGCGACGGCGGCGGTGCGGGCGCCGAAACGGCTCCACGGCCGACTCACGAAGTGTCCCTTCGTCGGGGGCAAGGACACGGCGCGACCACGACCCGAGGAGGGGGCCCGGCCCGCGCCGTGAGCGCCCCGACCCTGCCGGTCGCAGCCGACGCACTCGTTCCCGCCGGTCCCGGTCGCCCTGTGACGGACGACGACAGACGATCCCTCCGATGCGTGGGCGCTCGTTGGAACCATCGCGCACGGTGGGGCGGATGGGAAACCATCAGCCCCAATTGTGATCTGCGCCACACGGGAGACCGGGACGAAGGCGGGTGTAACGGACGGTCAGTCGTGGGTCAGAGCGGAATGTCCTCCAGGAGATCCGTCACCATGGCCGCGATCGGCGACCGTTCGGACCGGGTCAGCGTGACGTGCGCGAACAGCGGATGACCCTTGAGCGCCTCGATCACCGCGGTCACCCCGTCGTGTCGCCCGACCCGCAGGTTGTCCCGCTGGGCCACGTCGTGGGTGAGCACCACCCGGGACCCCTGACCGATCCGGGACAGCACGGTGAGCAGCACCCCGCGCTCCAGCGACTGCGCCTCGTCGACGATCACGAAGGCGTCGTGCAGGCTGCGCCCCCGGATGTGGGTGAGCGGAAGCACCTCCAGGATGCCCCGGGAGATGACCTCCTCCAGCACGTTCTCGTGCACCACCGCGCCGAGGGTGTCGAAGACCGCCTGCGCCCAGGGCGACATCTTCTCCGACTCGGACCCGGGCAGGTAGCCCAGCTCCTGGCCGCCCACGGCGTACAGGGGACGAAACACGACCACCTTCTTGTGCCGGCGGCGCTCCATCACCGCCTCCAGACCGGCGCAGAGCGCCAGCGCGGACTTGCCGGTGCCGGCCCTGCCGCCCAGCGAGACGATCCCGACCGACTCGTCGAGCAACAGGTCGAGCGCCACCCGTTGCTCGGCCGAGCGCCCGTGCACGCCGAACGCCTCCCGGTCGCCCCGTACCAGCCGGACCGTCTTGTCGGGCAGCACGCGGCCGAGCGCGGAGCCCCGCCCGGAGTGCAGCACCAGCCCGGTGTGGCAGGGCAGCCCGGCGGCGGCGTCCAGGTCGAGCGTCTCCCCGGCGTACAGCCGGCTGATGTCGTCCTCGCCCAGGTCCAGCTCTGCCATGCCGGTCCAGGTCGGGTCGCTGGCCTGCCCGTGCCGGTACTCGTCGGCGCGCAGCCCCACCGAGGCGGCCTTGACCCGCAGCGGCATGTCCTTGCTGACCAGTGTCACCTCCCGCCCCTCGGCGGCGAGGTTCAGCGCGACCGAGAGGATCCGGGCGTCGTTGGACTCGGTGCGAAAGCCGGGCGGCAGCACCCCGTCGTCGGTGTGGTTCAGCTCCACCCGCAGGGTGCCCCCCGAGTCGTTGGCGGGCACCGGCCGGTCCAGCCGGCCGTGGCGCACCCGCAGCTCGTCGAGCATGCGCAGCGACTGTCGGGCGAACCAGCCCAGCTCCGGATGGTGCCGCTTGCCCTCCAGTTCGGAGATGACCACGAGGGGCAGGACCACCTCGTGCTCGGCGAACCGGTGGAAGGCCGCGGGATCCGAGAGCAGGACCGAGGTGTCCAGGACGAACGCCTGGCCGGATGGTCGGGGCTCCTCGGGCTCGACCGGCGCGGCCGCGCGGCGGCTCCGGGTGGCTCGGCGGGTCGTGGCAGTCGCGGCCGGGCTCTGGTCGGCACCGGCGGGGGTACGGCGAGTCGTCACAGGCCTGCTCCGGCGGATGGGCATCCGCCATCCGCGTTCCGCCTCCTCCGGTGCCCGGGGACACGGGGTCGGATGCGGGCCCCGTGCGCGAGGACGCAGATCCGGGCTGGCCGGCTGGCCCGGGGGAGCCCCGCGCCATGCCTAGACGCTAGCGGCACCCGAACGTCGCGACCAGAGGTTGACAGGTGGATCTCCGGTGACGGCGGCGTGAACAGGCACGGCGGAGCCGGCCGGGATGCATGCCCCCTGCGCGCATCCCGGCCGGTGGGACCGGCGTCACCGGTCTGACGCGGTCCCGACGGTGCGCGTCCGCCGCGGACTGCGCACCGTGCTCGTGCCGCGGGCCGTCAGCCCTGCCAGCGGACGAGAGCCCCGGTGGGTTGCCGCCCGCCGGCCCCGGCGGTGGCAGTGGCGGCGGTGGCGGTCACCGCGACGGCGCCCCCGCCGGCCGGGGCGGCGAACGCGGAGCCCGTGTACGTGGTGCCCTGCCGCGCGGCCGGGCCGCGCCGGGCGGCGGTCACCGGCGGGCCGGCCAGGGCGGAGGCGATCGCCGCCTGCGCCTCCCGGCGGCGCCGGTGCCAGGCGCCGCGGTCGCCGTCGAAGTAGCCCTGCCGGTACCCGAACCGGTAGCCGATCCGGTAACTGAGCTGCCCGTGCAGCCGCCCGGCGGCGTAACTGGTCGAGCCCAGGACGAGGACGAGGAAGACCGCGAGGAACGGACTCATCCGGCGGCTCCCGGGCACGTGGGCCACCGGCGGGCCGCGCCGCCGGCGGGCCGGTACGGGCGGGCGGGCGCCGGGGCCGCGCCCCGCCGGGCGCTCACCGCTCCTCCGGCTCGGCGGGGTTCGGACCGGCCACGAGCAGCCGCTCCAGGTCGTCCGTGCGGATCTCCTCGATCAGCTCGACGCTGATCCGGCAACCGTCGAGCACCACCTCCGCCACCGAGGACCGGCGGATCTCGCCGCCGGCGTCGTAGACCCGGACGCTCAGCTCCGGGCAGCCGAGGTGGGTACGCCAGGCGTTCCACTCGGCCCGGTCGCCCACGTTCAGGGACAGGTAGCGGCACCCCCGGGCGAGGTAGAGGCGCCACGGCGCGCTGAGCCCGGCGGCCACCCCGTCCGCGATCAGGCCGAACGCCTGGGCGCGGGTGGCGAGTTCCGTCACCGCACCCCCCTCGTACCGGGCAAGGGACGCATGTGAACAGCAGTCGTCTCATGCACGTGACACACGTTAAGTTGTCCCATGAGCGTGACAGTATCAGCTTTTCGTCTGATTACCCCGGCACTCGTGGACATCTATCCTGCCCAGGTGGCACCCCTCGACAACAGCATCGGACCAGCCCCACACGAACGCGAACAATCGTCTCGTTTGCGTGACAGAACCGCGCGCGCCCTCCCCGCCGGGCACGCTTGGCCGTACGGTCACGGCATGACCGAGAGCGCTCCCACCCGCAAGACCGCGTTCGCCGCGTTCGTCCGCCGGGCCCTCGACGACGCGCGCGCCATGCGCGCCTGGAGCGGCACCGAGGTCTCCCGGCGCACGGGCGTGTCCCGCCAGACCATCAACCGCTGGGTACGGGGCGACTGGGTGAGCGACCCCGAGGCCGAACGCGTCGTCGCGTTCTGCGAGGGGCTCGGCCTCAACCCCGCCGTCGCGTTCGCGGCACTCGGCTGGGACCGCACCGCCGCCACCCGCGCCGCCACCGCCCCACCCCCCATGGACCCGGACGTCGAGGCGCTGCTGCGCCGGCTGGTCGACCCGAACGTGTCGGACGCGGAGAAGTTCCACATCCGGGAAACGATCCGTTACCTCGCGTATCGCCCCGCCCTCCCGGCGGATGTCCGAAAAAGAGGTAGACGGGCCGGGTAGTTCCTCAGATGGCGAAAGAACGCCTGGTCAGGCTCATTCGTTTCGCTCCGGGGCCGGAACGGGCACGCTAGCGTCCCTATTCGTACTGCTTGGGCTCGTCGTCGGTGGGGGGACGGGACAAGGCCGAACCCAGCCCTGCGGGACAGAAGGAGGGGTCTGTCCATGACCCTGAAGTGGTGGGCAGTCGTGGTCGCCGTGGTGTCGCTGACCTCGGCCGTGACCGGCAACGTGGTGAGCGGCGCGCTCGGCGGCAGGGAGCTTCCCCTGGTCGCCAACCTGCTCGCGCTCACCGTCGCCGGCACGGCGGTGGTCCTGGCCGTCGTCGCCGAGCTGCACGGCCGGCTCGACGACCGGATCAGCGAGCTCAGGGAGTTCCTGGTGGACCGGCTGAACGAGATCGAGACCCGGACCGGCGACCGGAACACCGGCTTCGTGGAGGGCTACCTGCTCAGCCACGGCCAGGACGCCGAGGTGGTGCCGCTCGGGCGCCGGGGTCGGGGAGCCGCCGAACGCTGACCGCTGACCGGGTCGGGGCCGCCTTCTCGACCACGAATGAGCCGCCCGCCCCGGGGTACGCTGACGCGCGTGCCGCCGTCGAATCCGGGCAACCACCAGCCGACGAACCCGTTGGACGCCGACCAGGCCTGGCGCAGGACCGCCGGGCGGGCGGCGCAGACGGTGCTCTTCTTCGACTTCGACGGCACCCTCGCGCCGGTCGGCGACGACCCGACCACGGTGCGACCGGCCCCGAAGGTGCTGGCCGCGATCGAGGCCCTCGCCCCGCTGGTCCGCCGGATCGCGATCGTCTCCGCCCGGCCGGTGGAGTTCCTCCGCGACCACCTCGGCGGGCTCGACGGCGTCGACCTCTACGGCCTGTACGGCCTGGAACACAGCCACTCCGGCGGCGAGACCGTCACCGAGCCGGCCGCGCTGCCCTGGGTGCCGACCATGCGGGAGTTGGCCGATCTCGCCCACGCCGAGCTGCCCGACGGGGCCCTGGTGGAGTACAAGCGGCTCTCCGTGGCGCTGCACTGGCGGACGGCCCCGCAGCTCGGCCAGGCGGTGCAGGAGTGGGGCCGGCGCCAGGCCGACCGGCTCGGCCTGCGGGTGCAGGCCGGGCGGATGGTGCTGGAGCTCAAGCCCCCGGTCGACCGGGACAAGGGCATGGTGATCGGCGAGGTGGTCCGGGACGCCGGCGGCGCCTGGTACTTCGGCGACGACGTGTCCGACATCAAGGCGTTCTCGGCGCTGCGCGCCCGGGCCGCCGCCGACCCGGAGTTCCTCGGGGTCTGCGTGGCCGTCGCCAACCCGGAGACCGGGCACGAGGTCGCCGAGGCGGCCGACCTGACCATCGACTCCCCGGCCGCCCTCGGCGACTTCCTCACCGCGGCGGTTCCCCGCCTCCGCTGAGCGGCCGGCGCCGCCCGGGGCGACCGACACCGCCGGGCTGCCGCGACCGGGGAGACGGATGGGGATCAGACGCCGAAGCGGCGCTGGCGGTTGGCGTACGAGCGCAGGGCGCGAAGGAAGTCGACGCGGCGGAAGTCGGGCCAGTTCAGCTCGCAGAAGTAGAACTCCGAGTGGGCCGACTGCCACAGCATGAAGCCGGAGAGTCGCTGCTCTCCGCTGGTGCGGATGATCAGATCGGGGTCGGGCAGGCCCCGCGTGTAGAGGTGTTCGGCGATGTGGTCGACGTCCAGCGTCTCGGCCAGCTCCTCGATGCTGCCGCCGCCCGCCGCGTGCTCCAGCAGCAGGGAGCGGACCGCGTCCGCGATCTCGCGCCGCCCGCCGTACCCGACGGCGATGTTGACCTGGGCGCCGCCGGCGCGCTCCCGGGTGCGCTCCTCGGCGGCCTTCAGCGCGGTCGCGTGGTGCGCGGGCAGGACGTCGAGCGCGCCGACCATCCGCAGCCGCCAGGGGTTGCCCTCCTCGGCCAGCTCGGTCGTCAGGTCCTCGATGATCTGCAGCAGCGGGTTCAGCTCCTCCGCCGGGCGGGACAGGTTGTCGGTGGAGAGCAGCCAGAGCGTGACGTGCCCCACGCCGGCGGCGTCGCACCAGCGCAGCAGCTCCTTGATCCGCTCCGCGCCCATCCGGTGCCCGTCGTTCGGGTCGACGTAGCCCATCTCCCGGGCCCAGCGGCGGTTCCCGTCGCACATCACGCCCACGTGCCGGGGCACCGGCTTGCCCGCGAGCTTGGCCGTCAGCCGCCGCTCGTACACGGAGTAGAGGAGGTTCCGCAGAGTCATCACCTTGCAGGGTAGCGACCCGCCGGGCGGATCAGCCCCGCGGTGGCAGATCCCGGGACGCGAGACCGAGGCCGATCATCGCCAGGGTGCGCGCGTCCAGCCGCCCGTCGCCGAGGCCCAGCTCGACGACCGTGCCGAAGACCCGGTCGTCGCGGCGGGCCGCCCGGACCGCCGCGTCCACCACCCACCGCCGGCGGGCCAGCCAGGCCGCCAGCGAGCTGTGCCGCAGGTGGGCGCCGAGACGCCGGCGCAGCGCGTCGGCGTACGCCCGGGCGGCGTGCCCGGGGACCCCGGCCGCGGCGGCGCCGGCCAGCGCGCCCGAGAGCAGGGCGTAGAAGATCCCCTCCCCGGTGAACGGATTGACCAGCGACAGCGCGTCCCCGGCGAGCACCAGCCGCCCTTGGCCGGGCGGCGGGCGGTGGGTCGACAGCGGCAGGTGGTGGGCGCGCAGCGCGGTCACGGTCGCCGGATCGGTGCCGGGCAGCAGCGCGGCCAGCCGGTCCAGCAGGTGCGCCCGGGTCAGCGGCTCGCCGCGCAGCACCTCCCCGTACCCGACGTTCGCCCGGCCGTCGCCGACCGGGAACGACCAGGCGTACGCCGGCCAGCGCGCCCCGGACGTGACGATGAGCTGCTCGGGCGGCCCGGGCCGGGCCGGGGCGTACCCGCGGATGGCCAGCGCCAGGTGCCGGTCCGGGTTCGCCGGGTGGCCGAGCGCCCGGCGGACCACCGAACCCGCCCCGTCCGCGCCGACGACCGCCCGGCCGGCGACGACGCCGTCGAGCACCACCAGGGCGTCGCGCGCCTCGACCCGGCGTACGGTGTGCCGGCGCAGCTCCGCGCCGGCCGCCACCGCCGCCGCCACCAGCCGGGCGTCGAACACCTCCCGCGGCACCGTGTACGCGGGCCGCGGCAGCGCCCGGGCCACCGCGCCGCCGCCCGGGCCGACCAGCCGCAGCCTCGGCAGCGGCGGGTAGCCGGCCACCGCGCCGGTCACGCCGAGCCCGGCGAGGACGTCCAGCGCGTGCGCGGCGATGCCGTCCCCGCACGCCTTGTCGCGGGGAAAGTCGGCGCGGTCCAGCAGCAGCACGCGGGCACCGGCCCGGCGGGCGGCCAGCGCGGCGGCCGAGCCCGCCGGCCCGGCCCCGACCACCACCACGTCGAACTCGTCGGTCACGGCGTCACCGAACCGGCTGATTCGCGCGCAAGCTCACTCATGTCCGTCACCTCGCTCCGCTCGGCGGGTCAGCCCGCCGGGACCGGACCCTCGGCCCGGCCGGCACGCCACAACCCGTACAACGCCAGCGCGGCGGCGGCGAGCAACGGGCCGCCGTCGCGGACCAGGCCGTCGACCCCGAGCAGCCACCCGCACAGCGGCAGGTCGACGGCGAGCACGCCGAGCGTGATCGCCACCAACAGCCGGCGGGCCCACCGCCGGCCCCGCATCAGGAACGCGGTGCAGAACAGCATGAGGTAGCTGACGCCGATGCCGGCGACGAACCAAGCCCTGCTCCGGGGCGTACCACCAGTTGAGCAGCTCGACCACGACGGTGGCCGCCGCCGTGACGGCGAGCAGGACGGTGAGCGCCCGGACGGCGGACGGCCGCCGGACCTGGGTCTCGGCGGCCGTCCTCATGGGATCCGATGGTGCCCGGTACGGGCAACCGTCACACCTACCGGGTGGGCTGCTCCGCGTCGAGCCGGGCGCGCAGCGCGTCCAGCTCCGCCCAGAGGACGCCGGGCAGCTTGTCGCCGAACTTCTCGAACCACTCGGTGACCAGCGGAAGCTCGTTGCGCCACTCCTCCGGGTCGACCTTCAGGGCGATCCGGACGTCCTCGGGGGTCATGTCCAGACCCTCGACGTCCAGCGCGTCCTGGGCCGGGACCATGCCGATCGGGGTCTCCACCGCCTCGGCGCGCCCCTCGATCCGCTCGACGATCCACTTGAGCACGCGCGAGTTCTCGCCGAAGCCCGGCCAGAGGAAGCTGCCCTCGGGGTCCTTGCGGAACCAGTTGACGTAGTAGATCCGGGGCAGCTTGGCGGCGTCCCCGTCGGCGCCCTTGCCCATCTCGATCCAGTGCCGGAAGTAGTCGCCCCCGTGGTAGCCGATGAACGGCAGCATGGCCATCGGGTCGCGGCGCACCACGCCGACCGCGCCGGACGCGGCGGCGGTGGTCTCCGAGGAGAGGGTCGCGCCCAGGTAGACGCCGTGCACCCAGTCCCGGGCCTCGGTGACCAGCGGGACGGTGTCGCGCCGCCGGCCGCCGAACAGGATCGCGTCGATCGGGACGCCGTTGGGGTCGTAGTAGTCCTCGGCGAGGATCGGGCACTGCGTGATCGGGGTGCAGAAGCGGCTGTTCGCGTGCGAGGAGAGGCCCTCGCTCTCCGGCGTCCAGTCGTTGCCCTTCCAGTCGACCAGGTGGGCCGGCGGCTCGCCCATGCCCTCCCACCAGATGTCGCCGTCGTCGGTGAGGGCCACGTTGGTGAAGATCGAGTTACCCCGCTCCAGCGTCCGCATCGCGTTGGCGTTCGTCTTCCAGTCCGTGCCCGGCGCGACGCCGAACAGGCCGTACTCCGGGTTCACCGCGTAGAGCCGGCCGTCGGGGCCGAAGCGCATCCAGGCGATGTCGTCGCCGATGGTCTCGACCTTCCAGCCCGGGATGGTCGGCTCCAGCATGGCCAGGTTGGTCTTGCCGCACGCGGACGGGAACGCCCCGGCGATGTGGTAGACCCGCCCCTCCGGCGAGGTGATCTTCAGGATCAGCATGTGCTCGGCGAGCCAGCCCTCGTCCCGGCCCATGACGCTGGCGATGCGCAGCGAGTAGCACTTCTTGCCGAGCAGGGAGTTGCCGCCGTAGCCGGAGCCGAAGGACCAGATCTCCCGGGTCTCCGGGAAGTGCGAGATGTACTTCGTCTCGTTGCACGGCCACGGGACGTCCTGCTGGCCGGGGGCGAGCGGCGCGCCGATGGAGTGCAGCGCGTGGACGAAGTCCGCGTCGTCGCCCATCGCCTCCAGGATCCTGCTGCCCATCCGGGTCATGATGCGCATCGAGGCGACCACGTACGGGCTGTCGGTGATCTCGACGCCGAACATGGGGTTCTCGGCCTCGACGGGGCCCATGCAGAACGGGATGACGTACATGGTGCGCCCCCGCATGCAGCCGCGATACAGGTCCGTCATGGTGCGCTTCATCTCGTCCGGCGCCATCCAGTTGTTGGTGGGGCCGGCGTCCGCCTCGTCGACGGAGCAGATGTAGGTGCGCTCCTCGACGCGGGCGACGTCACCCGGGTCGGTGCGCGCGTAGAACGAGTTGGGCTTCTTCTCGGGGTTGAGCCGGATCAGCGTGCCGGCGGCCACGAGTTCGTCGGTGAGGCGGCGCCACTCCTCGTCGGACCCGTCCACCCAGACCACGCGGTCGGGGGTGGTCAGTTCCGCGACCTCTCGGACCCAGGCGAGCAGTTTGGGGTGGGACGTCGGGGCCTGATCGATACCCCGAACGGTAGCCGGAGCAACCATGACACATCTCCTTGTGGTCGACGCTGACCGATCTATGGGATGCACGAGTCTTGACGGCGCGATGCGTCGCCTCGTGGAAACTTGGGATTGGCCTCAGCGTAAACCGGGTGGTGGCGCGAGTCAGTGGGACTGGTTGTGAAGAACTGCACAAGCTAGGGCCACGCTGCGGCATCACGAGCTAATACCCGCTTTCACGAGCAGTTTCACGCAGATCCTTCAGTCAACCCTCGCCCCGGTTCGCCGCCGGGCGGCGACGAACGGACGTGCGGGGGGCCACCCGGGCGGGGCCGGCGGCCGACGCGGGACCGGCGGGCCGCGTAACGTGCCTCCGCCGTTGCTACCGACCGAAAGTACGCGTAACCGGTACGCTCGTCCGGTGGCCGCCACGATGACCGGAGACCAGCCAGGGTCCCCGCAGACGCGCACCGGCCCGGTGCGCGCCCTGATCGACCGCTTCGGTCACCTGGTCCGCGAACTGTCCAAGTTCGCCACGGTGGGCGGAATCGCGTTCCTCGTCGACTTCGCGCTGTTCAACTACCTCGCCAACGCCCAGCAGGTCGAGCAGATCACCGCGAAGACGATCTCCACCGTGGTCGCCGCGACCCTCGCCTTCCTCGGCAACCGGTTCTGGACCTGGCGGCACCGCCAGCGCTCCCACCCGGCCCGCGAGTACGCGCTGTTCTTCATCTTCAACGGCGTCGGCCTGGGCATCGCGGTGGCCTGCCTCGCGATCAGCCGGTACGGCCTGGGCGCCATCTGGCCGGAGGTGTTCCAGACCGCGGTCGCCGACAACGTCGCCAGCTATCTCGTCGGCACCGGCCTGGGCACGCTGTTCCGGTTCTGGTCGTACCGACGGTTCGTCTTCGTGGAAGCGGGAACCCGGTCCGTTCCGGAGGCGGCGCACGAGCGGGACCGCCGCGCGTGACGTTCCGCCCACCTCGTCCGGCCGGAACGAGCCGGCCCGTCCACTCGCCTAAGGTGTTCGGTATGCGTCTTGTCCGTCTGCTGCCTGAGCGCTGGCAGAAGTTCCTCCACGAGGCGCTCAAATTCGGCGTCGTCGGCGGCATCAACACCGTCATCAATTACGCCGTGTTCAATGCGCTGGCACTCACCGTCTTCGAGAACGGCCAGTTGAAGGCGACGGTCGTCGCCACCGTCGTGGCGACGATCACGTCGTACCTGATGAATCGGCACTGGACGTACCGGGACCGGCCGAAATCGGCCATGCGCCGCGAATATGCCCTGTTCTTCCTGTTCAACGCGACCGGCCTGCTCATCGAGCTCGGCGTCCTCGCGGCGGCCAAGTACGGACTCGGCATGACCAGCCTGCTGGCGCTGAACGTGGCGAAGACCGCCGGCGTGCTGCTCGCCACCCTGTTCCGCTTCTGGTCGTACCGGACGTTCGTCTTCCAGCCCGCGCCGGCGGCGCCAGAGGCGGACACGTGGCACAGCATCCCGCGCGATGAGTGGGACACGATGGCCGAACTGGACCCGGTGGCAGAGCTGGCCGAGTCGATCAGCGAACTGGAGCAGACGCAGCCGGAGTCGACCGCCCGCCGCGACGGCGGCAGCCCGGCGTACGGGCCCGCTCCGGCGCGGCAGCGGCCGCTGCCGGTCGAGTCGGCGTTCGGCGCCGCCCTCGACAGCGAACTGGCGGCGGAACTCGCCGACGAACTGCACGCCGGCACGCGGCGGCGACGCCGGTGAGCGCCGCGGTCACGCCGGTCACCGACGGGGCCGAGCAGGCGGGTGAGGCGACCGCAGCCGTGGGCGGCGGGGCCGAGCCGGCCGGCGACTCCGGTGACGGCGCGGACCGGCTCGCCAACGCCGTGGTCCGCTCCGGCACCGGCGCGCCCGCCGAGCTGTTCTTCGAGGACCTGACCGCGGGCCGCACCTTCGACCTGGGCGTGGTGCGGGTCGACGGCGACGAGATGGTGGCCTTCGCCCGCCGCTTCGACCCGCAGTGGTATCACGTCGACGCCGAGCAGGCCGCCGCGAGCCACCACGGCGGGCTGATCGCCAGCGGCTTCTACACGGTCAGCCTGTTCATGCGGGCGTACGTGGACCACGTGCTGTCCCGGGCCGCGGCCGACGCCTCCCCCGGCCTGGAGGAGCTGCGCTGGCTGGCCCCGGTCCGGGCCGGCGACCGGCTGTCGGTGCGCCTCGACGTGATGGGCAGCCGTCCCTCCTCCGCCCGGCCGGGTCTCGGCACGGTGATCCTCGCCGGCACGATGTTGCGGCTGAGCCCGGAGGACCGGCCGGAGCAGGAGGTGCTGCACACCCGCTTCCGCGGCTGGTTCGCCCTCCGCTTCGCCCGCACCGCAGACCCGGCAGGCCCCGCCCCCGCCGCGGACCCGGCAGGCCCCGCAGACCCGGCAGGCCCCGCCCCCGCCGCGGACCCCGCCGACCCGAGTTGACCAAGAGGTTTGCGTCGGGACAGGTGCCGGGGCACGACGCAAACCTCTTGATCAACCAGTGAGCGGGGCCGGCAACGGGGCCGGCGGGGGTCAGGCTGAGGGGTCGCGCAGGGGCTTGCCCTCGCGCATGTCGGCCAGGATCTCGCGCATCTCGCCGTCGCCGAGCGAGTGCTTGTCGTGGTGCGCCTCCACCAGCTCGTACAGCTTGGTCTGCACCCGGTCGACCCGGGGGACGTCCCGGAGCAACGCCTGGCCCCGCTCGCCGGCCGACTCGATGGTGAGCGTGCCGCAACCGAGCAGCCGCTCGACGAAGCGCTGGTTCATCGCGTGGTCGTTGATCCGGGTGAGCGGGATGTCCCGCCGGTCCCGGGAGAGCACCCCCTGCTGGAGCAGCACCCGCTCGTTGGTGAACAGGTAGTGGGTGCTGCGCCAGACCACGAACGGCCACAGCCCGAGCCAGAGCACCAGCAGCAGGGCCAGGCCGGCGACGACGTACAGCGCGATCGCCGCGGCGTCGCCGTCCGGCAGCAGGATCCAGGCCGCCACGACCGCGGCGACGGCGAGCACCAGCACCAGGATCGGCCGCAGCACCGCCTTCCAGTGGGGGTGCAGGTGCAGGACGACGTGCTCGTCCTCGGTGAGCACGTCTTCGGGGAACGCCACGGGAACCTCCTCGCCGAAACAGGACGCGCTGACCGTATCCGGTCGGCGCAGCCGGACGGATCAGCCGGTGCGGTGGTTCGCGGGCGGCCCGCCCGGGACGGCCACGCCGAGCGGGTGTGAGGGGAGCCCCTACCGCAGGTGCAGGACGTCGCCCGCGGCCAGGGTGCGCCGGCCGGCGGGGGTGTCGACCAGGAGCTGGCCGTCGGGGTCGACCCCGACGGCCGTGCCGGTCAGCTCGTCGCCGCCGGGCAGCAGCACCCGCACCGGGCGGCCGACCGTGGCGCAGGCCGCCAGGTACGCCTCCCGCAGGCCGCTCGCCTGCGCGTCCCCGCCGGCGGAGCGCCAGCGGTCGTACCAGTCGGCGAGGGACCGCAGCAGGGCCCGCAGCAGCGGGTCGCGGTCGGTGGTGGCGGCGCCGGCCAGTTGCAGCGAGGTGGCGGGCAGGCCGGTCGGGTTCTCGGGCAGCTCGTCGGCGCGCAGCGTCACGTTGAGGCCGATGCCGAGCACGATCGCCGGGGCCTGCGCCGGGGACGGGCCGGGGGCCGCCTCGGCCAGGATGCCGGCGCACTTCGCGCCGTCGACGAGCAGGTCGTTCGGCCACTTCAGGGCGGCGTCCAGCTCGGCGAGCCGGGCCACCGCCTCGACCAGCGCGACCCCGGCGAGCAGCGGCAGCCAGCCGTACCCGGTGGTGGGGGCCGGCGGCCAGCCGCGCTCCGGGACGGCCTCGCCGGGCCGCAGCAGGACGCTGGCCGCGATACCCGCCCGCGCCGGGGACTGCCACCCCCGGCCGCGCCGGCCCCGGCCGGCGGTCTGCCGCTCGGCGACCACCACCAGGCCCTCCGGCTCGCCCGCGCCGGCCGCCTCGGCCGCCTCGGCGTTCGTGGAGCCGGTCTCGGCGCGCAGCTCCAGCCGCCGCCACGGCCCGTGCGGCGCGACCAGCGCGCGACGCAGCCGGGCCGCCGACAGCGGCGGGCGGTCCAGATCGGTGTACGGGGAGCCGGCCATCCCGCCAGCGTACGGCCCGCGCCGTCGGCTTCCGCGACACCCGGACGTGGGGCGGAACTGAGGCGTACTGCGCAACCGCGCGGCTCCTGAACCATCGTTATATTCCGTGGGTGACTACGGAGACCGGGATCAACACCCACAGCACCGCCGGCAAGCTGGCGGACCTGGAGCGACGGGTCGACGAGGCGGTGCACGCCGGGTCGGCGCGGGCGGTCGAGAAGCAGCACGCGCGGGGCAAGAGGACCGCCCGGGAGCGGATCGAGATGCTGCTCGACGAGGGCTCCTTCGTCGAGCTGGACGAGTTCGCCCGGCACCGGTCCACCAACTTCGGCCTGG
>NZ_JBICUP010000014.1:0-149032 GCF_043198215.1 Micromonospora sp. NPDC048830
TGGAGTGACTCACCTCAATACCGGAACTCCGCTTCTGTTTGCCTGAGCGACACACCCCTCGACAGCCGCCACAACGCCTTAACCGAGCGACGTTGAGGCTAGCCCCGGCGTGCCAGCGGGCGGCTCGCGGGCGAGCCGAGCCGACAGAGGTTGACGTGCGCCGATCTTGCACTTCAGGCCATCGATATGCGCGTCTTGCCACCTTCGCCGGGGGCCAAAAGTGCAAGATCGCGAGGGGTGGGGTGGGGTGGGTCAGGTTGTTGGGGGGCGGACCGGGGGGGCGGTCAGTGAGTCCACCGGGCGCGGCGGCTGAGCGGCGCCCGGTCCGGTGTCGGACGGCGGGGCGAGCGGGTCGGGCCGGGCGACCCCGCCGAGGCCGGACCGCTCGGCGGCGATCTTCTCCTGGAGGCGCAGGATGCCGTGCAGCAGCGCCTCCGGCCGGGGCGGGCAGCCGGGCACGTAGACGTCGACGGGGATGAGCTGGTCGACGCCCTTGGTCACCGAGTACGAGTCCCAGTACGGGCCGCCGCAGTTGGAGCAGGCGCCGAACGAGATGACGTACTTCGGCTCGGGCATCTGGTCGTAGAGCCGCTTGATCGCCGGGGCCATCTTGTCGGTGACCGTGCCGGAGACCACCATCAGGTCGGCCTGCCGCGGGCCGTGGGCGAACGGGATCACGCCGAGCCGCATGAAGTCGTGCCGGCCCATGCTGGTGGCGATGAACTCGATCGCACAGCAGGCCAGGCCGAAGTTGAACACCCACAGCGAGTAGCGGCGGCCCCAGTTCAGCACGAACCGGATCGGCTCCCCCAGCACTGCCGGCAGCTGCACGACCGTCCCCTTCCGCTCCCCCGCCAGTCAACCACAGCCGCCGCCGGTGCCGGCCGGGGCGACCCTTCGGTGCGCCGGCCGGCGCGGCAGGCCCTCAGGACACCGGGCGTAACAGCAGGTCCTCAGTACGCCGGGCGTTGCAGCAGGCCGACGAACTCGACCAGCAGCCGCTCCCGCACCGCCGGCGGGGCGGCGTTCAGCAGGGCGTTCACCGGCGCCATCCGGTCCGGCGCCCCGCCCCCGCCGACCAGGCCCAGGCCGGCGGCGAGTCCGGCGACCAGTTCCGGGGTGAGCGCATCGGGGGTGAGCGCGGCCGCGAGGGCGGCCAGCTCCCCGGGCAGTTCGAGCGGGCCGGCTGCCCGGGCCGCCGCCACCGCCTCGGCCAGGTCCGCGCGGAACTCCGCCACCCGGGGGGCCACCGCGGCGGTCACCGTGAGGTGCACGCTGGCCGGCAGGTCGCCGTGCGGTCGGAGATCCGGCCGACGACGGGGTTGATCAGTACGTCCCACGCCTTCGGCAGGAGCACCAGCAGGGCGCCGAGCCCCGCCGCGACGCCGAGCGTGTCGGTCAGGTACGGCAGGAGCAGCAGCCCCGGCACGGTGTTGAAGGCCCCGGTCGCCAGCGAGCCCAGCGCGAACCCGGTGTGCACCCGGCGCGGCAGCCGCCCAGACCCGTCCATGGGGCCGAATCGTACTCACGTTGTGTGCCGGGTCACACCCCCTCGTTCGGGGACCAGCAGGCTGCCGACATGTCCACCCTGGACGGGCGCAGCGGGCAGCCCTCCGCCCGCAGTCGGGCCCGCGCCTCGACCTCGTGCCCGGGCGGCAGCCGGCCCGCCGCGTTCACCACCCGGTGCCACGGCACCCCACCGCCGTGCCGGGCCATGATCGACCCGACCAGCCGGGCGGACGCCCGGCCGGAGCGCTCGGCGAGCGCGTCGGCGACCGCCCCGTACGACATCACCCGGCCCGGCGGGATGCGCTCGACGAGTTCCAGCACCGCCTCGACGTACTCATCAGGTGTCATGAGCTGCCACGATATGGGAACGCCACGGGGCCCGACGGACCCGAGCGCGCAGAATGGGCGGGTGCGCGAAGCAGTCACCTCAGCCCGGAGGATCGTCGTCAAGGTCGGCTCGTCCTCGCTGACCACCGCGGCCGGGGGGCTGGACGACGCGCGGGTCGACGCGCTGGTCGACACGCTGGCCGCACTCGCCGCCGACGGCCGCGAGGTGGTGCTGGTGTCCTCCGGGGCCATCGCCGCCGGGCTCGCGCCGCTCGGGCTCACCCGGCGCCCGCGCGACCTGGCCACCCAGCAGGCCGCCGCCAGCGTCGGCCAGGGCCTGCTGATCGGGCGGTACGCGGCCGGCTTCGCCCGGCACCGGCTGACCGTCGGGCAGGTGCTGCTCACCGTCGACGACGTGACCCGGCGGGCGCACTACCGCAACGCGTACCGGACCCTGCGCAAGCTGCTCGACCTGCGCGCGGTGCCGATCGTCAACGAGAACGACACGGTGGCCACCGAGGAGATCCGCTTCGGCGACAACGACCGGCTCGCCGCCCTGGTGGCGGCGCTGGTGCACGCCGACCTGCTGGTGCTCCTGTCGGACGTCGACGCGCTGTGGACCGGCGACCCGGCCCGGCCGGAGTCCACCCGGATCGCCGAGGTCCGCGACGCACGCGACCTGGCCGGGGTCGAGATCGGCGGCGCCGGCCGGGCCGGGGTCGGCACCGGCGGCATGGTCACCAAGGTCGAGGCGGCCCGGATCGCCACCGGCTTCGGCATCCCGGTGGTGCTCACCGCCGCGTCCCTGGCCGCCGGGGCGCTGGCCGGCAAGGGCGTCGGGACCCTGTTCCACGCCGAGCGGCAGCGGCCCGCCGCCCGGCTGTTCTGGCTGGCCCACGCCACCACGCCGCGCGGCCGGCTGCACCTCGACGAGGGCGCCGTCGCGGCGGTGGTACGCCGGCGCAAGTCCCTGCTGCCGGCCGGCATCACCGCCGTGGACGGGGCGTTCACCGCGGGCGACCCCGTCGACCTGGTCGACGCCGGGGGCGCGCCGGTCGCCCGGGGACTGGTCAACTACGACGCGGTGGAGCTGCCCGGGCTGCTCGGCCGCTCGACGGGCGAACTGGCCGCGGCCCTCGGCCCGGCGTACGAACGTGAGGTCGTCCACCGCGACGACCTGGTGCTGCTGTAGGAGGAGTGCAGGATGAGCGTGGTGGAGCAGGCGCGCCGGGCGCGGGACGCGGCGGAGGCACTGGCCGTCGCCACCCGTACGGTGAAGGACGCCGCACTGGTGGCGATGGCGGACGCGCTCGTGGCGCGTACCCCGGAGATCCTCGCCGCGAACGCGACGGACCTGGCGGCCGGGCGCGAGGCCGGGCTGAGCGCGGCCGTGCTGGACCGGCTCGCCCTCGACGCGGGCCGGGTGGCCGGCATCGCCGACGCGCTGCGCGAGATGGCCGCGCTGCCCGACCCGGTGGGCGAGGTGGTCCGCGGTTCGACCCTGCCCAACGGGCTGGAGCTGCGGCAGGTCCGGGTGCCGTTCGGGGTGGTCGGCATCATCTACGAGGCCCGCCCCAACGTGACCGTGGACGCCGCCGGGATCTGCCTGAAGTCCGGCAACGCGGCGCTGCTGCGCGGCTCCTCCTCGGCTGCCGGCTCCAACGCCGCGCTGGTGGCGGTGCTGCGGGACGCGGTCGCCTCGGCCGGCCTGCCGGCGGACGCGGTGCAGCTGCTCGACGCCTCCTCCCGCGACTCGGTCAAGGAGCTGATGCGGGCCCGGGGCCTGGTGGACGTGCTGATCCCGCGCGGCGGGGCGTCGCTGATCCGCACGGTGGTCGAGGAGTCGACCGTGCCGGTGATCGAGACGGGGGTGGGCAACTGCCACGTGTACGTCGACGCCGCCGCCGAGGTGACCAAGGCCGTCGCGATCACCCTGAACGCCAAGACGCAGCGCCTGTCGACCTGCAACACGGCCGAGTCGCTGCTGGTGCACGCGGGAGTCGCGGACGCCTTCCTGCCGCCGGTGCTGGCGGCGTTCGCCGAGGCCGGGGTGACGGTGCACGGCGACGCCCGGGTGGCGGCGTACTCGGACGCGGTGGTGCCGGCCACCGAGGAGGACTTCGCCGCCGAGTACCTGTCGGCCGACATCTCGGTCGCCGTCGTCGACTCGCTCGACGCGGCGGTCACCCACATCCGCCGGTACGGCACCGGCCACACCGAGGCCATCGTCACCGACTCGGCCGGCGCGGCCCGGGAGTTCGTGGCCCGGGTGGACGCGGCGGCCGTCATGGTCAACGCCTCGACCCGCTTCACCGACGGCGGCGAGTTCGGCTTCGGCGCGGAGATCGGCATCTCCACCCAGAAGCTGCACGCCCGGGGCCCGATGGGTCTGCCCGAGCTGACCTCCACGAAGTACGTGGTGACCGGCGACGGTCACCTGCGGGGGTAAGGAAGGCGGGCGGGCAGCCCGGTCAGCGGCAGGCGCGGATGGCGGCGAGGGTCGTGTGCACGTCGAACTGGGGCCCCTCGTCGCTCTCCCAGCCGCCGTCGCTGCGCTGGGTCTCGGCCAGCCGGCGGCGCGCGGCGACCAGCGTCCAGTGCTGCTCGTCCACGCCGACGCGGCGCAGGGTGGCGGCCAGCCAGGCGGCGTTGGCGGGGGAGATCCCCGGCAGCCGGTCGGCCAGCACCACCTGGATCCGGGCCGACTCGTAGAACATCTCCTGCCGGTGCAGCACCGCCGCGCTCAGCCAGCCCGTCGCCAGGTACGACGGCCAGCTCCCGTCCGGGTGCAGCTGGCCGGCGAGCGCCTGGGCGGCGGCGTGCACCACGCCCGCGTACGCGCCGCCGACCCGGTGGTCGAGCGGCCCGGCGGCCCGCGCGTCCAGGCCGGCGACGGTCAGCCAGAAGCCGGCGTTTGCGGTCAGGTAGAGGCGGGCCTCCGGGTCGCCCGGCCGGGCCCACTCGGGGGCGGCGTCGGCGAGGGCCGGGTCCTCCTCCCAGCCGCCGTCGGGCTGCTGGCGGGCGGCCAGCCAGTCCAGCGCCCGGCGGGCGGCCGGGCGGCCGAGGGCGCCCAGGTCGTCCAGCTCCGCGAGGCGGAAGCAGGTGGCGTCGACCGAGGCGACGTCGCCGGCCCAGACCGCCGGCCAGCCGCCGCCGGGCAGCTGGCCGACCTCGACGGTGTCGAGCAGTTCCGGGGGCGGCGCGGCACCCGTGCGCAGCCAGGAGAGCCGGGCGCGGTCCACCGCGTCGCCGTGCGCCACCACGAAGCCGATAGCGGCGTCCAAGTCGACCACGGCGGTCACGCTACCGGCGCAAACGCGTCCCCACCTCGGACGGTCGGACGACCGACAGCTGCGAAGAGGGGCCCCTCCCGTACCGGAAGGGGCCCCTTTCGGGTCAGTACGCGGGCAGGGAGGGATCGACCTGCTTGATCCAGGACAGCACGCCGCCCTGGACGTGCACCGCGTCCCGGAAGCCGGCCGCCTTGACGGCGGCGAGCGCCTCGGCGGAGCGGACCCCGGACTTGCAGTGCAGCACGATCTGCCGGTCCTGCGGCAGCCGCGACAGCGCGGCGCCGGAGAGGATCTCGCCCTTGGGGATCAGCGTGGCGCCCGGGATCCGGACGATCTCGTACTCGGCGGGCTCGCGGACGTCGACCAGGAAGATGTCCTTGCCGGCGTCCTGCCAGTCCTTGAGCTCCAGCGCGGTGATGGTCGCGTCGACCACCGCCTCCTGGGCCTCCTCGGAGACGGCGCCGCAGAAGTCCTCGTAGTCCTCCAGCAGGTCCGTGACCGTCGGGTTCTCGCCGCAGAGCGCGCAGTTCGGGTCCTTACGTACCTTGATCTTGCGGTACGTCATCTCCAGGGCGTCGTAGACCATGAGCCGGCCGACCAGCGGCTCGCCGATGCCGGCGAGCAGCTTGATCGCCTCGTTCACCTGGATCGAACCGATCGACGCGCAGAGCACGCCGAGCACGCCGCCCTCGGCGCAGGAGGGGACCATGCCGGGCGGCGGGGGCTCCGGGTAGAGGCAGCGGTAGCAGGGGCCGTGCTCCGCCCAGAACACCGACGCCTGGCCGTCGAACCGGTAGATCGACCCCCAGACGTACGGCTTGCCGAGCAGCACCGCCGCGTCGTTGACCATGTACCGGGTGGCGAAGTTGTCGGTGCCGTCGACGATCAGGTCGTACTGGGAGAAGATCTCCCGCACGTTGTCGCGGTCCAGCGCGGTGTTGTGGATCTCGACGTTGACCAGCGGGTTGATCTCACGGATCGACGCGGCGGCGGACTCCGCCTTGGACCGGCCGACGTCGGAGACGCCGTGGATGATCTGGCGCTGGAGGTTCGACTCGTCGACGGTGTCGAAGTCGATGATGCCCAGCGCCCCCACGCCGGCGGCGGCCAGGTACATCAGGGCCGGCGAGCCGAGGCCGCCGGCGCCGACACACAGCACCCGGGCGTTCTTCAGCCGCTTCTGCCCCTCGACACCCACGTCGGGGATGATCAGGTGGCGCGAGTATCGGCGGATCTCGTCTACGGTCAGCTCGGCGGCGGGCTCGACGAGCGGGGGCAGCGACACGGTGGGACTCCCCGGGATCGACGGACGGTGAACCGCGCCATTGTCACTCGTCGGGGGGCCTGTCGGCCATGAGCAGAGACACGTCGACCGACATGCGGGAGCGGGAATACGTCAGATCCCGCCGACCGGCTCGCCCTCGTACCGCCGTCCGTCGAGGTAGGGCCAGGGATTGGCGACACAGCCGTCCAGCCCGTACGTCTGCTGCTGCATCACCGGCGCGGGCGCCCCGGGCCCGGGGCAGGCCTGGTGCACCTCGCCGAGTTCGTGGCCCACCTCGTGGTTGACCACGTAGGTCCGGTAGACGTCCAGCGGGGCGCCGTAGTCGGGGACGGCCTCCATCCACCTGGCCAGATTGATGATCACCTGGCCGGGCAGCCGGCAGGAGGTGTACCCGTCGGTGGTCAGCCCGCCCAGCGCGCACATCCGCTCGGAGGTGGCCGGGGTGGCCAGGTAGACCGTGAAGTCGGCCGCCCGGTCGGCCACCCGCTGCAACCGCAGCTCGCCGGAGGCGATCCAGCTGCGCGGGTCGCCCAGCACCTCGTCGACCGTGGCCGCGAACGCGTCCGCGTCCTGCCCGACGCCGTTCTCGACGGCCACCCGGTAGCGGCGCAGCGGCCCGCCGCCGCCCCGGACCGGCGACTCCCCCTCCGCCCCGGCGAACTGCCCGGCCCCGCTGCTCGGCCAGCCGCGCGACGCCGCCCGGTCGGTCGCCCCGGCCGGGCCGCTCGCCCCGGACTGCCGCGCGACGTGGGTCGCGTGGGGGCCGGCCGGGCCGGACGCCGGCCCGCCGCCGAGGACCAGGGCCGCGCCGGCGCCGACCGCCACCAGCGCCGCGAGGCCGCCGAGCAACGTACGCCGGCCCGGCCGCCGCGCGCGGGTGCCGCCGTCCGGGGACGGACGGGCGGGACCGGACGGGCCGGGATGGGACGAGAGGCTCATGCCCTCAGCGTGCCAGGCGAACCGGGACGTATCAGGGCCGTTCCGACGCATACCGCGAAAATCACTCGGATTGGCGGCGGCCGGTGAGAGCGGGTGACCGGTCAGAGCGGCGGGCCGGTCAGAGCGGCGGGCCGGCGTACCGGCGGCCGTCCAGGTACGGCCACGGGTTGGCCACGCAGCCGTTGAGGAACAGCGTCTGCTGCATCATCACCGGCGCCGGCCGGCCCCGCTTCGGGCAGCGCTCGTGCCGGTGCCCCAACTGGTGCCCCACCTCGTGGTTCACCACGTACGTCCGGTAGACCGACAACGGCACCTTCGCCGACACGTAGTGCGGCACGGAGCTCCGCCAGCGGTCCAGGTTGATGATCACCTTGCCCGGCCCCCGGCACGACGTGTACCACCGGCCGCCGACCCGGACGTCCACCCCGACGGCCAGGCACATCCGGCCGGCCGTGCGGGCGGTGGCGAGGTAGACGGTGAAGTCGTGCCGGGCGTCGCCGGGCACCCGCTGCAACCGCAGCCGGCCGCTGTCCACCCAACTGCCCGGCCCGGTCAGCGCCTCCTCCACCGCCGTGCCGAAGGCGTGCACGTCCTCGTCCGAGCCCTCCTCGACGGCCACCCGGTAGTGCTGCAGCGTCCCCGACTCGCCCAACACCGCGCCGGCCCGGTCGTCGTACCGGAAGCGGCCCGAACCGGCCGAGGGCACCGGGCCGGGCAGCCGGAGCACCGGCGACGGTTCCACCGGGTCGGGGCTCACGGACGGCGACGCGGCGGGGGTCGGTTCCAGCGACGGGTCGCCGAACTGGTCCGCCGCGGCCACCACCTCGTTCTCGGCCGGCGGACGGTCCGCCGCTCCGGCGTCCAGCGCCGGACGGGCCAGCAGCAGCGCGGCACCGGCCAGCAGAGCCGCGGCGAGCGCAACCAGTGGAAGCACGGTCCGACGCCGCCGTCGGGCGGCCGGCCTGGTCGGTTGGTAGGTGGCCGTCGGACAGCCGTGACGGCGGCGGGGCGCGGACATCCCGGTCAGCCTGTCACGTCGCTCCGCACGGCGCTGTCCTCCGTTCCGGCGAGCTGCGTCACGCTCCCCTCCACCCCGGCGAGCCGCGCCATGCTGCCTTCCGCCCCGGCGAGCCGCGCCATGCTGCCTTCCGCCCCGGCGAGCCGCGCCATGCTGTCCTCGACTGGTTGTCCGGCGGCCTCGGCGAGCAGCCCGAGCACCGCCCGGGCCACCGTGCGGGGCACCTCGAGCTGGGCCACGTGCCCGACCCCGTCGAGCATCAGCAGCCGGCTGTCCGGGATCATCCGGGCGGCCTGCGGGGCGACGCGCACGTCGACCAGCCGGTCGTGCGTACCGCCGATCACCAGCGTCGGCACGCGCACCGCCGCGGCGAGCCGCCACAGCGACCCCGACCCGGGCAGGTACGCGCGCAGGAAGCTGGAGACCAGACCCCGGAAGGTGCGGACGTACGCGGCGGCGTGGTGGGCGGCCTGGTGGCGCACCCGGATCTCCTCCAGCACCTCCTGCCGGCGCTGCTCGCTGATCCGGGTCAGGTCGGCCACGCAGGACTCCATCACCTGCTGCGCCATCACCTCCGGGTCGAGCCGGGCCAGGTGCCACGCGGCCAGGCGTTCACCCCGCGGCACGGCCAGCAGCGGCAGCATCCGGCCCTGCAGCGAGCGGCGGAAGTCGAGGAACGGCAGCGCCGGGGAGACCAGCGTCAGGGTGCGCACCAGGTCGGGGCGCAGCGCCGCCACCCGTACGGAGATCGCCCCGCCCAGCGAGTTGCCGAACAGGTGCACCGGCCCGCGGCCGGAGTGCTCGATCCAGCGGACCACCCGGTCGGCGAAGGCCGGGACGGTGTACCGCTGCCCCGGCTCGCTGTGCCCGAACCCGGGCAGGTCGATGGCCTGGCCGTCGAGCCGGCCGGCGAGCAGCCCCGCGAGGTCGGTCCAGTTCTGCGACGACCCGCCGAGGCCGTGCACGTAGAGCGCCGGCTCCGCCCCGGCGGCGGTGGCCGGGGTGTCCCGGACGTAGGTGACCGTGCCGTCGAGGCGTACCTCCCGGCCGGGCCAGGGCGGTGGGGTGCCGTGCTCCGGAAGGAGATGCTCCGGCCCGAGGGTGGCGCGCTTCATGCCCCCAGTCTGCCCGGGCGCGACCGGCCCGGCAGGCCGCCGCTCCCGCCGCGACCCCGCCATGCTCACAGTCAGGCGAGCAGCGCCTCCAGCCGCCGGTTCACCGCCGACAGGGTGGCCCGGACGATCGCCTGCCGCGGGTCCCCGGCGACCAGCGCCGACCCGGCGAGCTGCTCGACCCAGCCGTGGCAGACCAGCAGCACCACCACGGTCGCGACCTCGCAGTTGCCGAACGGCAGCACCGCCGCGTGCTCGACGAAGCACCGACCCCGGTCGGCCACCGGCTCCCCGCCGCGCAGCAGCTGGTCCACCGCCGCCGCGGCGGCGACCGCGCAGAGCCGCAGCACGTAGCCGTCGACCGCCGGCCCGGTGGCGTACCCGGCCGCGTTCTCCGTCCCGGCGAGGAGGCGGACCTCCACGTTGGCGTCCAGGCCGAACGTGCTCACCTGGACGTGGTCGATCACCACGCGGGGCCCGGGCACGCCGCCGGTGTCCAGCGGTCGCGACGGCGCGGTCTCCGTCGTGGTCAGCTGCCCGCCCGAGTACGAGGCGGCGAGCGTCGCCGGGCTGCCGGTGGCGGCCCCGGCCGGGGCGGTCGCGACGGCGGGCGGGAGCTGACCCGGCTCCTCCACAGCGGCCCGGCCCCTGGGCACGACCCCCTGGCGGCGCCGGCGCGGCGGGTCCCCCGGGGTGTCGGCACGGCGCTCGACGCGGGTGGGCGCGTCGGTGCCCGTACGGCCCTCCCGGCTCCCGGTCCGGGCCTCGGGGCCTCGGTTGTCGGCCCGCGGCTCGGCGGTGCGCCGACGCACGGGCGGGGGCGGGCCGCTGGGCCGCCCGGGGACGTTCTGCGGGGCGGCGGCCAGCCCCATCCGCTCCTGGAGCAGTCGGGCCACCAGCCGGCTGACCTCGGCCGCGTCCGCGCCGTCGGCGAGGTCGAGCCGGAGGCTGTGCGCGCCGGCCGGCGTACGCCGCAGCGAGGCGTCCCGCACACCGGCCACGCCCCGGACGGCGTCGAGGATCGCGTTGACGTCGAACCCCTCCGGCCGCTCCTGCGGCGGGGCGGGCTCGTCGTCGCGCCGCAGGTGGGTGGCGATGCGGGCGAGTTGGGGGGCTTCGGCCGGAGGTTGCCCGGCTGACGGCTCCGGCCCGACGGGCACGTCCGGCTCGGCGGGGACGCGCTGCGGCAACGCCGCCTGGGCCAGGTCCCGCCGCTGGTCCTCCTCCGCCGGCGTGACCGGGGCGGTCGGGTCGGGCGCGGACCGGCGGGCCGCGTACGGGGGTGTGCTCGTCGGGGCGGACGCGGGGAAGCCCCGGTCGGGCCGGCCGGGGACGGGTTCGGCGGCCGGCCCGGCACCCGTGAGGGTCGGCGGGTTGCCGGACAGGTCGGTGGGCGGCGTGTCCTCGGGAACCCGGCGCAGGCGGAACGGCCGCACGGCGGGCACGTCGGCCGGGTCGACCGCGGCGGCCGGGTCGCGCACGGGCGGGGGCGGGCCGGCCGGAGCCGACGGGATGCGCCTTCCGGCCCAGGCCGGCCGGTCGACCGGCTCCGGGTCGGGCTGGGCGGCGGGCTCGTACCCGGGCCGCGAGTCGGGCTCGGTGCGGCCGACTTCGTACCCGGGCCGCGGGTCGGGCTCGGTGCGGCCGACTTCGTACGGCCGGGCGGCCTCGGCGCGCAGCGGCTGGTACGGCCGCGTCGGCTCGCCCCGGTGCGGCTCGCTCCGGGTCGGCTCGCCGCGTGCCGGTTCGTATCCCCGGCCCGGCTCGGGCTCATATGCCCGGTCCGGCTGGGATTCGTGCCCCCGGCCCGGCTCCGGCCCGTACGCCCGGTTCGGCTCCGGCTCGTACGCCCGGCCCGGCTCCGGCTCGTACGCCCGGTTCGGCTCCGGCCCGTACGCCCGGTTCGGCTCCGGCCCGTACGCCCGGTTCGGCTCCGGGGCCCACCCGGGAACCCGGTCCTCGCGGGACCGCCGGCCGACCGGCTCGCCCTCGTCGCGGGACCGCCGACCGACCGGCTCATCCCCGTCGCGGGACCGCCGACCGACCGGCTCATCCTCGTCACGGGACCGCCAGCCAACCGGCTCGTCCGCACGGGACCACCGGCTCGCCTCGTCGTCGCGGGACCGCCGGCCGACGGGCTCGTCCTCGTCGCGGGACCGCCGGCCGACGGGTGTGGCCTCCTCGCGGGACCAGGGCGGCGCCCAGGCTCCGCCCCAGCTCGGCCGGTTCCAGTCCGGGCCGGCCCAGCCCGGCTCCGGCGGCGTCGCGCGCTCGTCGGCGGCGGGCGGGTACCCGGCGCGGTCCTCCCCGGCGGGATAGGCCGGGCGGTCGTGAAGGGACGGGTAGGCGGACTCGGCGGGCGGACCGACGCGCGGGTCCGGCTCGTCGGGCGGCAGCCGGTCCGTCCAGCCGGACGCGGCGCCGGCGGACGGCCCGGGCTCCTGGCCGGACCGTTCGGCGACGGGGGCGTGCAGGCCGGGCGGCACCTCGAAGCCGGACGCGGCGGTGCCGACCGGCGGTACCTGCACGGCGGGCGGCGCGGAGGACGGGATACCCGGGTCCGACCAGCGGCCGGCACGGGACGCCGGCGGCTCCTCGGAGGCGTGTCGGGCGGGACCGTCCGCCTCGGCGACGCCGTGTGGCGGGCCGGCCGAGCGTTCCACGGCCGGGGCGGGCCGCTGGGCCGGGACGGCCAGCCGGTCGCCGTCGGTCTCGCGGACCGGCGGCGCGCTGACGGGGGTCTGGCGGACCGGCGGCGCGCTGACGGGGGTCTGGCGGACCGGCGGCGCGCTGACGGGGGTCTGGCGGACCACGGACGGCTCCTGACCGGCCCGGCTCACGCCGTTGTCGTGCGGGTGGCCGTTGATCCGGGTCGGCGGCTCCGCGTCCGGGGCGGGCAGCGGAGCGGGCAGGTCACCGTGGCGCGGCGACGAGGCCGCCCAGCCGGAGGCCGCCTCGGCCCGCCGCCACGGCAGGCCCTCCCGCGGCCCGGCGGCGTCGCCGTCGCTGGCCCACTCGGCCGCCGAGGGCGCCCACCCGTTGCCGGAACGGGCCAGGTCATCCTGCTGACCCGTCCCGTCGCCGTGCTCTCCCGGGGTGGCGGCACCGGGTTGCCCTGTTTCACTCACCGCGCGCTCCTTGGTCGCCCCCGCTGAGGCTACCGTGTGGTGACAGTGGCGATAAGTTACAGCGGCGGGCCAATTCCGGCCGGGCTCCACCGACCCCGACCGGTTCGTGGGAAAAGTGCCGGCTCGTACGAACAAACTCGGAGGTTCCCAATGTCGGCTGTGGGGAACGGCGCTCAGACCGCCGGCCGGCCCACGCGCCTGCCCCGTTCGGCGCGGCGCAAGCAGCTGCTCGCGGCGGCGCAGGAGGTGTTCGTCGCGCAGGGCTACCACGCGGCCGCGATGGATGACATCGCCGAGCGGGCGGGAGTCTCCAAGCCGGTGCTCTACCAGCACTTCCCGGGCAAGATGGAGCTCTACCTGGCGCTGCTGGACACGCACTGCGACGCGATCGTGGCCAAGGTCCACGACGCGATGCGCGGCACCAACGACAACAAGGAGCGGGTGAGCGCCTCGGTCCGGGCGTACTTCGACTTCGTCGACCACGAGAGCGAGGCGTTCCGCCTGGTGTTCGAGTCCGACCTGCGCAACGATCCGGCCGTCCGGCAGCGGGTGGAACGGGTGGAACAGGGCTGCATCGCGGCGATCACCGACACGATCATCTCCGACACCGGGGTCAGCCGGGCACACGCCGAGCTGCTCGCCTCCGGGCTCGTCGGGGCGGCGGAGACGGCGGCGCAGTTCTGGCTGGCCGGCGGGCGGCAGGTGCCCAAGGCCGAGGCCGAGGCGCTGGTCGCCGCCCTGTCCTGGCGCGGGATCGCCAGCTTCCCGCTGCAAGGTGAGTCAGCCTGAACATCCGGCCCCGAGATCGGATAGCCTTCCCACGGCGGCTTTTTCGCCCCAGTTGAGGAGGCACCGTGGAGGTCAAGATCGGCGTGCAGTACGCGCCGCGCGAGCTGGTTCTGGAAAGCGCGCAGTCGCCGGCCGAGATCGAGCAGATCGTGACCGACGCCCTCGCCAACGGGGAGGGGACGCTCTCCCTCACGGACGAGAAGGGCCGTCGGGTCGTCGTGCCGGTCGGCAAGGTCGCGTACGTCGAGATCGCCGAGGCGGCGCCGCGGGCGGTCGGCTTCACCGTCCGCTGATCCGTCCAGTGTCCGGGGCGGGCGGTCCGGACGCACCCGCCCCGGACACCGCCGCCTCGGCCGGCCCGTGCGGACACGGCGTCACACCCGCCCCCGGGTCGCCCGGTCGCCGGCGACCAGGCACCACCGTCGACCCCGGCACCACCGCCGACCCCGGCACCACCGCCGACTACCGGGCAGCAGCGACGGTCAGTTGTTGAGGCCGACGGCGGTAATCCGCTCGGTGTGCGCGGCGGTCAACCGCCCGAACAACTCCTGCGCGTCGACCCGGCCGCCCCGGGCGACGAGCGCCGTGAGCGCGCCCCGGTCGGCGGCGGCGACCCGCCCGGCCTGCGAGAGCGCCTCCCCGACCAGCCGCCGCGCCCACATCGAGAGCCGGTTCGCCGCCCGCGGGTCCGCCCGCAGCGCGGCCCTGATCTCTGCGGCCGCGAACTCGACGTACCGGGACTCGTGCAGCACGTCGAGCACCAGCCGCCGGTCCGGCTCGTCGAGCGCGTCGGCGACCTCCCGTAGGAAGTCGTCGCTGATCGCGTCCCCGACGTACGCCTTGGTGACCGCTTCCAACCAGTCCTTCGGCTCGGTCGAGTCGTGGTACGACTGCAGCGGCTCGACGTACGGCGTCATCGCCTCCTCTGGCGGCACGCCGAGCGCGGCGAGCCGGTCGGCGAGGCGCCGGAAGGTGCCGATCTCGGCGGCGGCCATCTCGCTGAGCGTGGCCCGGCGGCGCAGGTCGGGTGCGAGCCGGGCGTCGGCGGCCAGCCGGTCGAAGGCCAGCAGCTGACCGAAGGCGACCAGACCGAGCAGGTCGACCACGGCGGGGCGGTGCGCGTGGGGGTCGGACACGAGCGCAGGCTACCGCCTGCAGCAGATCCCCGAACCCGACAGCGGAGAGTGACGCAGCTCACGATCGACGGCCCGGGTCGCCGGGGCCGATCCCCGGAACAGGGACGACGTCCACGTGGTTCAGGTAGTATGTAGCAGTTGCCGTGGGCCAACGACCTGGTCGAAGTACCGATCGAAGTCCCGCTCACGGCGCGCGTGCGGCCCGGTCCGGCTCGGCGATCCCCGCCCCCGACCGTGTGGCCCGCGCCATTACCGATCGCGCCCTGAGGACAGAAGGGGCGCACCACGAGAGGGCACCCCTAAATCCATATGAGCGAGCAGATTTCCGATCGTACAGGCGGCCAGGCCCTGGCCCCGACCGCTCCGGTCCGTCCGGAGGCTCCCACCTTCGCCGCGCTCGGCGCCCGCCCCGAGACCGTCGAGGCGCTGGCCGCGGCCGGCATCACCCGCGCCTTCGCCATCCAGGAGTACGCGCTGCCGATCGCGCTGCGCGGCAGCGACCTGATCGGCCAGGCGCCGACCGGCACCGGCAAGACCCTCGGCTTCGGCGTACCGCTGCTGGAGCGGGTCTTCGCGCCGTCCGAGGGCGGCGACGGCCTGCCCCAGGCGCTGGTCGTCGTCCCCACCCGCGAGCTGGGCCTGCAGGTCGCCAAGGACCTGGACACCGCAGGCCGGACCCGGGGCGTCCGGGTGCTGCCGATCTACGGCGGCGTCGCGTACGAGCCGCAGATCGAGGCCCTGCGCAGGGGCGTCGAGATCCTGGTCGGCACGCCCGGCCGGCTGCTCGACCTGGCCAAGCAGAAACACCTGCGGCTCGACCGGGTGCACGCGCTGGTCCTGGACGAGGCCGACCGCATGCTCGACCTGGGCTTCCTCGACGACGTCGAGAAGATCCTGGCGATGCTGCCGGAGGACCGGCAGACCATGCTCTTCTCGGCGACCATGCCGGACCCGATCGTCGCGCTGTCCCGGCGCTTCCTGCGCCGCCCGGTGACGATCCACGCCGGGCACACGGCCGAGACCGGCCCGTCGCCGCAGACCACGCAGCTGGTCTACCGCACCCACTCGATGAACAAGTCGGAGATCGTGGCCCGCATCCTGCAGGCGCAGGGCCGCGGCCTCACGATGATCTTCACCCGGACGAAGCGGGCCGCCGACCGACTGGCCGAGGACCTCGACTTCCGGGGTTTCGCGGTGGCCGCGGTGCACGGCGACCTGGGCCAGGGTGCCCGCGAGCGGGCGCTGCGCGCGTTCCGGGCCGGCAAGATCGACACCCTGGTGGCCACCGACGTGGCCGCCCGCGGCATCGACGTCGGCGGCGTCACCCACGTCATCAACTACGACTGCCCCGAGGACCAGGACACCTACACGCACCGGATCGGCCGCACCGGCCGGGCCGGCGCCACGGGCGTCGCGGTGACCTTCGTCGACTGGGACGACATGCCCCGCTGGCGGATCATCGACAAGACGCTCGGCCTGGACATGCCCGAGCCGCCGGAGACGTACCACACGTCGGCGCACCTCTACACCGACCTCGGCATCTCCCGCGACGTCACCGGCACGCTGCCGACGGCGGAGCGTACCCGGGCCGGGCTGGCGGCCGAGGTCGAGGAGGACCTCGGCGGCCGGTCGCGGCACGGCGAGGGTGGCGGCCGGGGCTCCCGGCGTGGGGGACGCCGCCGGGAGCGGTCCGGCGGGACCACGGGGCCGGACGCCGAGGCGCCGGCCGAGGCGGCGGAGGGCACCCGCACGCCGCGCCGCCGGCGTCGCCGCCGGGCCGGCGACGTCGTGGCCGACGGCGAGCCGACCGCGGTGATCGCCGAGCCCGCCGCGAGCGAGGCGGCTACGGCCACGGTTGAGGGCGAGCCGGCGAAGCCGCGCCGCCGCCGGCGCCGCCGGGGTGCCGGATCCGGCGCCGGTACGCCCGCCGGAGCGACCGCCGACTGACGACCGCGCAGCACGCGTCGACATCCCCCGTCCCGGGCCACCCGGGGCGGGGGATGTCCCGTTCCCGGGGTCGGATGCCCTGGCGCTGCCGGTCCACCTGAACCCGGGAGTCGCTACGGCCCGGAGAATCCCCGCGTCGTCCCGGCCGCACGGCGGACCGGGCGGGTCCCGGCACGGGGGCGGCGCCGCGGACGGCCCGCGCGGGGCGCTCAGTGGCGGTCGCCGTTGCCGCCCCGGTCCGCCCGCCCGCTGGGGGTCCTCCGGTCGAACACCGACACCCGCTCCCCCGCGCCCCGGGTCGGCGACGGTTCGGCCTCGGGGGACACCGTCGGGAAGGGCACGATCTTGCCCGGGGCCCCCACGTCGCCGGTGCCGCCCGCGTTGCCGGCCGCGGCGAAGGCGTTCCAGGAGATGCCCACCAGCAGCCGCCTCAGTTCGGCGTGCCGGATCGCCGCGTTGTGTTGCAGGGCCAGCCGGACGCCGAGCACCACGCCCACCAGCGTCGTGGTGGCCGCGCCGGTGGCGGCGAGGACGTGCGCTCCGCCGACGTCGGCGGAGCCGACCACGAGGACCAGGAGCCAGGCCCAGAAGCCGGCGGCGAAGACGCCGGCCTTGGCCACGAAGAAGAGGCTGACCGCACCCGGACGGTACGGCACCGGACGGCGCGCGTCGGCCATGGTGCTCCTCATCGGCGCGCCCGGCACGACGGACGGCCACGGACGGTTGAGGGACGGGCACCGAGCCTAGTTGACGTACGGCAAGCACCGGCAGTGGCCGATCCGGCACCCAGGGGAGGGTCCGGCGCCCGCCCGCGTTGCCGATCGGGCGGCCGGCACGGGCGGGACGGACGCTCGCTTGCATCCGCCACCCGTGGTACTACCCTCGAAGGGCACCGCCCGGAAGGAAGACCCAGCAGGGATGACTTCGCCAAAGGTTTCGCCGCAGATGGCCTTCGCGCGTTTCGTACGACGCGCCATCGACGACGCCCGCGAGGAGCGCGGCTGGACCGTCAGCGACCTGGCGACGCACACGGGGGTGGGCCGGTCCACCGTCTTCCGGTGGCTGGCCGGCGACTGGCACGACTACCCCGAACTGGCCAAGGTGCGCGGCTTCTGCACCGCCCTCGACCTGCCGGTGACGGCCGCCTTCCGGGCGCTCGGCCTGCCCGACACGAGCCACGCGCCGCGTCGGCCCGCCGACGAGACGCCGGTCGAGGCCGACGTCCGGGTGATCCTCCAGCGGCTGGCCGACCCGGCCGTGCCGGCCGAGGAGAAGCACCACATCCGCGACCTGCTGCGGTACCTGGCCCGCCGCCCGATCCGCCGCGCCGGCTGACCCGCATTCCGGTCGGCCCGATCCCGACCCGCAGCGCAAACCCGGCGGAGGGGCCACCTCGCGCGACGGGATCGCCGGCTCGTTCGGAATGGCGAGAATGATGCGCTCGGGCGAGGGCAGTCCGTGCTGCTCGGTCGCGGTCCGCTCGATCACGCGTCGGCCGCTGCCCAAAACAGCTATGAAGAGAACATACGGAGCGAATCAACCCGCCCGGCTTAGGATGGTCCATTCCATGCCGCCGACGTGGCGGGGCAAGCCGGAGATCTTGGTAAGAATCGGCCCCTCCAGGGGCCATTTGGCACCAAGATCTGGAAGAGCCCGGAGCGCGCGGATCGAACGGCCGAAGCCGATCTCGGAAAGTCGAAGCGGGGTTGCACCCATGTCGCCGACCGGGACGGACCGGGTGGGGCCCGCCCCCACCGCAACCCACCCCCACCGTGCCTTTGTCGCGGCGCCGGAACCATGCACAAGACCGACAGCCGGTCAGGGCACGGCTAGGGTGAACTCGGCGGTCCGCACCACCCCGTCGACCTGGAAGTCCAGGTAGAGCCGGTACCGGCCCGGCCCCGGCACGGTCAGCTGGAACGTGATCCCGTCCCCGGGCGGCCCCGCCTCCGGGTGGACGTGCAGGTAGCCCAGGTCCCCCTCGCGCAGCGCCACCAGGTGCCCGTACGCGCCCAGGTAGCGCTCCAGGGTCGGGGTGGAGTCGCCGGCGCGCACCTGGAAGCGCAGCGGCCGGGTCACCCCGATCCGGGGCTCGCCGGACCAGTTCACCGTGAACCCGTCCACGGTCGTCGTCGTGGCGGGCGCCGGCAGCGGCCGGGGCGTGTATCCGCCCGGGACGGCCAGGTCGACGCCGAGGGTGAGCGCGGTCTGCCCGCCGTCGTCGGTGACCACGGTGAAGTCCGCGTACGCCCGCCAGGCCCCGCCCTGCGGCAGGGTCAACGGGATCGACCAGGTGCCGTCGGCCGCCATCGTCGGGTGCAGGTGCCGGTAGCCGGTGAGGTCCCGGCGCACCACGATCAGGTGCATCGGCTTGTCGTGCACGACCGCGAACCGGGTCACCGGCCGGCCCTGGACGTCGCGGACCTGGAACCGGAACTCGCCCGGCCGCCCGGCGGCGAAGCCGTCCGACAGCGGGGCCAGTGTCCAGCCCCCCGAACTGACCGCGAGGCCGCCGACGTCGGTCGCGCCGCCTGCGCCGGCGGGGGAGCCGTGATCGTGCGCCCCGGTGCCCGGCGCGTGGGTGTGGTCGTCGGCCGCGACGGCCATCGTGGCGGGGTCGGCCGGCGGCGGGTTGAGCCGCCCGAGCCCGAACCCGAGCAGCACGGCGAGCACCAGCCCGCCCACCACCAGCGCGAGTCGCAGCGTGCCCCGGTCCACCAGCAGCCCGGGCGCGTCCGGCGCGGGGACGGCATCGGGCGCCGCGCCCGGTCCCGCGTCCGGCGCGGAGTCCGGTCCGCGGGCCGCGTCCGGCGCGGGGGCGGTACGCGGCGCGGGGGCGGCCTCCGGTGCCGACGGGTCAGGCACCGCCGCCGCCCTGCTGATCGGTCATGGGGCCCACGGTACCGCCGGACCGCCCGCCGCCCGGGCCGCGCCGGCGGACCGTGGCGACGGTCGCAATCCGCCCGCCCCGGGAACTTTCCGGCCATCCCCGCCTCGCCCGGACGGGCCGCCCCGGAGCTTTCCCGCCCGCCCGCGCCGAGCGGCCGAGCCGGTCAGCCGGCGACGGCCAGGGCGAGCGGGAGCACGTCGGGCGCGCCGGCCCGGCGCAGCAGCCGGGCCACCATGGTCAGCGTCCAGCCGGTGTCGACCAGGTCGTCGACGAGTAGCACCGGGCCGTCGAGCCCGGCGAGGGCGTCGGCCAGCTCGTCCGGCAGGGTGAAGGCGTCGTGCAGGGCGCGTACCCGCTGGGCGCTGTTGCCGCGCGGCCCGCCGGGCCCCGCCGCGCGGGTGGGGACGACCCGGCCGAGCAACGGCAGCCGGCCGACGGCCGCGATCCGCGCGGCGAGCGAGCCGACCAGCTCGGGCCGCCGCCGGGAGCCGACCGCGACCACGCCGACGGGCCGGCGCGGCCACGGGTCGTCGCCGTGCGCCCAGGCCTTGAGCACCTCGACCACCGCCGCCGCCACGTCGTCGGGGACCGCCGCGTCGGGCGCGTCCGGCCCGACCAGCTCGCGCAGCCGGCCGCCCCAGCCCAGGTCGGACAGCCGCCCCACGGCCCGGCCGGCCAGCGCCTGCTCCGCCGGGGGTATGCGCCCCTTCAGCGGTACGCCCACCGCCTCCAGCCCGGTCGGCCACAGCTTCTTCGGCGCGATCTGGACCCCGGGCCGGCCCAGGTACGCCTGCGCGGCGGCGAGCGCCGGCCCGGACACCTCCCCGGAGAACAGGGGACCGGCGCAGCGGTCGCACCGGCCGCAGTCGCCCGCCCCGGCGTCGTCCAGGCACTCGCGCAGGTACCGCATCCGGCAGCCGGGCGTGGTCGCGTACTCCCGCATGGCCTGCTGCTCGGCGGTGCGCGCCTGCGCGACGCGGCGCAACCGGGCCTCGTCGTAGCTCCAGGGCTCGCCCGTGGCGAGCCAGCCGCCGCGCACCCGGCGCACCGCGCCGTCCACGTCGAGCACCTTGAGCATCAGTTCCAGCCGGGCCCGGCGCAGGTCGACGATCGGTTCGAGGGCCTGGGTGGACAGCGGCCGGTCGGTGTGCAGGGCGGCCAGCACGGCGCGGACCTGATCCTCGGGCGGGAAGGCGAGCGAGGCGAAGTACCGCCAGATCGCCGCGTCCTCCGCGCCGGGCAGGAGCAGCACCTCGGCGTGCTCGACCGCCCGGCCGGCCCGGCCGACCTGCTGGTAGTACGCGATCGGCGACGGCGGGGCGCCCAGGTGCACGACGAAGCCGAGGTCGGGCTTGTCGAAGCCCATGCCCAGCGCGCTCGTCGCGACCAGCGCCTTGATCTTGTTGTCCAGCAGGTCCTGCTCGGCGGCCCGCCGGTCGGCGTCCTCCGCCTGCCCGGTGTACGAGGCGACCGGGTACCCCCGGGAGCGCAGGAACTCGGCGGTCTCCCCCGCCCCGGCGACGGTCAGCGTGTAGATGATGCCCGAGCCGGGCAGCCGGTCCAGGTGGTCGGCGAGCCAGCCGAGCCGGTGCGCCGGGCTGGGCAGGTCGAGTACGCCGAGCCGCAGCGACTCCCGGTCCAGGCTGCCGCGCAGCACCAGGGCGTCCCCCAGTTGCTCGGCGACGTCCTGGGTGACCCGGGCGTTGGCGGTGGCGGTGGTGGCGAGCACCGGGGTCCGGCCGGGCAGGTTGCCGAGGAACGTGCGCAGCCGCCGGTAGTCGGGCCGGAAGTCGTGCCCCCAGTCCGAGACGCAGTGCGCCTCGTCGACGACCAGCAGGCCGGTCGTGGCCGCCAGCCTCGGCAGCACGGAGTCCCGGAAGTCCGGGTTGTTGAGCCGCTCCGGGCTGATCAGCAGGACGTCCACCGCGCCGGTGTGGATCTCGGCGGTGATCTCGTCCCACTCGTCGAGGTTGGCCGAGTTGATGGTGCGGGCCCGGATGCCGGCCCGGGCCGCCGCCTCCACCTGGTTACGCATCAGCGCGAGCAGCGGCGACACGATCACGGTCGGCCCGGCGGCTGGGCCGGTGTCTTCGGGCCTCTCCCGCAGCAGCGCGGTCGCCACGAAGTAGACCGCGGACTTGCCCCACCCGGTGCGCTGCACGCACAGCACCCGGCGCCGATCCACCACCAGCGCCTCGATGGCCCGCCACTGGTCCTCGCGGAGCCTGGCGTGCTCGCCGGCCAGCCGCCGCAGCACCGCCTCGGCCCGCTCCCGCACCACCGCACGATCCTGGCTCATCCGGCATTTCTACCAGGCGCCGGCGGGCCCACCTGTCACGAGCCGGCGGGGGCCGGCGGCAGGAAGATCAGGATGTCGCGGAGATGGTCGGTCACCGCCTGCGGAAGCAGACACCCTTCCTTGTCGATCAAGAGGGTTGCGTCATCCCGGGCGAGCGGAGTTGGCGCAAACCTCTTGATCAACATGAGCTCAGCGGCGGCCGGGGAGGGCGCGGAGGAGGGGGGACAGGCGGGACCTCAGGCTGGCCAGGCCGCCGGGGAAGAAGTACACCGCCAGGATGAAGACCGTGCCCAGGACGAACAGGGGCTGGCTCAGCGGGCGGCTGAGCACCGCCGGCAGGCTTTCCACCGCGTCGCTGGTGCCGAAGGCGGTGAGGCGGTGGTCCAGGTACATGTACAGGAGGCCGCCGAGCACCGGGCCCCACCGGGTACCCGGCCCGCCGAGCACCACCATGACCAGCAGCGACAGGGTCAGCTCACTGGACGTGATGTGCGGCGACGCGCCGCCGACGATCAGGCAGTAGACCGCTCCCCCGCTCGCCGCCAGCCCGCCGGACAGGGTGAACGCGACCAGCTTGAACCGGTACGGGTCGAGCCCGAGCACCCCGATCCGCCGCTCGTCGTCGCGCAGCCCGGCCAGCACCCGCCCGGTCGGCGAGCCGGAGACCCGGTGCACGATGAACACCACCAGCGCGAGGTACGCCAGCGCCAGCCAGTACAGGTTGACCGTGTTCGCGACCCCGACCAGCCCGGCGGGCAGCCCGGAGACGTCCAGCGGCAGCCCCTCCTCGCCGCCGGTCAGCCCGCCGAAGTCCCGGGCCACCAGGATCGCCCCGACCTGGGCGAAGGCGAGGGTCACCATGGCGAACGCGATGCCGGTGGTGCGCAGCGCCACCGCGCCGAGCAGCCCGGCCAGGATCGTGCCGCCGGTGATCGTGAGCAGCGCGGCCTGCCACAGCGGCAGTCCGGCCCGGGTGACCAGGATGTCGGTGCCGTACACCCCGGCGGCGAAGTAGAGCGCGTGCCCGAAGGACAGCATCCCGGTCCGGCCGAACAGCAGGTCGTACCCGGCGGCGAGGCCGCCGAAGACCAGGCAGACGGCGAGGGTTTGCAGGGTGCCGGGCGAGTTCAGCGGCCCCTCGAACACCCCGGGCAGCTCCACGGTCGAGTACGGCAGGATCGCCGCGACGACCAGCGCGACCAGCGGCAGGTACGGCCGCAGCCCGTGCCAGGCCCGCCGGCGCGGGGCCAGCTCGGCCGGCACCGCGGCGGGCGGGGCGGCGACGTCGGGGCTCTTGACCTCGGTCATGCGTGAGCCACCTTTCCGGCGATGCCCTGGGGGCGCAGCAGCAGCACCACGGCCAGCAGCGCGACGACGCACAGGTCGCCCACGCCGGAGGCGCCGTAGTAGTTGACGAACTGTTGCAGCAGGCCGACGGCGACCGCCGCGTACGCGGAACCGACCACCGAGCCCATGCCGCCGATCACCACCACGATGAACGCGAAGATCAGCAGCGATCCGCCCTGGCCGGGCGAGACGGTGCCGAAGTAGACGCCGCCGAGCGCGCCGGCCAGCGCGGCGGCGGCCCCGCCGATGGCGAAGACCAGGGTGAACGCCTTGCGCACGTCGATGCCGAGGGCGGTCACCATCTCCCGGTTCTCGACGCCGGCCCGGATGATCAGGCCGTACCGGGTCCAGCGCAGGAACGCCAGCAGCGCGGCCAGCACCAGCGCCGCGGCGACGATCAGCAGCAGGCCGCCGTTGGGCACCTGCGCGCCGAGCATGCCGGTGACGTCCCGCGTCCACCCGGGGCGGGGGAACGGCCGGGCGTCCGCGCCCCAGGTGGCCTGGAGCAGCGCCACCCCGGCCAGCGACAGGCCGACGGTGACCAGCACCTGCTCGATGGTGCGCGAGTACAGCGGCCGGATCAGCACCAGTTCGACGAGTACGGCCACCACCGTGCCGGCGGCCACCCCGAAGGCGACGGCGAGCACGAAGCCCAGGCCCTCCGCGCCGGCGCCGGGCAGGTTACCGGCCGCCCACCACGTCGCGTACGCGCCGACGCCGAGGAACAGCCCGTGCGCGAAGTTGAGCACGTCGGCGAGGCCGAAGACCAGCGACAGCCCGGAGGCGACGAGGAAGTACAGCGCGGCCAGGCCGAGCCCGGTCAGCGTCAGCAGCACGATCGTGCTCATTGGTGCACCTCCCCCGAGCCGACGCCGAGCAGGGACTTCGTCAGGGCCTGCTCCGACAGCAGCTCCCGGGCGTCACCGGCCCAGGCGACCCGGCCGGCGGAGAGCACCACCGCGTCCCGGGCCAGCCGGCGGACCACGGCCAGGTTCTGCTCGACCAGCAGCACCGGCACGGACTCCGCGACCCGCTCCAGCACCTCGGCCACCTCGGTCACCACCTTCGGCGCCAACCCCTTGGTCGGCTCGTCCACCAGCAGCAGCCGGTTGTCGTTGAGCAGCACCCGGCCGATCGCGAGCATCTGCTGCTGCCCGCCGGAGAGCGAGCCGGCCCGCTGCCGCCCGCGCCGGTCCAGCTCCGGGAAGAGCGAGTAGACCCGGTCGTACGCCGGGGTGGTGCCCCGCTGCTCGGCGAGCCGCAGGTTCTCCGCGACGGTGAGCCCGGCGAAGACGCAGCGGTCCTCCGGCACGTAGCCGAGCCCGCCGCGGACCAACCGGTGGGTGGGGCGGGCGAGCAGGCTCTGCCCGCCCATCCGCACGGTGCCGCGCGCCTCGCCGTTGCGGGGCGTCAGGCCGACGACGGCGCGCAGCGTCGTCGTCTTGCCGACGCCGTTGCGCCCGAGCAGCACGGTGACCCCGGTCGGCGCGACGCTGAACGACACCCCCTGGAGGATGTGCAGCCCCGCGATCCGCACCGACAGATCCTCGACGGTGAGAATGGGTTCACTCATAGCGACTCCCCCAGGTATGCCTCCTGGACGGTGGCGTTGGCCATCACGGTCTCCGGGGTGTCGCAGGCGAGCAGCGCGCCGTGGTGCATCACGGCGATCCGGTCGGCCAGCTCCAGGATCACGTCCATGTGGTGCTCGACCATCAGCACCGACCGGCCGCTGTCGCCGGTCAGCGACTTGATCACCGCGACCAGTTCGGGCACGTCCTCGGCGCTGACCCCGGCCATCGGCTCGTCCAGCAGCGTCACCCGGGGTTCCCCGGCCAGCAGCAGCGCGATCTCCAGCTTGCGCTTCTCGCCGTGGGCGAGGGTGCCGGCGAGCGCCGTACCCCGGTGGGCGAGGCCGACCCGGTCGAGCGCCGCGTCGGCGGCGGCGGCCACCTCCCGGTCGGCCGCCGCCCGCCGCCACAGCTTCATCGAGCCACCCCGGTGCGCCTGTACGGCGAGCCGGACGTTCTCCCGCACCGAGAGCGAACCGAAGACCGAGGACGACTGGAAGGTACGCCCGAGGCCGAGCCGGGCCCGCTTGTGCGGCGGGAGCCCGGTGATGTCCTCGGAGTCCAGCGTGATCCGGCCGCCGGTCGGCGGTCGCAGGCCGGTGATCAGGTTGAACAGGGAGGTCTTGCCGGCGCCGTTCGGCCCGATGACGCCGAGGAACTCCCCGGGCGCCAGGTCGAGGTCGACGCCGTCGACGATGGCGACCTCACCGATCCGCCAGGTCAGACCGCGGGTGGCGAGCACTGGTCAGCCTTTCATCTGGGCGACCGGCGGCGCCGTCTCGTCGCCGGTCAGGGTCTTCTGGGCCGTCGCCGTGTACGCGGTGCCGCCGCCGGTGAGCTTCGCCTGGAACATCGGCTGGAGCAGGGCGTGGTCCTCGGCGCGAACGGTCATCTTGCCCTTGACCCCGTCGAAGCTCCAGCCCTCCAGGGCCTTGACCATCTTGTCCACGTCGTCGCCGCCCTCCTGCACGGCGCGGACGACCATCTGCGCGGCGGCGAAGCCGTCCGGGTGGAACAGGTCGAGGGTGCCGCCGGGGATCTTCGCCTTGGCGGCCTTGGCGGCCTCGGTGTCGGCGGCGCCGTCGAACCAGTGCGACAGGAAGGAGATCTTGCTGCCCGCCGCGCCGAAGGTCGGCCAGGAGGCGCGGATGTCCAGGCCGGTGACGACCGTGGTGGAGGCGAGCACGCCCTGCTGGTCGAGGGTCTGCCACATCGCGGGGGCGGTGGTGCCGGCCCAGGCGACGAAGATCAGGTCGGGCTTGGCGGCCTTGATCTGGCTGGCGAACGGGGTGAACTCCGTGGCGCTGGCCGGCGCGCGGGCGCTGCTCACGGTCGCCCCGGCGCCGCCGATGACGGCCTTCACGGCCGCCTCGTTCGCGTCACCGAACGCGCCGTCCTGGGCGAAGACGACCACCTTCTTGCCGGTCGGGTCGCCGATGAACGACTTCGCGGTCACCACGTCCTGGTACGACTGCCGCCCGGACCGGAAGGTGTACTTGTTCGCGGCGGTCACCGCGTCGGTCGCGGCCGGGCCGGAGATGAACAGGACCTTGTTCTGGGCGGCGATCGGGGCCACCTGGAGGGCCACGCCCGACGAGGTCGAGCCGGCGATGATCTTCGTGCCCTTGCCGATCAGGTCCTTGGCCGCGGAGACCGCCTTGGCCGGGTCGCCCGCGTCGTCGACCTCGGTGACCTCGATCTTCCGGTCGCCGACCTTGCCCGTGCCGTTCGTGGCGAAGTCCAGGCCGGCCTTGAACCCTTCAATGTACTGCTTGCCGTAGCTGGCCAGGGCTCCCGACTCGGAGTAGACCAGGCCGACCTTGACCGGGGCGGCGTCGCCGCCCCCGGAGGCGGTGTCCTGCGGGCTGCCACAGGCCGTGGCGGCGAGCGCCGCGGCCATCATCGTGGCGGACAGGAACGCCCGCCGCGTCGTCCGGACCGTCATTGCGACTCCACGTGAGGACTCGGAGGGGGAACTTCATGTGTCGGCTCAACCTAGAAGTGACGTCACTCACGGGCCATGTGGCCGGAACACATAAGTAACAGTGATGGGGTGGCCCGACGGGACAACACTCGCGCGGAAGTCCCTCCGCCCGTCACCCCCGGTGGCCGATCTTCCCACCGACCGCCCCGCCCGTGTGTCCCCGCCAGCCACCGCCGCCGGCCACGTCAGGTGGGGGTCAGCGGCGGCCGGCGGGGTGGGCGCATGGGCGGGGCAGCTCCACAGGCAGCGGAACGACATGTCCGAGCCGCCAGCCCGCCACGCCCGACCCCTCCAATCCCGAGCGGCCCGCCACCCACGAGGTGGGTGGCGGGCCGGCGAGGGTGAGGAATCAGGTCTGGTCAGCGGGTGGCGAGGCCCGGGCGGGCGGCGACGTCGGTCGTACCGGAGATCTCGTTCTCGCCTCCAGGGTGTGCTCCGGCCGGTAGCCGCTGCGCTCACGGCCGGCACCACCACGGCCGCCGCGAGCAGCGCGCCGGCCAGGCAGAAGGCGAAAGGGTACGTCGCAACGCCGGGCGTTTCGGCCCCGGCGTTCGGCTGGAAAAGGAAGATTGTCCCGTGCGCCGGTTTCTTCGTCACCCCGTGCGGCTGGTGCCGTTCGGCTTCCTGGCGGCGATCCTGCTCGGCACCGGCCTGCTCATGCTGCCGGCCGCGACCAGCGAGCACCGGTTCACCCCGTTGTCCACCGCGCTGTTCACGGCGACGTCGGCGATCTCGGTGACGGGCATGGCGATCAACGACACCCCGAACTACTGGAACGGCTTCGGGCTGGTGATGATCACCGTGCTCACCCAGGTCGGCGGCCTGGGCATCCTGACCGGCGCCGCCCTGGTCAGCCTGGCGGTGTCCCGGCGGCTTGGACTGCGCAACCGGCTGCTGGTGCAGGCGGAGACCGTCGAGTTCGGCATCGGCGACGTCGGCTGGCTGCTGGTACGGATCGCGGGCACCGCGCTGGCCTGCGAGACGGTGATGACGGCGATCCTCACCGCCCGGCTCTGGTGGGCGTACCACTACCCGCCCGGGCGGGCACTCTGGTACGGCCTCTTCCACGCCGTGCAGGCGTTCAACAACAACGGCTTCACCCTCTACTCGGACGGGCTGCGTCCCTTCGCCCTCGATCCCTGGGTGACGCTGCCGCTGGCGCTGGGCGCGATCGTCGGCGGCCTCGGATATCCGGCGCTGTTCGAGGCGGTACGCCGGTGGCGGCGGCCGACCGCGTGGCAGATCGCCACCAAGCTGACCATCTGGGGCAGCGCCGTGCTGCTGGGGGTCGGCTTCGTCTACCTGCTGTTCGCCGAGTGGGGCAACCCGCGCACCATCGGCGCGTACGACGTGGCCGGAAAGGCGCTGGCCGCGTTCACCCAGATCGCGCTGAGCCGGACGGGAGGCTTCGACGTGATCGACGTGGCGCACCTGACCGAGGAGAGTTATCCGCTGCTGATCGTGCTGATGTTCGTCGGCGGCGGCGCCGCCAGCACGGCCGGCGGGATCAAGGTGTCGACGTTCTTCCTGCTCGCCTTCGTCATGTGGGCCGAGCTGCGCGGCGAGCCGGACGTCACGGTCGGCCGCCGGCGGGTGGCCGAGGCCAGCCAGCGGCAGGCGCTGACCGTGGCGCTGTTGAGCGTGGCGCTGGTGGCCGCCGGCACGCTCGGGGTGGTCCTGGTCACCACCGGAGAACGCTTCTACCAGGCGCTCTTCGAGGTGACCTCGGCGTTCAGCACCACCGGGCTGACGATCGGGCTCGTCCAGCGACTGCCCGAGCCCGGCGTGTACCTGATGACCCTCCTGATGTACATCGGCCGGGTCGGGCCGCTCACCCTCGGGTCGGCGATCGCGTTGAACACCCGGCGAAGGTTGTACCGCTATCCGAAGGAGCAACCCATTGTCGGCTAGGGGCGACCGCTACGACGGAATCGTGGTGATCGGGTTGGGCCGCTTCGGCTCCCACCTCGCGGGTTCGCTGGTCCACCTCGGCCACGAGGTGCTGGGCATGGACCGCGACGCCGAGCGCGTGCAGCGGTGGTCGTCCCGGCTCGACCGGGTGGTCCAGACGGACCCCACCGAGGAGGGGGCGCTGCGCCAGCTCGGGGTGGCCGACTTCCGGCGGGCGGTGGTCGCCATCGGCGCCTCGGTCGAGGCGAGCGTGCTGACCGTGCTGGCCCTGGCCGAGCTGGGCCTGCCGCAGATCTGGGCGCGGGCGACCTCGGAGAAGCACGCGAAGATCCTGGACTCCGTCGGCGCCCACCACGTGATCTTCCCGGAGGCGGAGACGGGCGAGCGGGTGGCGCACCTGATCGTCAGCAAGATGCTGGACTTCATCGAGTTCGGCGACGACTTCGCCATCGCGAAGATACGGGTGCCCGCACCGCTGGTCGGGCGGTCGCTGCGCGAGCTGGCGCCGGCCGACCGCTACGGGGTGCAGGTGGTCGGGGCGAAGCTGCCCGGGGAGCCGTTCCGGTACGCGGGCCAGGACATGGTGCTCACGGCCGGGAGCGTGCTGATCGTGGAGGGCAGCATCGCCCAGGTGCAGGGCTTCGCGGCGCTGAGCTGAGCCCCGTCACCGTCCCTTCCCCTTGCCGCCGCCGGACTTGCCGGTCTTCGCCTTGGACCCGCTGGAGGAGCCGACGGCCTTCGCGGTCGACGTCTTCTTCGCGGTGGGCTTCGACGGGGGCTTGCTGGGCGGGGCGGTCGTCGGCACCGATCCGGCCACCCCGGAGACCTGCACCCCGCAGGTGGCGCCGCCGAGGCGGAACTCCACCGGCAGCGGGTTGGGACCCGTGTACGTGCCGGTCAGCGCGACCTTCTGGGACGCGCCCGGCGCCAGCGCACCCGGTTGGGCGGCCGGTCGCACCTCCACGGTCCGGCCCTGCTGGCGTACCGCGGGGTCGGCCTTCGTGACGGTCTGCCGGCCGGGGAAGGTGAAGCTCATCGTCCAGTCCCGCAAGTCCCGGTCGCCGGTGTTGGTGAGGGTCAGCTCGGCGGTGAAGTCCTTGCCGGAGTCCCTGCGCAGCGCGTAGTCCACGGCGCACGGGGCGGGCTGCGGCAGCCCCATCCGGGCCTCGACGGGCCGGTCGACCCCGCCGCTGGCCGGGCTGCGGGACGTCACCCCCCACATCGCGGCGGTCACCGCGACGAGGCCGGCCGCCGCCACGCCCGCCTCGACCGTGCGCCGCCGGGCCGCCCGCCGGCGGCGGGTACGGCCGGAGAACGGCAGCGCGTCGGTGTCCGACGACCAGGGCAGGATCGTGGTGCCGGCGTTCGCCACGGCCGCCGCGTCGGGCTCCGTCCCGTCGTACGACGCGGGCGCCGGCGAGACCGGCATGATGGCCAGCATCCCGGCCGCCGCGGCGAGGGTACGGGCCACCTCGGCGGTGGTGGGCCGGTCCTCGGGGCGCTTGGCGAGGCAGCGGCGGACCAGCTCGGCGACCTCGGCGGGGAGCCCGGTGACCTCGGGCATCGGCTCGGGGTCGTTGTACATGTGCGCGCGGAGCATCTGCGTGGTCGTGCTCGCCTGCCAGGGCAGCCGGCCGACGAGCATCCGGTACAGCAGCAGGCCGACGGCGTACCCGTCCGTGGCCGGGCTGACCTGGCCGTTGTCCAGCCGCTCCGGGGCCAGGTACGCGGGCGTGCCGAGCAGGGCGCCGTCCGGGCCCTTCTCGCTCTCCCCCACCAGCGCCGAGATGCCGAAGTCGACCACCTTCACCCCGGTCGGGGTGAGCATGACGTTGCCCGGGGTCACGTCCCGGTGCACGACGCCGCGGGCGTGCGCGGTGGCCAGCGCCGAGGCCACCTCGGTGCCGATCGTCACCGCCTCCCGCCAGGGCAGCGCCCCGCCCCGGCCCAGCCGGGCGCTCAGCGAGTCGCCGTCGAGCAGCTCCATGACGACGTACGGCACGGTCAGCCCGGCCTGCTCGGACTCGCCGTAGTCGTACACGTTGGTGATGTTGGGGTGGCAGAGCCTGGCGGAGGCCTGCGCCTCGATCCGGATCCGGTGCCGGAACGCCTTGTCGCTGGCCAGCCGGGAGGCGAGCACCTTCACCGCCACCTGCCGGCCGAGCACCTCGTCGTAGCCCCGCCACACGACGGACATGCCGCCCGCGCCCAGCTGCTCGATCAGCCGGTACCGCCCACCGAGCAGCTGCGCGCCCCTACCGACCCCTGCGCCCATGGTCGGAGTTGTTGCCCGGGCCGCCCGGTCCTACACCTCGCAGGTCAGAATCGGTCAGCGAAGTCACCCGTTCAGGCGGTGGCGAGCAGCTGGTCCACCGGGGCGTAGTCGTCGGTGAGCACCAGCGCGTCCCCGACGAAGCCGGCCAGCGCGTCCCCGGAGAGCAGGCTGGCCGGCTCGGGCAGCGCCGCCACCCGCTGCCCCAGCGCGTCCAGCGGCAGCGGCGCGTCGGACGCGACGATGAGGAAGTTGGCCCCCCGCTCGCCCGCGATGGCGGCCGGCGGGGCGACCAGGGCGACGTGCCGGAACGCGGCGGCGACCGTGGCCAGCTCGCTGCGGACGAAGCGGCCGGGCGGGTAGTCGATGACGTTCTGCACGTACGTCCCGCCGGGGCGGAGCACCCGGTTGATCTCGACGGCCATCTCCCGCGTCGCCAGGTGCCAGGGCACCACGAGGTGCCCGAAGGCGTCCCCGACCACCAGGTCACGGCTGTCGGCGGCCTCCCCGCCGAGCAGCACGCGGGCGTCGCCGACGACCGCCCGCAGCTCCGGCCCGGTGCGCACCCCCAGCTCCCGGCGGTCCAGCTCGACCAGGCCGCCGTCGATCTCGAAGACCAGGTTGCCGGTGCCGGGTCGGGTGGCGGTCAGGTACCGGGGCATGGTGAAGCCGCCGCCGCCCAGGTGCAGGGCGTCCAGCCGCCGCCCGGCCGGCGCGACGACGTCGGCGGCCGCGCCGATCCACTGCGTGTACGCGTACTCCAGGTGGGTCGGGTCGGTCAGGTCGACGTACGAGTGCTGGGCGGAGTTCAGCAGCAGCGTCCGCCCGCCCGGCCGGTGCGGGTCGGCCTCGACGCTGGCGCAGTGGTACGCCGTCTCCACGTCGCACGGGTTCGGGGCGACCGTGGTCAGCCCCGCGCCGGCCAGGCCGAGCACGGCGAGGGCGGCCCTGGTCCGGGCCGGACCGCCGAGCCCGGCCGGACCCCGCCGGCGCAGGTACGCCCCGAGCGCCAGCCCGGTGAGCCCGAGCAGCGCCGCCAGGGCGAGCACGATGGCGGTGCTGGGCAGGGCCGCCACCAGCACGAACCCGGTCAGCAGGGTGGCGGTGATGCCGCCGAGGGTGCCGATCCCGGAGAGCCGGCCGACCACCTGCCCGGTGCGGCGCAGGTCGGCGAGCTGGAGCTTCACCACGAGCGGGGTGACGGCCGCGAGCAGCGCCGCCGGCACGAACACGGCGAGCACGGTGAGCAGCAGGACGGCGGTGGCCGCCCCGCCGCGTAGCACCTCCCCGGCGTACCGGACGACCGGCAGGGTGACCGCGGTGGCGATGCCGGCGAGCACCAGCGCGGGGGCGATCAGGGTGCGCGGGTCCCGCCGGTCCGCCAGCCAGCCGCCCGTCCACGCCCCGTACGCGATGGCGGCGAGCGCGATGCCGATGACCGCGCTGGTCACCTGGAGGGTGACCCCGACGTACGGGCCGACCAGGCGCAGCGAGACGGTCTCCAGCACCAGCACGGCGCCGCTGGAGAGGAAGACCAGGAACGCGGCGAGCCCGTTGGGCAGCGCACGGACGGGCGGCGGCGCGGGCCGCGGGGACTCCGTCACGACGTCGGACGATGAACTGCTCACCGTCGCGATGGTACGCAGCGGACCTGGGCGTCCAGGTCAGTACATCGACAGATGAACGTGGTTCGTGTGGTCGGCGGCGGGGCTGCCGCTGCCGCTGTACGCCCGCCACCCGGTGTTCGGCATCCAGATCTGCCGGTACCAGATCACGTAGAGCACCCCGAGCCGGCTGGCGTTGTTCTTGAAGTAGTTCGCCAGGCTGTCGCCGTACGCCTTGTCCCCGCCCGTCGCCGTCTCGTCCTTGAAGCCGTTGGTGGCGGCGGAGAAGTCGCAGGCCCGGCCCTTGGGATGCTCGCCGCTGCCGCCGCTGCGGTAGCAGGAGACGTACCGCTTGTAGCCGGCGGCCTGGGCCTGCTGGAGCGCGTGCAGGGTGCGCGGGGTGATGCAGCCGGAGGTGGTGGGGTCGTTCACGGAGCAGGACTCCGACGGCCAGGAGCCGTCCGCGTTGCGCGGGGCCGGGCGGGCCGAGGCGGAGCCGCCGCTGAACCCGGCGCCGGCGCCGGAGCTGACCCTGGCCAGCGCCAGCTCCGCCTCCCGCTTCTTCTTGGCCAGCACCGCGACCTGCTTCTGCTGCTCGCGGACCTCGATGTCGATGGCGATCTTGGCCTGGTCGGCCTCGGCGCGGGCGGCGGTCAGCTCGCGCAGCTTGCGGCCGTCCCGCTGGGCCATCACGTCCAGCTCCACCGCGCGTTGCAGGAACGCCTCCGGGGAGGCGCTCTGGATCAGCAGGGCCGGCGCGGTCACCCGCCCCAGCCGGTACGACTGCACGGCCACCTCGCCGACCTGCGCGGTCAGCCCCACCAGCCGCTCCTCGACCGCCGTCAGCTGGGCGGCCAGCGCCGTCTGCCGGCGCTTGGAGTTGTCGAGCTTCGCCTTGGCCTCGATGTGCCCCTTGGCGGCGGCCTCCAGCGCCTCGCGGAGCTGCTTGGTGCCGCCCTCGTTGGGCTCGGCGGAGGCGGGCGCCGCCGCGAAGCCGAGCACCAGCGCCACGGCGACGAGCAGCGCGGTCAGCGGCCCGGCGGGGCGACGCCGGATGAGGCTGGTCCTGGGCACTCCTGGGTCCCTTCCCTCGGCCGCCGTCCCCCGGTCGTCCACGGCGCGGCGGCGGTCCCGCCGGCGCCGGACGGCGGCCTGCTGGCGGACCGCGGGTCAGGATACCGGACCGCACGGTGTCGGCCAGGGCCCGCGAACTGGCGGAACGTCGATGTCGGCGGACGGTAGCCGGGCTGTCGCCGACCGTCGGCCGTGCCGTCCCGGCTGGAGGCGGGGCCGGTGGGCGCACCCGGACCCGGCGGCGCCCCCCTTTCAGGGCGTCAGCAGCGCCTCGTGGACCTCGGCCCAGACCTGCTCGTTCGCCGCCACCAGCAGCCCCTCGCCCTCGTCGGCCGGATGGTACTCGCGGCCGTCGAACCGCCGGGCCACCCCGCCCGCCCCACGAACCAGCAGCACCCCGGGGACGTGGTCCCAGGGCAGCGTGCGCCAGAACAGCACGAACTGCTGGTCGCCGGCGAGCATGTCCAGGTACTCCCGGCCGGCGCAGTGCTGGCCCGGCAGCAGCTCGCCGATCCGCCGCCCACCGGCCTCGGCGGCCCGGCAGGCCTCGGGCGGCAGGAACCGGGTCATCGCCGTCCCCCGCAGCTCGCCCAGCGACGGCACCCGGTCGGCGGTCCGCACCGGCCGGCCGGCCAGCAGGGCGCCCTCCCCGACGCGGGCGACGCCCAGCGTCTCCGCCAGCGGGTCGAGCACCCACCCGGCGACCGGCTCGCCGTCGGTGAGCAGCGCGACCATCAGCGCGAACGGCCGCCGGCCGGCGGCGAAGTTGGCGGTGCCGTCGACCGGGTCCACCAGCCACACGTCCCCGGCCCCGCGCAGGTGACGCAGCAGGTCCGGGTCCTGCGCGACCGCCTCCTCGCCGACCACCACCGAGCCGGGGCGCAGCCGCCGCAGCCCGGCGCCGATCAGCTCCTCGGCCCGCCGGTCGGCGACGGTGACCAGGTCGCCCGGCCCCTTCTCGCTGACGTCGGCGTCGTCCAGCCTGCGGAACAGCGGCAGCACCGCCTCCGCCGCGGCCCGGTGCAGCAGCTCGGCGACGTCGTCCAGGAGGGTGTCAGGCACGCGGCGGCAGCTTCACCACGCTGACGAAGAACTCGTCGATCTGCCGGACCACCGAGATGAACCGCTCGAAGTCGACCGGCTTGGTCACGTACGCGTTGGCGTGCAGCTGGTAGCTGCGCAGGATGTCCTCGTCGGCCTGGGACGTGGTGAGCACCACCACCGGGATGCGGCAGAGCTCCTCGTCCTTCTTGATCTCCGCCAGCACCTCCCGGCCGTCCCGGCGGGGCAGGTTCAGGTCGAGCAGGATCAGGTCGGGCAGGACGACGTCCGCGTACTGGCCCTCCCGGCGCAGGTACGCCAGCGCCTCGGCGCCGTCGGAGACGACGGTCAGCCGGTTGCGCAGCTTGTGCTCCTCGAACGCCTCCTGGGTCATCAGGACGTCGCCCGGGTCGTCCTCCACCAGCAGGACCTCGATCGGGCTCCTGCCGTCCGCCGGCGAGGTCATGCCACCGTCTCCTTCACGTCACCCACGCTGTCGCTGTCCGGGGCCCCGTCGGCCCCCTCCTCCGCCCGCGGCCCGGCCTGGCGGGGCGGCTCGGCCCCGTTCCCGCCGTCCCCGGTCGACTCGCCGTCCCCGGCCGGCTCCGTGCCGTCGCCCGACTCCGCGGCAGCCGCGGCCTCCTCGGCCGCCCGCGCCGCCTCGACGTCCTCGGGCAGGGCGGGCAGGGTGAACCGGATCGTGGTGCCCTCGGTGGCCTCGGTGTCCACCCAGACCCGGCCGCCGTGGTACTCGACGATCTTCTTGGCGATCGCCAGGCCGATGCCGGTGCCCGGGTACGCGTCCTTGGAGTGCAGCCGCTGGAAGATGACGAAGATCTTGTCGGCGAACTCCGGCTCGATCCCGATGCCGTTGTCCCGGCAACTGACCTCCCACTCGTCGCCGACCAGCCGGGCGGAGACGTGCACCCGGGGCGGGACGTCGGGGCGACGGAACTTGACGGAGTTGCTGACCAGGTTGGCCAGCAGGTTGGTCAGCAGCGGCTCCTCGCCGCGGATCACCGGCAGCTCGCCCCACGTCAGCTCCGCGTCGGCGTACTGCCGGGCGGACTCGGTCTGCCCGGCCACGTCGCCCATCACCCGGTTCAGGTCGACCTCGCTGAACCCGCTGGTGAGCCGGCCGATCCGGGAGAACGCCAGCAGATCGTTGATCAGCCGCTGCATCCGCTGCGCGCCGTCCACGGCGAAGGCGATGTACTGGTCGGCCCGCTCGTCGAGCCGCCCCGCGTACCGGCGCTGGAGCAGCTGGCAGAAGCTGGCCACCTTACGCAGCGGCTCCTGCAGGTCGTGCGAGGCCACGTACGCGAACTGCTCCAGGTCCCGGTTGGAGCGGGTCAGCTCCTCGGCCTGCTTCTGGAGCTGGCCGTTGACCCACTCGATGCTTTCCCGGGCTTCGCGGACCTCGGCCAGCTCCTTGGCGATCTTCTGGCGCATCGCGTCCACATCGCCGGCGAGCTGCTCCAGCTCCGGCGGGCCGGACCCGGTGATCCGGTGCTGGTAGTCGCCCTCGGCGACCTCGCGGACCTGCTCGGCGAGGCGGGTGAGCGGCCGCACCACGATCCGGTCCAGCGAGACCAGCAGCACCCCGCCGGCGACCACGACGACCAGCGCCGCCACGATCAGCAGCACCACCAGCAGCGTGCTGGTGCGGTAGATGGCCGCCGCGCCCTTCTCGCGCTCGTCGAGGATGCCCTGCTGAAGGCTGGTCAGCGAGGCGCGGATCACCTCGAAGCGCTGGCTCGACTCCTCGGTGATCAGCGCCCGCCCCGCCGCCGTGCCGTCCTCGGCGGTCGTCCGGATCACCGGCTCGGCGACCGCCGTGCGCCACCGCGCGGCCTCCGTCTTCACCGCGTCGAGCCGTGGGACCAGGGCGGGGTACGCGTCGAGCAGGCCGCCCATCGACCGGTACAGCTCCTGCTCCCGCGCGGTGCCCTGCGTGTACGGCTCCAGCTCCCGCCGGTCGCCGGTCAGCGTGTACCCGCGGATGGCCGTCTCCTGGTCGATCAGCACGCTGAGCAGTTCCTGCGACTGGTCGCGCAGCGGGCCGGTGCGGTCCAGCACCGCGTGGGTGTGCTCCCGGTTCTGCGCCGCCACCGTGATCTCGGCCGCCACCAGGGCGCCGAGCAGCACGCCGACGACGGCCAGCAGCGTCACGACCCGGCGGCGCAGCGTCCAGTTGTCGGGCTGCGGCGTCACCGGCCACCGCCCCGACTGGACCGTCACCGGCCACCTCCCCGCGTGACCAGGAGCATGGCCACGTCGTCGGCCAGCGGGCCGCCGTTGGCCTGCTCCGCCCGCCCGACCAGCCAGCCGGGCAGCTGGGCCAGCGGCACGGCGGCGGTGGCCGGGTCGTGCAGCAGCGCGGTCAGGCCGGGCACGTCGAGCCGCTCGTCGCCGTCGCCCACCCGGCCCTCGATCAGGCCGTCGGTGTACATCAGCAGGGACCAGTCATGGGTGTCGAGCTCCAGGTCGAAGGCCACGGGCCGGCGCGGCCGGACGCCGAGCAGCAGGCCGGCCGGCGCCGGCACCGGGGCGACCCTACCCCCGCTGAGCAGCAGAGGCGGCGGATGCCCGGCGAGCCGCACGGTCACGGCGTTGCGGGTCAGGTCGAGCCGGGCGCTCGCCACCGTGGCGAAGATCTCCTGCAGCCGCCGCTCGCTCATCAGCACCTGCTCCAGGGCGGGCAGCACCTCGTCGTCGGGCACCCCGGCCAGCACCAGCGCGCGCCAGGCGACCCGCAGCTCGACGCCGAGCGCCGCCTCGTCCGCCCCGTGGCCGCAGACGTCCCCGACGATCAGGTCGACCCGGTCCGGCCGGGTCTGCACCACGTCGAAGAAGTCCCCGCCGATCAGCGCGGCGTGCCGGCCGGGGCGGTAGAGCGTGTGCACGGCGATCTCGTCGGTCGACATCAGCGGCTGGGGCAGCAGGCCCCGCTCCAGGCGGGCCGACTCGGCCTGGCGCAGCTCCACCTCGCGCAGCCGCCGGGCGTTCTCGTCGGCCCGCTTGCGCTCCACCGCGTACCGCAGCGCCCGGGCCAGCAGCACGCCGTCCACCTGGCCCTTGACCAGGTAGTCCTGCGCGCCCTCGGCGACCGCGGCGATGCCCAGGTGCCCGTCGGAGCGGCCCGTCAACACGCAGACCGCGGCGCCGCCGGCCATGTCCAGCACCCGGCGCAGCCCGTCCAGCCCCTGGGCGTCGGGCAGGCCCAGGTCGAGCAGGACGCAGTCCACGCCCGCCACCCGCTGCCGAGCCTCCCGCAGGCTGGCCGCGACCAGCAGGTCGATCGTCGAGTTGGTCTCGGCGAGCAGCTCGCCGACCAGGAACGCGTCGCCCTCGTCGTCCTCGACCAGCAGCACCCGCAGCCGCTCGCCGGGCGGCAGCACGGCATGCGGCTCGAACCCACCGGCCGGGTGAGCCTGCGGCACGATGGCGGGGCCAGCCGGACCGGTCCCCCGGTTCGGCCTGGTCACCGCAGCGAGGCGCGGGAATTCGCTGGTGATGTCGGGCTCCTTCCAAGTGCCCTGCTGATCCTGTATCAGACAACGGTCGCACACAAACCGACGGTTCCAGCGCGGGCGGCACGCCCGGCTCACCGCCTGGCAACCAACAAAAACTACAGCGTCCAGGGGTGTCCCGCTTCCGGCCGCGGCGGTGCAGGATGGTGCCCACCCTCCGGCCCCACCCCCGAGGAGTTCCCGTGGGCGCACCGCTTCCCACCCGCGCCGCCGACCGGGCGCTGGCCCGGCCCCGCCGCCGGCCACTGGCCGCCGTCGCCGCGCTCGCCGCCCTGCTCACGGTCGCCGCCACCGTCTCGTACGACCTGGCCACCCCCGGCCCGCGCCCGACCGACGCGCGGTAACACCGGCCGTCAGCTCGGGTGCGGGGCCACCCCCGACCCGCGCCCGACCGACGCGCCCACGGGCGAGTTCAGCGCCGGCCGGGCGTACGAGAACGTGCGGGCCCTGGCCACCCGGCCGCACCCGGCGGGCAGCCCGGCGAACGACCAGGTCCGCGCCCACGTCGAGGGCGTGCTGCGCGGCCTGGGCCTGGAGACCTCGGTGCAGGACACCGTCGCCGAGGAGGCCGGCCAGCTCAGCGGGGCCGCCGCCGGCGCGACCCTGGCCCGGGTCCGCAACGTGGTCGCCCGGCTCCCCGGCACCGACCCGACCGGCCGGGTGTTCCTGGTCGCCCACTACGACTCGGTGCAGTCCGGGCCGGGCGGCAACGACGACGCCGCCGGCACGTCCACGGTCCTGGAGGTGGCCCGGGCGCTGGCGGCCGGCCCCCGGCCCCGCAACGACATCGTGTTCGTGCTCACCGACGCCGAGGAGGCGTGCCTGTGCGGGGCGTCGGCGTTCGCCTCGGCGCACCCGCTGGCCGCCGACGGCGGGGTGGTGCTCAACCTGGAGGCGCGCGGCTCCACCGGGCCGGTGATCATGTTCGAGACGTCCCGGGACAACGCCGGGCTGGTGGACGTCTTCGGCCGGGCCGCCCCGCACCCGGTGGGCACGTCGTTCGCCGTGGAGATCTACCGCGCGCTGCCCAACGACACCGACTTCACCGCGTTCCTGGACCGGGGCTTCGCCGGGCTGAACTCGGCGTACATCGACGGGGGCGCGATCTACCACACGCCGCTGGACACCCCGGTCGCCATGGACCGGGCGAGCCTCCAGCAGCACGGCGACAACGCGCTGGGCCTGGCCCGCGAGTTCGGCCGCGCCGACCTGACGGCGCTACGCTCGGGGCACGACGCCACCTACTTCCCCGTCCCCGGCGGCCTGGCCCGCTACCCGGGGTGGCTGGTCCTGCCGCTGGCGCTGCTCGCGCCGGCCGCCGTTGCGGCGCTCGGCTGGCTGGCCCGGCGGCGGGGCCGGACGACGTACGGGCGACTCGCCGCCGGGTTCGGCCTGGCCCTGGCGCCGATCGTCGTCGCGCCGCTGGCCGCGCAACTGCTCTGGGCGGGGATCACCGCCGTCCGGCCCGGCTACGCCGAGCTGCTCGACCCGTACCGGCCGACGTGGTACCGGCTCGCCGTGGTGGCGCTGGCCGCCGCCGTCCTGCTCACCTGGTACGCGCTGAGCCGCCGCCGGGTCGGCCCGGCCGCCCTGGCGATCGGCGGGCTGGGCTGGCTGGCCGTACTCGGGGTGGTGCTCGCGCTGCTGGTGCCCGGCGGGGCGTACCTGACCACCCTGCCGGCCCTGGCCGGCGCGCTGGCCGGACTGGCCGCGCTCGGCCTGCGGCTCGACGGCCCCGGCCCGGTGGTCGCGGTGACCCTGGCCGGCGCGGTCGCCGTGGTCGTCCTGCTGCCGACCGTGGTGCTGCTGTTCCCCGCGCTCGGCATGGCGATGGGCGGGGTGGCCGCCCTGTTCGCGGCGCTGCTCGGGCTGGCCGCGCTGCCGGTGGTCGACCTGCTGCACCCCGAGGCGGGCGGGCAGCGCGGGCTGGTCGCCCTGCGCGCCCGCCGGGCCGGCGCGCTGCCGGCCGTCGCCGCCGGGCTCGCGGCGGCGGTGTTCGCCGCGGTCGGGCTCTCCGTCGACCGGTTCGACGCCGCCCACCCCGTGCCCACCCATCTGATGTACGCCCTCGACGCCGGCACCGGGCAGGCCCGCTGGCTCAGCGGGGAGACCGACCCCCAGCCGTGGACCGCGCAGTACGTCGACGGCTTCGCCGACGTCGCGGACTTCCCCTTGCTCGGCGAGGCGAAGGTGCGGGTCGGGCCGGCCCAGGCGGCGAACCTGCCCGCGCCCCGGTTGGCGATCCTCTCGGACACCCCGTCCGGGGAGCGGCGGACCCTGCGGGTGCGGGTCACCCCGCAGCGGCCGGTCCGGCTCGCGTCGCTGCACGTCGACGGGGCGACCGCGGTCGAGTCGGCGACGGTGAACGGGCGGCAGGTGGCGGGCGGCCCGGCCGCCGAGAATCGCCCGTGGGGGTTCGGGGTGGTGTTCCACGCCCCGCCGCCGGAGGGGATCGACGTCACGCTGGTGCTGCGGGCCGGGAGCCGACCTATGCTGCGGGTGATGGACGCCAGCGACGGCCTGGACGCGGTGCGGGGCTTCCATCCCCGCCCGGCGGACGTCGGCGTGGTCGGCTCGCACAGCTCGGAGATGCTCGCGGTGGCCCGCACGTACCCGCTGTGAGGCGGGCGTGCCCGCCCTGCTACCCCGTCGGCCGCGAACGCCGACTAGTCAGTGCTGGTCGACTCCCCGACGACATACACACCCTTGCCCTGATGACCTTCGACCAACCCTTCCGCCTGCAGAATCAGCAGGGCGGATCGGACGGGCTCGGCGGATACGCCGTAGTGCGCGGACATCTCACGTATCGAGGGCAGCTTTGCGCCCGGGCCGTACTCACCCGACGCAACCTTGTCACGAATGTCCTGGGCGATGCGCTGACGGTCTGAGATTCGGGGCATGGCAACTCCTGGTAGGCCCCAAGATCCTCCCACGCCAACGCTCCGTCGGCCAAGACTTCGCCTGCTTAGCATGCTTGGTTCTTGCACTTTGCATGCTTTGCATTGTAGGTTTCCACCAGATGCCCGGCATCGGATCGCCTGGTAGGCAACCGGCTTCCCGGTTGGGCGTCCACCACCCGCTGGCACGGCTGGCTTCCCTGGTCAGCCGTGCCAGCACCTGACCGATCCGACCACCAACCAGAGCAGCCCTGCTGCCGTACTCGCCGAACAAGGCTGCGGTGGCAGGGCGGGGCGGTCTCCGCCGACCGGCAAGCGGCGGAGACCGCCCCCTCCACCACCACCGACGCGATCCGACGAAGGGCGGTCACCTCGTGCGCGACCTGATCCGGCGGCTGACAGGCCGACGCGAAACACCACGTCCAACACAACGCGCCAGACCACCACAGATACGGCGGCCCCTGCGACCCTCCCAGATCCGCCATCGGCACTTCAACGAACGCCGGCGCGGCCTCGACCCCGTCGAGATCCGATCGTTCCTGCACGAGGTGGCCGACGAACTGGCCGTCGCGCAGCGGGCGCTGGTCGCGGTGCAGGAGGAGAACGTACGGATCAAGAATGCCCTGCGCTCCTGGCAGAGCGCCCAGGCGGCAAACCGCCGGTACCGATGACCGACCGCTGGGTGATCCACCTGCCGATCACCGCGCCCGATCTGCTCTGGGCGCGGATCTTCGCCCGTACCGCCGCCCGGGTGCTGGCCCGGCTCAGCGCCCGCGTCGAGCCCGGCGGGGTGACCGTGTCGGCCGAGGACGAGCAGCAGCACGTACGCCACTGGGTCTTCTGCGACCGGCTCCTACCCGGCGGCGGCCGGTGTGCCCTGCCGGTCGACCACACCGCGCCCTGCTCACGGCTGCCCAAGATCCGCACAACTTCAGGGAATCTGTCCCCTGAACACGCAAGATGGCGACTTTTTCCCTGAAGTTGCTGGCCCGGCCAGCGAGGGTCGGGCCGCCGCTAATCCTACTTCCAGCGGAAGTGGACGAAGAGGCGGCCGAAGTTCTTCGAGTCCTTCTCGACGCGGTGGTAGAGCTGCTTGACGTCCTTCTGGTCGAGGAAGCGCAGCACCCGCTTCTTGAGCTGGCCGGAGCCCTTACCGGGGATGATCTCGACGAGGGTGGCCTTCTTCGCCACCGCCTCGTCCATGATCCCGCGCAGCGCGCGGTCGATGTCGTGGCCCTTGTTGAAGATGTCGTGCAGGTCCAGCTTGAGCTTCATCGTGCCTCCACCACCTGCGCAGCTCCCATGGCAGCCCATGCTAGGCGGTCCACCGCCGGCCCGGCCGACCCGCGCCACCGCGCGGGCCGGCCCAGTTCCGTCTCAATGGCCGTTGCTGACGCGGCTCTCCACCCGGCGCAGCGCCTCGGCGTAGTCGGCGTTCGTCGAGTGCATGGCCGCCGCGATGCGCAGGTGCCGCAGGGCGTCCGCCGGGCGGTTCAGGCGCTCCAGCGTACGGCCGAGCACGTGGTGCGCGTAGTGGTCGCTGGGGTCGCGGGCCACCAGCTCCCGCAACTGCTCCTCCGCCCGGTTGAGCTGGGCGGACTGGAAGTACGCCCGGGCCAGCAGCTGCCGTACGGAGGAGTTGGAGGGCTCGGCCTCGATGATCGGCTCCAGCAGCCGGGCCGCCCCGGACGGGTCGCCCATCTCGAAGTACATGGTCGCCCGTCGGTACTCCGCCAGAAGATCCATGGAGCCGCCTCCTCGTCTCGCGCCGGCACTGATCCGACGCTGACACAACACCGCGCGGACCGCGAGTGTTCCTTCGCCTACCGCAGCTCCCAGGCGCGGACGCCGCCCACTATGCCGGCGCTGTTGGGCACCACCACCACGTCGTCGCCCATCCGGGCCAGCTGGTCCGGGCGGATCAGCCGGGAGTTGCCCCCGCCCAGGTAGAGCCGGTCCCAGCGGAACACCGGGCGCAGCCCCTCCACCACCTGCCGGACCCGGCGGGACCAGAACCCGTCCCCGAGGCGGCGGCGTTCCACCTCCCCCACGTACGTGTCGTAGGTCGTGCCCCAGCGCACCGGCGCGTGCGACAGCTCCAGGTGCGGGGCGAGCACCCCGCCGTCGAACAGGGCGCTGCCCAGGCCCGTGCCCAGGGTGAGCACCAGCTCCAGCCCGGTGCCGGCGACCACCCCGGCGCCGTGCACCTCGGCGTCGTTGAGCACCAGCGCGGGCAGCCCGAACGCCTCCGCGAGGGCCGTGCGCGCGTCGTACCCGGACCACTCGGCGAGCAGGTCGGGGTCGACCCTGCTGCGCGGGCCGGACCGGGTCACGTAGTGCGGGGTGGCCACGACCACGCCGTGCCGGACCATGCCGGGTATCCCGACGGTCACCCGGTCCGGCGGGGGCAGCCGCCCGGCGAGATCCAGCAGCGTCTTGACGAACAGCGTCGGCGGCAGGGGGTACGGGGTGGGCACCCGCAGCGGCTGCGCCCGCATCGTCCCCGCCTCGTCGAGCACGGACGCCTTGATCCCGCCGCCGCCGCAGTCGATCGCGAGTGTGGTCATCACGCCCGTGAGTGTGCCTCGCTGCGGAGTGACGCACGCGACCGGTTGCCAAAAACCGGTGGACGCGGCGGATACGCTCGGCACCTCATGAGCGCCACACTGGTTGTCAAGGATCTCGCCGCCGGCCACGGCGACCGGCTGCTGTTCTCCGGGCTCGATCTGGTGGTCGCCCCCGGGGACGTGATCGGGCTGGTCGGGGTGAACGGGGCCGGCAAGTCGACGCTGCTGCGTACCCTCGCCGGGCTGCTGCCCGTCGAGGCCGGCGGTGTCACGCTGAGCCCGCCCACCGCGACGGTCGGGCACCTGCCGCAGGAGCCGGAGCGCCGGCCGGGCGAGACGGTGCGGGGCTTCCTGGCCCGGCGCACGGGCGTGGCGGCGGCCCAGGCGGCGCTGGACGCGGCGACGGAGGCGCTCACCGCCGGGGCGGACGGCGCCGACGACGCGTACGCCGAGGCGCTGGAGCGCTGGCTCGACCTCGGCGGGGCGGACCTGGACGAGCGCGCCGAGCAGGTCGCCGACGAGCTGGGGCTCGGCGTCGACCTCGACCACCCGATGACCGGCCTCTCCGGCGGCCAGGCGGCCCGGGCCGGGCTGGCCTCGCTGCTGGTGAGCCGGTACGACGTCTTCCTGCTCGACGAGCCGACCAACGACCTGGACCTGGCCGGGCTGGACCGGCTGGAGCGCTTCGTCACGGGGCTGCGGGCCGGCACGGTGCTGGTCAGCCACGACCGGGAGTTCCTGACCCGCACGGTGACCCGGGTGCTGGAGCTGGACCTGCACCAGCAGCAGGTGCGCCACTACGGCGGCGGCTACGCGGCGTACCTGGAGGAGCGGGAGGTGGCCCGCCGCCAGGCCCGCGCCGAGTACGAGGAGTACGCCGACACCCGCGCCGGCCTGGAGGCGCGCGCCCGCACGCAGCGCGCCTGGATGGAGAAGGGCGTGCGCAACGCCCGGCGCAAGGCCACCGACCCGGACAAGCACGTCAAGCACTTCCGCGGCGAGACCTCGGAGAAGCAGGCGGCGAAGGCCCGGCAGACGGAGCGGCTGATCGAGCGGCTGGAGGTGGTCGAGGAGCCGCGCAGGGAGTGGGAGCTGCGGATGGAGATCGCCGCCGCGCCCCGCGCCGGCGCCGTCGTGGCCTCGCTCCGCGACGCCGTGGTACGCCGGGGCGGTTTCACCCTCGGCCCGGTGAACCTCCAGATCGACTGGGCCGACCGGGTGGCGATCACCGGGGCGAACGGCTCCGGCAAGACGACCCTGCTCGCCGCCCTGCTGGGCCGGCTGCCGCTGGACGCCGGGCACGCCGCGCTCGGCCCCGGCGTGGTGGTCGGCGAGGTGGACCAGGCCCGGGGGCTGTTCCTCGGCGGGCAGCCGCTGCTGGACGCGTTCCGGCTGGCCGTACCGGAGATGTCGCCGGCGGACGCGCGGACGCTGCTGGCCAAGTTCGGCCTGCGGGCGGATCATGTGCTGCGGCCCGCGGCGTCGCTGTCCCCGGGCGAGCGCACCCGGGCGGCGCTGGCGCTGCTGCAGGGCCGCGGGGTGAACCTGCTGGTGCTGGACGAGCCGACCAACCACCTCGACCTGCCGGCCATCGAGCAACTGGAGTCGGCGCTGGCCGGGTACCCGGGGACGCTGCTGCTGGTCACCCACGACCGGCGGATGCTGGCCGCGGTCGAGACGACCCGCCGGCTACACGTGGACGCGGGGCGGATCGCCGAGGAGTGACGCCGTGCCGACCGGCGCCGGCGGGGTGACAATGACTCCATGCTCAAGTGGGAGTACGCGCTGTTGGTCCGCCGCCGCCAGGCGGCCAGCACCGACATCGGCTGGGAGATCGTCTTCATCTGGTACGGCCCGGACGGCTCGATGGTCGACGTCACCCCGTACGGCGACACGGCGCTGGCCCACCTGAACCGGGCCGGCGACCAGGGCTGGGAGCTGGTCGCGATGAGCGAGGATCCGTCCCTGCCGGGCAGCAGCGAGCTGCACCGGTACCACCTCAAGCGGCCGAAGATGGCGGTCGCGCCGCCCCGGCAGCGGATTCGGGGCGCCGGCCGGGCGGCCCGGCGCCTCCCCCGCTGAGGCGTTCCGTCAAGCGGCGGCCTCCCCCGCTGAGGCGTTCCGTCAAGCGGCGGCCGGCCGCGCGTCCGACGGTGACGGGCGGCGGGGGGCATACCGCGCGCGGGAGCGGGTAACGGGCGCACCGGAGGTGGCCCATGGTCGCGCTGGCCCAGACGCCGCCCTCGGCCGAGCGGCTGCGGGCGGTCGACGACTTCCTCGCCGAGGCGTGGGCGGACCAGGCGTCGCACGACGACCGGCTGCGCGACCTGGCGGTCCAGGTGCGCTTCGACCGGGGGGTCGCGCACCTGACCGGCGAGGTCGCCGACGCCGGGCAGTCGCGGCTGCTGCGGGACCGGGTCGGCCGGCTCGCCGGGGTGTTCGGCGTCTGGAGCCGGGTCCGGGTGGCCGGCCGGGACCCGGTCGTGGTGGACCTGGGCTGCGGTGGCACCAAGCAGTACCCGGGCAACCTGGGCCTGGACATCCTCCCCGCCCCCGGGGTGGACGCCGTGGCCGACCTGTCCGGCTCGCTGCCGCTGGCCGACGACTCGGTGGACGTGCTGTTCGCGGTGCACATCCTGGAGCACCTGATCGACTTCCTGCCGCTGGTGGACGAGTGCCACCGGGTGCTCCGGCCGGGCGGCGTGCTGCACGTGATGAGCCCCTGGTGGGGGCACGTGAACGCGGTCGCGGACCCGACCCACGTCCGGCTGCTGGACGTCCAGACGGTCAAGGGGATCTGCCTCCAGCGGCCGCCGGGCGCCCCGCGCTGGTACCCGCTGCACGTCGGCTGCGACGGCGCCAGCATCTTCGCGGACCTGACCCCGCTCCCACCCGACGCCACCCCACCCCCCAGCGCCCACCTCTCCCGCTTCTTCGCCTGACGGGGAGGCCGGGGGTCAGGGGGTGGTGCTCTCGCGGGGGGCCAGGCGGTAGGGGGCCGAGAGTTCCCGCGGGGGGGCCTGGCGGTCGCCGTCGAGGCGGTTGGCGAGCAGCTCGACGGCGAGCCGCGCGATCCGCTCCTTGTCGGGGGCGATGGTGGTCAGGGTGGGGATCGAGAAGCGGCCGTCCTCGATGTCGTCGAAGCCGGCCACAGCGACGTCGGCGGGTACGCGCAGTCCCGCCTCGTGCAGCGCGCGCAGGGCACCGAGGGCGAGCGTGTCGTTGAAGCAGAAGACGGCGTCGGGGCGTACCCCGGTGGCGAGCAGGTCGCGCATGGCGGCGGCACCGTCCGCGCGGTGCCAGCCCCGCGCGGGCGCGACGAGGCGCTCGTCGTACCCGATGCCGGCGTCGTCGAGGGCGGCGGCGTAGCCGGCCAGCCGGAGCCGGGCGCTGGCGCCCTCGGGGTTGCGCTGTGCGCCGATCGCGGCGATCCGGCGGCGGCCGAGAGCGACCAGGTGGGCGGTGACCTCCCGGGCCGCGGCCACGTTGTCGATCACCACGTGGTCGGCCGGGCCGTGGTCGACGCGCTCGCCGAGCAGCACCAGCGGGGTGCCGTCCAGGTCGGCCAGGTCCTCGGCGGTGAGCGCCAGCGGGTTGAGGATCAGACCGTCGATGAGGTGGTCGCCGATGCCGGAGGCGGCCTTGTGTTCCTGTTCGCGCCCGCCGCCGGTCTGGTCGATGAGCACCGTCCAGCCCAGCTCGGCGGCGGCGGTGACGACGTGCCGGGCCAGCTCCGCGAAGTACGGAATGTCCAGCTCGGGCACGGCGAGCGCGATGACCCCGGTGCGCCCCTTGCGCAGGTTGCGGGCGGACAGGTTGGGCCGGTAGTTGAGCTCGGCGATCGCCCGCTCGACCCGGGCCCGGGTGTCCGGCCGTACGTGCTGGTAGCCGTTGACCACGTTGGAGACGGTCTTCACCGAGACGCCGGCACGCTCCGCCACGTCCTTCAGCCTGTGTCGCACTTTCGCCCTCCCCGCTGGCCTGCCGGCACTTTACCGCGCCCCGGCGCTGGCGCAGCCCCTTTACAACGTTGGTTACAACGTTGTAGAAACCAGGGGCGCGGAGTGACGGTGATCACTCGGAGCACCGCACCGACAGCAGCACCACCGGGTCGCCGGCCCGGCCCGACCTCCGCCGGCGACCCGGGCCGGCCGGCGTACCCGGTCGGCGGCCCCAGCCCTGGGCGGCGCGCCGCCGCCCGGCCGACGCGACGAGAAAGGTGGCACCCCTTGCGGACCGCGCAGCTCACCATCGACCCGGCCTTCGCGATCGGGCCGGCCGACCGCCGGCTCTTCGGCTCCTTCGTCGAACACATGGGCCGCTGCGTGTACGGCGGGGTCTACGAGCCGGGCCACCCCACCGCCGACCCGCTCGGCCTGCGCGGCGACGTGCTGGGGCTGGCCCGGGAACTGGGCGTGACCGTGGTGCGCTACCCCGGCGGGAACTTCGTCTCCGGCTACCGCTGGGAGGACGGCGTCGGCCCGGCCGGCGATCGGCCGCGCCGGCTCGACCTGGCCTGGAAGACGATCGAGACCAACGCGTTCGGGCTGGACGAGTTCATGACGTGGGCCGCCGCGGCCGGCGTCGAGCCGATGATGGCGGTCAACCTCGGCACCCGGGGCGTGCAGGAGGCGTGCGACCTGCTGGAGTACGCCAACCACCCCGGCGGCACCCGGCTGTCGGACCTGCGCCGCAAGCACGGCGCCGAGCAGCCGTACGGGGTGCGGCTGTGGTGCCTCGGCAACGAGTTGGACGGCCCGTGGCAGGTCGGCCACAAGACCGCCGACGAGTACGGGCGGCTCGCCGCCGAGACGGCCCGGGCGATGAAGCTGGTCGACCCCTCGATCAGCCTGGTCGCCTGCGGCAGCTCCAACCGGGAGATGCCGACGTTCGCCTCCTGGGAGGCGACGGTGCTGGAGCACACCTACGAGCACGTGGACTACATCTCCGCGCACACCTACTACGACCCGTCCGACGGCGACCGGGCCAGCATCCTGGCCTCCGCCGTGGACATGGACAACTTCATCACCGACGTGGTGGCCACCGCCGACCACGTCGCCGCGAAGCAGCGGCACCGCCGCAGGCTGAAGATCTCCTTCGACGAGTGGAACGTCTGGTACCAGTCCCGCCTCCAGGCCGACCTGGACCGGCGCGGCTGGGTCGAGGCGCCCGCCCTGATCGAGGACGGCTTCACCGCCGTCGACGCGGTGGTCGTCGGCGACCTGCTGATCACGCTGCTCCGGCACGCCGACCGGGTCGGGGTCGCCTGCCAGGCGCAGCTGGCCAACGTCATCGCCCCGATCCGCACCCGCACCGGCGGCCCCGCCTGGCGGCAGAGCATCTTCCACCCGTTCGCCCTCACCGCCCGGTACGCCCGCGGCACGGTGCTGCGCACCGAGCCGGTCTCCCCGACGTACGAGACGAAGCGGTACGGCGACGTGCCGGTGCTGGACACGGTGGCCGTGCACGACGGGGAGAGCGGGGAACTGGCCGTCTTCGCGGTCAACCGGGGCTCGGCCGACCTCCCGGTGGACCTGGACCTGCGCGGCCTGCCGGGCCTGTCCGCCGTCGCCCACACCACCCTGGCCGCCGGCGACGACCCGACGGCGACGAACACCGAGGCCGAGCCCGACCGGGTGACGCCCCGGGAGCTGCCCGCCCCCACCGTCGACGGCGGCCGGTGCTCCGTGCGCCTGCCGGCCGTCTCCTGGAACCTGCTGCGCTTCGCGCCCGCACCGGCACAACGGCCGGGGGCCGCCGGGGCGTAGCGGCGCGAAGTCGCGACGCCGACGGCGTCCAGCGCACCGGCCCTCGAACAGGCACACTCATCCCGTCCCCAAGGAGTGATCCAGCATGATGCACAGCGAAATGAGCCGGCGCCGCCTGCTCGGCCTCGGCGTCGGGCTCGGAGCCGCGGCCACGTTGACCCTCGCCGGGTGCGGCGGCGGCAGCGACGACAAGGGCGCCGCCGCGGGCAACGGCGGCAAGGCGTACGCGGGCCCCAAGGTCGACCTGAAGCTGTGGAACGGTTTCACGGGCGGCGACGGCGACATCTTCAAGAAGCTGGTCGAGCAGTTCAACGGCGAGCACCAGAACATCGCCGTGGCGGTCACCACCTACCGGTGGGACGACTACTACAGCAAGCTGCCCGGGGCCGTCTCCAGCGGCAACGGCCCGGACATCGCCGTCATGCACATGGACCAGCTGGCCACGTTCGCCGCCCGCGGCATCATCGCCGAGCTGGACGACGTGGCGAAGGCGCTGGAACTCAGCGAGGCCGACTTCGCCCCCACGGTGTGGAAGGGCGGCCTCTACCACGACAAGCGGTACGGCATCCCGCTGGACATGCACCCGCTCGGCTTCTACTACAACAAGGCGGTCATGCAGAAGGCGGGCCTGGACCCGGCCAAGCCGCCGACGACGCGCGACGAGTACACCGCCGCGCTGACCGAGCTGAAGAAGTCCGGGGTGCAGGGCTTCTGGGTCAGCCCGTTCCAGTACACCGGCGGCATGACCTTCTACTCGCTGCTGTACCAGTGGGGCGGCACCCTCTTCGACGCCGAGGTCGCGAAGGCCACCTTCAACTCCGACCAGGCGGTCGAGGCGTGCACCTGGCTGGTCGACATGATCAAGCAGGGGCACTCGCCGGCCAACGTCGGGCAGGACGCCGACTACCTGGCCTTCAAGAGCGGGAAGAACGCCTTCAACTGGAACGGCATCTGGCAGGTCAACGACCTGAAGAAGAGCCCGGACGTGCGGTGGGGCGTCGCCCCGCTGCCCCGGATCGGCAGCCAGCCCGCCGCCTGGGCGAACTCGCACAACTTCACGATCGTCAAGCAGCGCGGCGGCGACAGCAACAAGGCCGCCGGCGCCAAGGTGTTCATCAACTGGCTCGGCCAGCACTCGCTGGACTGGGCGGCCGGCGGGCAGGTGCCCGCCCGCAAGGCGGTACGCGACAGCGCCGAGTTCACGGCGCTCACCGAGGTCAACGCGCTCGCCCCCGAGCTGGAGTACGCCGCGTTCCCGCCCGCCGCGCCGGGCCTGGGCGAGGTGATGACCACCTTCTTCACGTCCTTCAACGAGGCGGCGTTGGGCAAGAAGTCGCCGAAGCAGGCGCTCGACGACGGGGTGGCCAAGGCGAACAAGCAGCTCGAGGACAACCGCAAGAAGTACGGGAGCTGATCCCCGGTGGCGGACGTGATCGAGGTCGGGGCGGCGCGCGGTGACGCGCCGCCCCCGGCGGCCGGGCGGCGACGCCGGGCGGCGAGCCGGCGCGGGCACGCCGCCACCCCGTACCTCTTCCTCGCGCCGTACCTGGTCCTGTTCGGACTGTTCGGGGTGGCGCCGATCCTGTTCGGCGTCTGGCTCAGCGTGCACCAGTGGGACCTGCAACTGCCCAACCGGCCCTTCGTCGGGCTGGAGAACTACCGGGACCTGTTCTCCAGCGACTCGGCGGCCTACGGGGACTGGTGGTCCAGCGTGCGGGCCACCGCGACCTTCACGGTCCTGTCGGTGCCGCTGCTGCTGGTCGTGCCGCTGGGCCTGGCCCTGCTGCTGAACCGCGAGTTCCCCGGCCGGACGTTCTTCCGGACCGTCTACTTCGCCCCGTACGTGCTCGGCGTGGCGGTGATCGGCCTGCTCTGGCGGTTCCTGCTCGACGCCAACCTGGGACTGGTCAACCGGCTGCTCGGGGCGGTCGGGCTGCCGGCGGACACCCCGTGGGTGACCGACGTGCCGTGGGCGTGGGTGTCGCTGGTCGGGGTGACCGTCTGGTGGACCTCCGGCTTCAACGCGGTGATCTACCTGGCCGGCCTTCAGGACATCCCGGCGGAGCTGTACGAGGCGGCGCGCATCGACGGCGCGACCGCCTGGGACCGGTTCCGCCACGTCACGCTGCCCGGGCTGCGCCCGGTGCTGCTGTTCGTGCTGACCACCACGATCCTCGCCTCGGCGAACGTCTTCGGCCAGTCGTTCCTGATCACCCTCGGCGCGCCCGGCGAGCAGACCCGCACGGTGGTGTGGCGGATCGTGGACGAGGGGCTGCGGTACAACGACGCCGGTCAGGCCGCCGCGATGAGCATCCTGTTCGCGCTGGCGCTGGCCGTGGTCAGCATCGTGAACTTCCGCCTCCTGCGCTACCGGGAAGACTGAGGGGCCGACCATGACCACACTCCGCCGCGCCGGCCGCTACACGGTCCTGGTGCTCCTGGCCCTGGTGTTCGTGGTGCCGCTGCTCTGGATGATCCTGACGTCGCTGAAGACGTACGGCGGCGCGCAGCGGATCCCGCCGGACTGGCTGCCGAACCCGTTCTCCGGGTACGGCTACGAACGGATCCTGAACAACGCCGAGAGCCCGGTGCTGCGCTGGTTCCTCAACAGCATGCTGGCCGCCACGCTGCACGCGCTGCTGGTGCTGGCCACCGCCTCGACGGCCGCGTACGCCCTGGCCCGGCTGCGCTTTCGCGGGCGCGGGGTGGGCTTCGCCCTGATCGTGGGCACCCTGTTCGTCCCGCCCACCTCGTTGATCATCCCGAACTTCGTGATCGTGGAGCGGCTGGGCTGGCTCGACACCCTCGCCGCGGTCGTCGTGCCGAGTGCGGCGAGCGCGTTCGGGGTGTTCTTCCTGCGCCAGTTCTTCCTGTCCATCCCCGGCGAGCTGGAGGAGGCGGCCGTCCTCGACGGGGCGAACCACTGGCAGATCTTCGTCCGGGTGCTGCTCCCGCTGTCGAAGCCGGCCCTGGCCACGCTCGCGGTGCTGTCGTTCCTCACCAACTGGAACGACTTCCTCTGGCCGGTCTACGTGCTGTTCAGCCCGGAGCAGCTGACCCTGCCGCCGGGGCTGGGCCTGCTCCAGCGCGTACATCACGGACTACCCGGTGGTGATGGCGGGCGCGGTGCTGGCCAGCGTGCCGGTGCTGCTGCTGTTCGTCCTCGCCCAGCGGCACATCATCCAGGGCGTCTCGCGCAGCGGGCTGAAGGGATGACGGCCCGCTCGTGGCGGCGCGGTGCGGCGGCCCGCGCCGCCGCACCGCTCGCCGCCGTGCTGCTGGCCGCCGGGTGCGCCGGCCCGACCCCTTCGACCCCCCGGAGTGACGCCCGCATGTTCACCAACCCCGTGGTACGCACCAACGCCCCCGACCCGCAGGCGATCCGGGTCGGACAGACCTGGTACCTGTTCCACACCAACGGCGGCGGGCGCAACGTGCCCGTGCTCACCTCCCCCGACCTGGTCGACTGGGCCGCGGCCGGGGACGCGCTGCCGGAGCTGCCGGGCTGGGCGGATGCGGGGAAGACCTGGGCCCCGGAGGCGATCCAGCTCGCCCCCGGCCGCTTCGTGCTCTACTACACCGCCGCCGGGCGGGAGTCGGGGCGGCAGTGCGTCGGGCGGGCGGTGGCGAGCGCCCCGGAGGGGCCGTACCGGGACGACTCGGCGAGCCCGCTCGTCTGCCAGGCGGAGCTGGGCGGGTCGATCGACGCCAGCCCGTACCGGGACGACGACGGCAGCCTCTGGCTGCTGTGGAAGAACGACGGCAACGCCGTCGGAGTGGACACCTGGATCTGGGTGCAGCGCCTGTCGACCGACGGGCTGCGGCTGGTGGGCGAGCCGACGCTGCTGCTGAAGCAGACCGAGCCCTGGGAGGGCGCGCTGGTGGAGGGGCCGTTCTTCCACCGCCGGGACGGCCGGCTGTACCTCTTCTTCGCCGCGAACGCCTACAACCGGAAGGTGTACGCCGAGGGGTACGCGGTCTGCGAGTCGCCCACGGGGCCGTGCGTCAAGGCCGCCGAGAACCCGATCCTGCGGAGCAACGCGGTCGCGTCCGGCCCCGGGCACGCCTCGATGGTCGTCAAGGACGGCCGGACGTGGCTGCTGTACCACGCCTGGCCGCCCGGGCAGGAGGGCACGACCGACCCGGGGCGCCAGGTCTGGCTGGACGAGGTCACCTGGGTCGACGGCCGACCCGTCGTCCACGGCCCGACGGGCACCCCCCAGCCGCGCCCGTAGGGGGTGGCGGGAGGGGCGGATCTTGCGAGAACACTTGCGCCACCCCCGCCCGATGTGAAAATTTCCTACCAGCGACAGACAGTCTGCGGCGAATCTTGCCGGATATGCCCCGGTGTCCGTCGCCTCTCCCCCTGCCACGCCGAGCCCCAACGAAGGGACGCACCGGATGAAGGCAACTCGGCTCAGAGCCGCCGGGCTGGCCGTAGCCCTCCTCGGCGCGCTCGTCGCCGCCTCCCCCACCGCCGCCAGCGCGGCGGAGACCGACGCGACCGCGACCGCCCCCACCTGCACGACCGACCCGGCCACGCCGAAGCGGCAGTTCCGGGCCCTGTGGATCGCGTCGGTGACGAACATCGACTGGCCCACCAAGGCGTCGCAGACCGCGCCCGACCAGATCGCCAAGCAGAAGGCGGAGTACCTGGCCTGGCTCGACCTGGCGCAGCGGCTCAACCACAACGCCGTCGTGGTCCAGGTCCGCCCCACCGCCGACGCGTTCTGGCCCTCGCAGGTCGAGCCGTGGTCGGAGTACCTGACCGGCGTGCGCGGGCAGGACCCGGGCTGGGACCCGCTGGCGTTCGTCGTCGAGGAGGCGCACAAGCGAAACCTGGAGTTCCACGCCTGGATGAACCCGTACCGGGTCTCCATGCCGGCCCCGGGCGGCGCCGGCGCGGACATCTCGAAGCTCGCGCCCAACCACCCGGTCCGGCAGCACCCGGACTGGGTGTTCGCGTACCCGCCGGCCGGCGTCGCCGGCAGCCGGCTCTACTACAACCCCGGCATCCCCGAGGTCCGCGAGTTCGTCCAGACCGCGATGATGGACGCCGTCGAGCGGTACGACATCGACGGCGTGCACTTCGACGACTACTTCTACCCGTACCCGAGCGGCACCCACCAGGTGCCGGACGACGCGACCTTCGCGGCGTACAACCGGGGCTTCACCAACAAGGCCGACTGGCGGCGGGACAACATCAACCTGCTGGTCCAGGAGATGAACGCCAAGATCAAGGCGGTCAAGCCGTGGGTGAAGTTCGGCGTCAGCCCGTTCGGCATCTGGCGCAACAAGTCGGCCGACCCGCTGGGCTCGGACACCACCGGCAGCCAGTCGTACGACATCATCTCGGCCGACACCCGTACGTGGATCAAGGAAGAGTGGATCGACTACGTCGTTCCGCAGCTGTACTGGTACATCGGGCAGTACCCGGCGGCCGACTACGCCCGCCTGGTGCCGTGGTGGGCCGAGCAGGTCCGCGGCACCCGCGTGCAGCTCTACATCGGCCAGGCCGACTACAAGAGCGGTGAGCCGGTCTACGGGTCGTTCTGGATGAACCCGCGCGAGCTGTCGGACCACCTGACGCTCAACCGGGCGTACCCGGAGGTGCTCGGCAACGTGCACTTCTCGGCCGTCCAGGTGCGGGCGAACCGGCTCGGGGCCACCGACATCTACGCCGCCGAGCACTACTCCCGCCCGGCCCTGGTGCCGGCGATGCCGCACCTGCCGGCCGAGCCGCTGCTGGCGCCGGTCGTCACCGACGTCGAGCGGCAGGACGACGGCGTACGGCTGAGCTGGCGCCACCCCGCCGACGGGGCGGGGCCGCTCGGCACGGCCACCTCGTACGCGATCTACCGGCTCGACGGGAACAGCCCGGTCGGCGCGTGTGACCTGGCCGACGCATCCCACCTGGTCGCCACGGTCCGGGCCACCCCCGGCGCCGTGCAGTCCTGGGTGGACACCACCGCCGGGGCGGGCCAGCGGCACACCTACCACGTGACCGCGCTGGACCGGCTGTACAACGAGAGCCAGGCGAGCCCGCCGCGCTTCGTGCACTGACGCCCACGGTGAGAGGGCCCCGGGACGCCGCGTCGTCCCGGGGCTTTCGTCTGTTTCGACACATGCCCCCAAACGCTGTCCGGCGGAGCCCCTTCGACGCGGTAGGGTCGCCCGGCTCAGGCCCGCTCCGTACGGCCGGCCGGCCGTCGCCCCGACTCCGCGCGCCGGCGGAGGACGGCAGCGCCGGCCGCGCCGAACCGCGTCGAGTCCGCGCCCAGGTCGGGGTGCTCCACGCCCAGCGCCAGCGCCGCCGCCTCCTCCAGGCCCAGCTCGCTGCCCTCGCCGTACGCGACGTCGAAGGCCGCGTCGCCCAGCGTGCCGCGCAGCTCCGCCTGCTGCTCCGCCCAGTAGGGGCCGTAGATGCCCGGCGTCGAGCGCAGGCTCGCCCGGGTCGCCTCGGCCGCGCCGAACAGCCGGGCGGCGGTGCACGGGTCTCCCCCGTCGGCGCAGCGCACCGCGACCGCGTTGAGCGTGTCGCAGGCCCGCCGGTGGAAGCCGTGGGTCATCCGGGACCGCAGCGCGACCAGCAGGTGCTCGTGCGCCGCGACGAGATCGCCCCGGGCCAGCGCCACCATGCCGAGCAGCATGTCGACCGACCGGCGGCCCCGGTCCGCCGGGCGGGTCGCCTCGATCGGTCGCGCCGCGCCGAGCAGTTCCGCCGCCTCCGCCAGCGCGCCGCGCCGCCACAGCAGCTCGGCGAGGCGGAGTACGGCGAACAGCGCGTCGGACGCCACGCCCCGCTCGTGCGCCCAGTCGATGACCTCACGGCAGACCCGCTCGGCCTCGGCGAGCTGCCCCATGTCGATCAGCGGGGCGGCCCGCCCGGCCAGCACCCGGGCCAGCAGCCCCGCGTCGCCGGCCTGCCGGGCCGCCGCCTCGGCCTGCTGGGAGAAGCGCAGCTCCTCGGTGAACTCGCCGTCCGCGCCGGCGTGCAGCGAGTGCATGTGGTACGCCGCCGCCAGCTCGGCGTCCGGAATGGACTCGCCGGTCTCGGCGATGCGGCCGTAGAGCCGGAACAGCCAGAGTCGCCCCTCCCGGGCCAGCCCGCGCTCCCGCCACCACTGGTCCAGCGCGCCGGCCAGGCGCAGCCCGGCGCGGGCGCTGCCGCCGGTGGCGCACCAGCGCAGGGCGGCGCGCAACTCCTTCGCGAGGGGGTCGAGGGCGTACAGCGAGAGCGTGGCCGGACGGCCGTCCGGCCCCAGCCGGGCGCGCGTCAGCGCGTGCGTCGCCCAGGCCAGGTGCCGGTCCCGGGCCGCCCGCTCCTCGCCCGCCTGCACCAGCTGGCGGGCCGCGTACGCCCGGATCGGGTCGAGCATCCGGTAGGTGCTGCCCGAGGCGTGCGGCTCGGCCAGGATCATCGACTTGTCCACCAGCACGGACAGCGGGTCGAGCGGATCGTCGTCGAGCAGCCACTCCACCGTCGGCAGGTCGACCGGCCCGGCGAAGACCGCCAGCCAGCGCAGCAGCCGCGCCGCCCGCGCCCCCAATGTCCGGTACGACCACGTGACGGTGGCCTGCAAGGTGAGGTGCCGCTCGCTGGCCGGTCGCCGCGCCACCGGGGCGTCCGCGGCATCGCCGGACGCGGCCTCCACCAGGTCGACGGATGCCTGCGGGTCGCCCGTCCAGCCGCTCCCGGGCGGCGGGACCGGTTCCTGCCGGCCCGCGTCCAGCGTGCCGAGGACGTCGTCGAGGCGTTCCGCGAGCTGCCCGACGGAGAGCACCCGCAGCCGGGCGGCGGCCAACTCGATGGCGAGCGGCAGCCCGTCGAGGCGCCGCACCACCCGCCGCAGGTCGGCCGACTCGGCCGGGTCCGGCGCCCGCCCGCCCCGGGCCGCCGCCGTCCGGTCGAGCAGCAGCGCCACGGCGTCGCTCTCCGCGCCGTCCGGCCGGGGTTCCACGGACAGCGGCGGGATCCGCCACACCACCTCCCCCGGCAGCCCGAAGGACTCACGGCTGGTCGCCAGCACCCGCACGCCACCGCCGCCGGCGAGCAGTCGGGAGATCACCTCCGCCGACGCGGCCGGCTGGGCGTCGCAGGTGTCCAGCAGGACCAGCATCCGGCGTACGGCGGCGTACTCGACGAGGGTGTCCACCATGGGCCGGCCTGGCTCCGGGCGCAGCCCCAGCACGGCGGCGACCGCGAACGCCACGAGCCCCGGGTCGGTCACCGCGGCCACGTCGACGAACCAGATTCCGTCCGGATACTCGTCGACCAGCCCACCGGCCAGCTCGACGGCCAGCCGGGTCTTGCCGGCCCCGCCCGCGCCGAGCACGGTGACCAGCCGGTGCTCCCGCACCAGCCGCCGCAGTTCGGCCCGCTCGGCTTCCCGGCCGACGAACGAGGTGACCTGGGTCGGCAGGTTGTGCGCCGCCGCGTCGGCGGTACGCGGGCGCGGGAACTGCCGTTCCAGGCCGGGCGCGACGAGCTGGAACAGCCGTTCCCGGTCGTCGAAGCCGCGCAGCCGGTGCAGGCCGAGGTCGAGCAGGGACGCGCCCTCCGGCAACGACTCGGCGTGCCGGGCGGTGGCCCCCGAGCAGAGCACCTGCCCGCCGTGCGCCGCGGCGGCGACCCGGGCGGCGCGGTGCACCTCCGCGCTGGCGTACTCGCCGTCGCGCGGCTCGGCCCAGCCCGTGTGCAGTCCCATCCGGACCCGGGGCACGGCCTCCGGAGCCGGCCACTCGTGGGTGGCCAGCGCACGCTGCGCCGTCAGGCAGGCGGTCAGCGCCGCGGCGGCGTCCGGGAACGCGATGAAGAACGAGTCGCCCTCGGTCAGCAGCTCCGCGCCCTGCGTACCGGCCAGAGTGCGGCGCAGCAGGCGGCGGTGTTCCCACAACACCGGCCGGTACCCCGGGCCGAGCAGCTGGGCCAGACGCGTCGAGCCTTCGATGTCGGTGAACACGAAGGTCACCCAGCCCGTCGGGAGGTGGATACCTGGCGACATGCGTCGAACCTCCGCCCGTGACGTTCGATACATGCTGCACTATGGTCGCCCGGTCACGCATCGTGAGAACGGTCGGGCAGACGCCGACCCAAAGGTGCCAGTGGAGTCTGGCCCGGCGTCGCCGGCGTCGCCGGCGTCGTCATACGCCGGCGGGGTCGAACGGGCACGATGACGGACCGGCCGGGGCCCGGAGCCCCGCCGGAGGCCACCGCGTCAGGAGGCGGCGAGGGTGGGGGTCAGCAGCCGCAGCCGCCGCCGCAGCAGCCCCCGCCGGACGGGGCCGGGGCGGCGCCCGGGCCGCCGCGACCGGTCACGGCCACCGTGGACAGCAGCTTGACCGTGTCGGCGTGCCCCTGAGGGCAGGGCGCCGGCTCGCCGGCCTGCGCCATCGGACGGTTGACCTCGAAGGTGTCGCCGCAGGCGCGGCAGCGGAACTCGTACCGGGGCATGACACAAGGGTACGACCGGTCCTGACGCCGGGCGGGACATGGGCGATACTCGACGGGTGGTGGACGGCGAGGAGAGCGCGACGGATCGACCCCTGCGTCCGGCCGCGCCCCCCGAGGAACCGGGCGGCGGCCCGGCGCACGATCGGCTGCCCCGACCCCGCCGGCCGTGGCTGAGGTCGGAGCAGCCGACCGAGACGCCCGCGCCCGCCGGGGGGCCGGACGCCGCCGACGCAGCCGCGAAGCCCGAGAAGCCGGGGGACGCGGCCGTAAAGGTCAAGGCGGACGGCGTCGAGGGCACCACGGCGGACGAGACCGGGGGCGTCAAGGCGGACGCAGCCGAGGGTGCCAAGGCGGACGCCACCGGGGATGCCAAGGCGGAGGAAGCCGAGGGCGTCAAGGGGGACGAGGCAGGAGACGCCGGGACGGACGGCGTCGACGGCGGGGAGTCGGCCGGGGGCCGGCGGCGCCGGGTGCCGTTCGCCCACGCCGTACGCATGCCTCCGCCGCGGCAGGCGGTGGCCGCCGCCGCGCGGGCCACCCGGGCGTGGTCGCGCCGGCCGGCCGGGCGCCTCACGATGTCCGGGCTGTTCCTGCTCGCCCTGGTCGGGGCGACAGCGGCGGCCGGAGCGCTCGTGGTGCCGGCCACCGCGCCGAAGCCCCGCCCGGCCGCGGTCGACGCCACCGGCACCCCGGGCGGAGCCCTGCCCGGGATCTCCGGCGCGCCGGCGCCGACCGGGCTGCCCGGGTTCCCGGGCGCGACCGCCACGCCGGGCGGGCTGCCCGGCGTTCCGGCGGCGACCGGCCGGCCCGCCGACGCCCTCGCCGCGTGGGCCCAGCAGACCGGGGCGAAGGTGGGCATCTCGCCGATCGCGATGCAGGCGTACGGCTACGCGGAGCTGGTGCTCGCGGAGACCAACCGCAGCTGCCAGCTCAGCTGGACCACACTGGCCGCGATCGGGTACGTCGAGTCCCGGCACGGGCAGGCCAACGGCGCGACCCTCGGGCCGGACGCGCGGGCGCTGCCGGAGATCATCGGCGACCCGCTCGACGGCAAGGGCGGCCGGTCGCTGATCAGGGACACCGACCGGGGGCTGCACGACCGGGACACCACCTACGACCGGGCGATCGGCCCGATGCAGTTCATCCCGACGACCTGGCAGGAGATCGGGGCGGACGCGGACAACGACGGCCGGAAGGATCCGCACGACCTGGACGACGCCGCCCTGGCCGCCGGCAACTACCTGTGCAAGGGCGGCCGGAACATGACGATCCCGGGCGACTGGTGGGGCGCCATCCTGTCATACAACGACGTCCGCCGATACGCGCAGGACGTCTTCGACAAGGCCAACGAGTACGGGGTCGCCAGCCGGCGTACGTGACGTGATCGTCTGCGTACATTGGAGAACTGGACACTTCCCCCGCGCTGCCGTTGACGGCAAGCTAGACGGGTGATGGTGCGCGAGTGGGATCCCCGGACCGCGTCGTCCGTCGAGATCGCGTCGCTACTGGACACGCTGAACGCGGTGTTCGCGGCCGACCTTCCGCAGGATCCGCCCTGGCGGCAGAGTTCGCTGCGGGAGTACCTCTCCGAGGTGATGCCCGGCGAGCGGCGGATCTCATGGGTGGCCCAGGCGGGGGCGGGCGCCGAGGGCGAGCCCGGCGCGATCCTCGGCCACGTCCAGGTGCTCATGCTCGGCGACATCGGCGTCCTGGAGGTGCTGGTCCACCCGTCGGTGCGCCGCAGCGGCCTGGGCCGGGACCTGGTCCGGCTGGCCGCCCGCCGGGTCTACCAGGAGGGCTTCCAGTCCATCGGCGTCGAGGTCGTCGGCGACACTCCGGCCGTGGCCTTCTACGAGGCGCTCGGCTTCAACCGGGAGTACGTGGAGACGCGCAGCGTGCTGGACCTGTCCGCGGTGGACTGGTCGGCGCTGGCCGCCATGGCCACGGGAGTCGGCGCGGGCTACCGCGTGGAGTTCTGCCCGGGCGGTCCGCCGGACGACCTGATCGAGGCGTACGCGCGGGCGAAGGCCGAGGTGCGCGACCTCGGTGACGGCGAACTGCGCCCCAGCTCGTACGACCCGGAGCGGCTGCGGGACAGCATCGACACACTGCACCGCCGGGGCATGAAGCCGTACATCGTGCTCGCCACCCACGACCGGACCGGCGAGGTGGCCGGGCTGACCGAGCTGGTCGTGCCGGCGCAGCACCCGACCCGGGCCGACCAGTACGACACGATCGTGGTGCAGGACCACCGGGGCTACGGGATCGACCGGGCGATCAAGGCGCGGATGCTGCTGGAGCTGCGCTCGGCCGAGCCGGAGCTGACCGAGGTGCAGACCTGGAACGCCCAGGCCAACGAGGCGATGCTCAAGGTCAACGCCGAGCTGGGCTACCGCCCCGACCGGGAGTGGTGCGAGTACAGCGTGGACGTGGCGGAGCTGGTGCACCGCCTCGACGCGGGCCGCTGACGCGCGAACGGGCCGTCACCCGGTCGGCGGAACGCGCGGCGGTGGCGGCACGTGCCGGTACTTGGCCACCCGTACCTCCCACTGGCTGCGCCGGCGCATCGCGTCCCGCACCGCCCGGTTCCGGTAGAAGGTCTCCGGCGGGCGGGCCAGCCCGTAGATGTCGGCCCACCACTCCCCCGGCTCCGGGTCGAGGATGGTGTCGAGGTGCGACGGGTAGCGCCGCCCCGCCCCGTCCCGCGCGTCGTCGCGGTCGCGCATCGGCTTGAGCACCCGGCCGAACTCGTCCACGACGGCGAGCCGGAAGCCCGCCACCGCGATGAGCCGCCGCAGCATGGCGATGCTGGGCACCAGCGCGCCCGCCTCGATCCGTCCGATGGTGGACGGATGCACCCCCGCCCACCGGGCCAGCTCCCGCTGGCTGGCGTCGGCGCGGCGGCGGACGGCCCGTACGATCCCAGCCGCCGGCCAGGGAATGTCGAACGGCTCGCTCAACATCGTCGGCCGCTCGTCGCCGCCGACATCGCCTCCCGGCGCGTCAGGCCCGTCGGGCTCGTCGGGTCCGCCGGGCTCGTCGGGTCCGCCGGTTTGGTCAGGCCCGCCGGGTCTATCCGGTCCGTCCGGTCCGTCAGGCGTGAAACGCTCCGGGTGCTGTCGCCCGTCTGACTGGTCGAGCCGCTCCGGCTGGTCAGGCTCGTGGTCGAAGGCTGCCATGAGGTCCAGCCTTCCGCCGGCCGCCGGTCGTCCGCAATCCCGCCGGCCGCGCCTGTGGACAACCCGGCATCCTGTGGAAACCGCGGCAGCCGGACCCTCGGTCAACGCCCTGGCCCGCCCGGGCCCTCATGGCGCCCGGGCCCTCATGGCTCGCCCGGCCAACACATGTCTTTCACGGCCCTTTGCTCTGCACCCACCGGCGCAACCGTCACTGTCCGTGAGCTGTGCGCGGGCAGGTGCAGAGCAAAGGGGGAAAAGTCGAGTGTGGGTGGGAGGCGAGGAGAGGCAGCGCCGGACAGGCCCGCCGCTGGACGCGACCCAGGACCCGCCACCGGACCGGCCCGGACCCGCCGACAAACGCGACGCGAGGCCGCCGCCGAACCGGCCCGGACCCGCCGACAAACGCGACGCGAGGCCGCCGCCGGACCGGCCCGGACCCGCCGACAAACGCGACGCGAGGCCGCCGCCGAACCGGCCCGGACCCGCCGACAAACGCGACGCGAGGCCGCCGCCGAACCGGCCCGGACCCGCCGACGGACGCGACCGGGGCCGTCGAGCGCACCGGCCGGGACGTCGCCGGCCGCGGTCAGTAGCGCTGACGCAGGAGCTGGGCGGCCTCGACCGCCCAGTAGGTGAGGATGATCTGGGCGCCGGCCCGGCGGATCGAGGTGAGCGTCTCCAGCATGACCCGCTCCCGGTCGAGCCAGCCGTTCACGGCGGCCGCCTCGACCATCGCGTACTCGCCGGAGACCTGGTAGGCCGCGACCGGGACGTCCACCGCGGCCCGGACCGCCGCCACCACGTCGAGGTAGGGCAGGGCCGGCTTGACCATCACCATGTCGGCGCCCTCGGCGACGTCCAGCTCCACCTCGCGCAGGGACTCGCGCAGGTTCGCCGGGTCCTGCTGGTAGGTGCGCCGGTCGCCCTCCAGGGCCGACTCCACCGCGTCCCGGAACGGTCCGTAGAACGCGGAGGCGTACTTCACGGCGTACGCGAGCACGGCGACGTCGGTGTAACCGGCGGCGTCGAGGGCCCGCCGGACGACGCCGACCTGGCCGTCCATCATCCCGGACGGCCCGACCACGTGGACCCCGGCGGCGGCCTGGGCGACCGCCATCTCGGCGTACGCGGCCAGGGTGGCGTCGTTGTCCACGCCGCCGTCGGGGGTGAGCAGCCCGCAGTGCCCGTGCGAGGTGAACTCGTCCAGGCAGAGGTCGCTCATGACCACGGTGGCGTCGCCGACCTCGGAGACCACGTCCCGGATGGCGACGTTGAGGATGCCGTTCGGGTCGATCCCGCCGGAGCCGCGCTCGTCACGCGACGCCGGCACCCCGAACAGCATGATCCCGCCCACGCCGGCCTGCACCGCCTCCGCGGCCGCCTTGCGCAGCGAGTCCCGGGAGTGCTGGAGCACCCCCGGCAGCGAGGCGATCGGCCGTGGCTCGGTCAGCCCCTCCTTCACGAACATCGGCACGACCAGCTCGGCCGGGTCGACGCGGGTCTCGGTGACCAGCCGCCGCACGGCCGCGTTGCGGCGCAGCCGGCGGGGCCGGATCTCGGGGTACGGCACGGGGGCCTCCTGTCAGCGGAACCTGAGGGCGGTGGGGCCCTGCACCTTCGAGCCGCGGCGCTGCTTGGCCGGCATGGCGGCGAGCTTCTCGCGCAGCTCGACGGCGTAGGCGGCGAGCGCCTCCACCAGGTCGGGCACCGAGGCGTTCTGCGGCTGCACATCGACCCGCAGGCCGAACTCCGTCGCCGTCTCCGCCGTCTTGGGCCCGATGACGGCGACAACGGTACGCGTGTGCGGCTTCCCGGCGATGCCGACCAGGTTCCGCACGGTGGAGGACGACGTGAAGAGCACCGCGTCGAACCCGCCCGATTTGATCGCGTCCCGGATCTCGGCGGGCGGCGGGGCCGCCCGGACGGTCCGGTACGCGGTCACGTCGTCGACCTCCCAGCCGCGCTCGGTGAGCCCGGCGGCGAGGGTCTCGGTGGCGATGTCGGCGCGCGGCAGCAGCACCCGGCCCACCGGGTCGAGGATCTCGTCGTGCGGCGAGAACTCGGCCAGCAGCCCCTCGGACGACTGCTCGCCGGACGGGATCAGCTCCGGTTGGATGCCGAACGCGCGGACGGCGTCGGCGGTCGCCTCGCCGATACAGGCGATCTTGACACCACCGAAGTGCCGGGCGTCCAGGCCGTGCTCGGCGAACTTCTCCCACACCGCGCGCACCGCGTTGACGGAGGTGAAGACCACCCAGGCGTACCGGCCGTCGACCAGGCCCTTGACCGCCCGCTCCATCTGGGCGGGGGTGCGCGGCGGCTCGACCGCGATGGTCGGCACCTCGCACGGGATGGCCCCGTACGCGCGCAGCCGGGCGCTCATCACGCCGGCCTGTTCCTTGGTCCGGGGTACGAGCACCTTCCAGCCGTACAGCGGCCGGTTCTCCCACCAGCTCAGCGTGTCCCGCTCGCCGACGCCCGCGCCGACGGTGAGCACGACGCGGCCGGTGAAGCCGAGTGCCGCCGCGACGAAGGAGTCCACGGTCGACGTGGTCGTGTACTGGGTCTCCCCCGTGCCGTCGCCGGTCACGCCCACGGCGGTGGTGCCGTCCACCCCGGCGGCGAGCAGGCCGTCGCGCACGGCGGCCAGGTCGCCGGCGTCCACGGCGATCGCCAGCGAGCCCCGGTTGACGGCCGCGGCCAGCGCCTCGAAGTCCAGCGTGGTGACGTCCTCGACGTCGGCGGCGGTACGCACGCCGGGCAGCGGCAGGCCCGCGTACGTGGCCACGCCCTCGGCCTGGCCGATGCCCGGCACCACCTCGAAGTGCGCCGCGGTACGCGCGACCGCCTGTACCTCCTTGACCACCGAATCGTGGCCGAACGGGTCGCCGGCGACCAGGTGCACCGCGTTCTGGCCGGACCGGGCGGCCGAGATCAGCACCTTCGCCACGTCCCCGGGCACGCCCTCGGCGGGGGTGAATTCGGCGTCGGGCTTGGCCTGGGCGCGGACGGCGTCGAGCAGCGACTCGGGGATGCCCCGGTCGTACACCACCTGGTCGGCGTCGACCAGGGCGTCGTGCGCCCGGCGGGTCAGCAGGCCCGGGTCGCCGGGGCCGGCCCCGACGAACGCGATGCGGCCTACGGGCTTACGGGTGCGGGTCATTCTGTGCTCCCAAATTGCTGGGTCCCCGGGCCGGCGTGTCCTTCTTGGCCGAGGATCGAGTCGGCGCCGAGTTCGAGGAGTTCGGCGGCGAGTGCCTTGCCGATCTCCGCCGCGTCGGCGGGCGTTCCGGTGCGGGACAGCCGGAGGTCTCGGGTACCGTCCGGGCTGATCACCGCCCCGCGCAGGTAAATCTCATCGCCGGCGTCGCCCTCCGCGAGTTCGGCGTAGGCGGCGACGGGTGCGCTGCACCCGGCCTCCAGGGTGGCCAGCAGCGCCCGTTCCGCGCTGACCGCGGCCCGGGACGGTGCGTGGTCGAGCACCGCGAGCAGCTCGACCAGGTCCGCGTCGTCGACGCGGCACTCCACGGCCAGCGCGCCCTGGGCGGGCGCGGGCAGCATGAGCATCGGGTCGAGCGTCTCGGTGATCACGTCGAGCCGGCCGATCCGGGCCAGCCCGGCCCGGGCCAGGACGACCGCGTCGAGGTCGGCGTCCGGGCCGAGCACCCGCGCGAGGCGGGTGTCGATGTTGCCGCGGATCGGGGTGATCTCCAGCCCCATCCCGAGCGCGTGCAGTTGCGCGATGCGGCGCAGCGCGCCGGTGCCGACCAGGGCACCGGGCGGCAGTTCCGCGAGCGTCCGCCCGCCCCTGGCCACCAGCGCGTCGCGCGGGTCCTGCCGGACGGGCACGGCCGCGATGTGCAGCCCGGGGGCCGCCGCGGTGGGCAGGTCCTTGTAGGAGTGCACCGCGAAGTCGATCGTCCGGGCGGTCAGGGCGTCGCGCAGCGCGGAGACGAACACGCCGACGCCGAGCCGGTGCACGGGGGCGGCCGAGCGGTCGCCCGCGGTGACCACCTCGACAAGTTCGACCTCGCGGCCGGTCGCGGCCGTGAGCGCGGCGGCGACCTGGCCGGACTGGGCCATCGCCAGCGCGCTGCCCCGGGTGCCGAGGCGCAGGGGGGCGATCATCTCTCACCTCCGGGGTACGGGGTGGTCTCGGTGTCGACCACATCGGGGACGGTGTCGACCGGGGACGTCTGCGGAACCTGGAGGTCGAACAGCTCGCGCAGCAGCGCGGCGTACTGGTCGCCGCCCGACTCGGCGGCGAGCTGGCGGACCCGCACGGTGGGCTGGTGCAGCAGCCGCTGCACCACCCGGTGCACCGTCCGGGCGACCTCCGCGCGCTGCTCCTCGGTGAGGTCGGGGCGGCGCTGGGCCAGCCGGCGCAGCTCGGCGCTGACCACGTCCTCGGCCCGACCGCGCAGCGCGGCCACGGTCGGGGCCACGTCGGCGCCGCGCAGCCAGGTGAGGAAGGAGTCGACCTCGGCGGCCACGATCCGCTCGACGGCGGCCGCGTCGGTGGCGGCCGGCCCGTCGGCGAGCAGCGCCGCCATCCGGTCGATGTCGATCACCTCGACACCGCCCAGCTCGGCCACGCCCGCCTCCACGTCGCGCGGAACGGCGAGGTCGAGCAGGACCAGCGGACCCCGCCCGGGGTAGCGGCCGGCGAGCCCGCGGGCCACCACCTCGCGGGTGAGGACCGGTTCGGTGCTCGCCGTGGCGGCCACTACGATGTCCACTGTGGAGAGCACGTTGGTCAGCTCGGCCATCGGCGCCGCGCTGGCTCCGTACGACTCGGCCAGCCGCACGGCCCGGTCGGTCCCCCGGTTGGTCACGGTGAGTGGCCCCGCGCCGAGCCGGGAGAGCGTCGCCACGCCCAGCGCGCCCATCGCGCCGGCCCCGACCACCAGGGCGGGACGGCCGGCGAGGTCGCCGTCGAGCAGCGCGGCGGCCAGGTCGAGCGCGGCGGTGACCACGCTCTGGCCGGCCCGGTCGATGCCGGTCTCCGCGTGCGCCCGTTTCCCCACCCGCAGCGCCTGCTGCATCAGCTCGTGCAGCAGCCGGCCGGCGGCGTCGGCCCCGGTGGCCCAGTGGTACGCGTCACGGAGCTGGCCGAGGATCTGCGCCTCGCCGACGACCATCGAGTCCAGCCCGGCGGCGACCCGGAAGACGTGGTCGACGGCGGCGGCGTCGTAATGCACGTAGAGGTGGTTGGCCAGGGCGGCCGGTGGCGTCCCGGCGTGCTCGCCGAGGACGGCGCAGATGTCGCCGAGCCCGCCGTGGAAACCGGACACGGCGGCGTAGACCTCCACCCGGTTGCAGGTGGAGACCAGCACCGCCTCGCTCACGTACGGCCGGGCGATCAGGCGGTCCAGGGTGCGGGTGAGGTCGGCGGGGGCGACCGCCAGCTGCTCCAGGGCGGCGACCGGAGCGGTGCGGTAGGACGTGCCGACGACGAGGAGTTTCACGTGCCGGTCGCCTCCTGGGTGTCGGTGTCCGCAAGCCCGCCGGGCAGGGCGGTGAGGGCGGACCCGCCGGTGGCGGGCAACGCGGTCAGCGACGCCTTGCGGTGCTCGTGGAAGGACAGGATCTGCAGCTCGATGGCGAGGTCGACCTTGCGCACGTCGACGCCCTCCGGCACCGAGAGTACGCACGGCGCGAAGTTGAGGATGCTCGTCACCCCGACCTCGACCAGCTGGTCGGCGACGGCCTGGGCGGCGCCGGCCGGGGTGGCGATCACGCCGATCGCGATCGACTCCTCGGCGGCGATCCGGGGCAGCTCGTCGACGTGCCGGACGACCAGGCCGTTGATCTCCTCGCCCACCCGGGACGGGTCCGCGTCGAGCAGCGCGGCGATCCGGAAGCCGCGGCTGGCGAAGCCGTCGTAGCCGGCCAGGGCGTGACCGAGGTTACCCACGCCGACCAGCGCGACGGCCCGCCGCTGGGTGAGCCCGAGCACGAACTCGATCTGGTCGACCAGCAGGGCGACGTCGTAGCCGACGCCGCGGGTGCCGTACGAGCCGAGGTGGGAGAGGTCCTTGCGGAGCTTCGCGGAGTTGACCCCGGCGGCGCCGGCCAGGCCCTCGCTGGAAATGGTCTCGTGCCCGGACTCGGCGAGGTTGTGCAGGGCGCGGAGGTACTCGGGGAGCCGCGCGACGGTCGCCTCGGGCAGGTCCGGAAGCGCCGGTACGGCACCGGCGCGACCGGGCGCGCCAGGGTGACGGTGCTGACTCATGAGACTCCGTGCGGTGCGATCCTCGGCCAGCTCCAGTGGCCGGCCGTGTCGGGACTCCCGCTGGCGACCGAGATTGCCGGCTGAGCTAGCAGGACGCGTCGGAATTACAGAGTAGGCGCTTGTGAAGAGACGCACAAATCGCGATCTTGAAGACCGGCGACCCGCCCCCACCTGCCCCTCCGTCCCACAAGATCGTTATGCGGACCCCTGTTCGGCCGCGCGCCGATTATTGCTCAATCCCGACTTCTTTCACCAATCACACGCCCCGATGGCCGGCCCGCGGTAGGGCTGGCACCACCCGGAACGGGTGGCCGGCGGGATGGGACACGGGGCGCCGCGCTACCTAGCCTCGGACCATGACCGCCGCCACCGTGGACGACCCGCCCGCCGCCGCGCCCGCCGCCTCCCGCCAACTGCTCCGCGACTCCGGGTACGTCCTGCTCGGTTTCCCCCTGGCGCTGGCCAGCTTCGTGGTGCTGCTGGTGGGGCTGGCGCTCGGCGTGGGGCTCAGTCCTGGCTCGACCTGGCCCACGGGATCCTCAAGCTCCCCGTGGCCATCGTCACCTTCGTGGTGACCGTCACCTGGTGGGCCGGCGCCCCGGCCCGGCCCGGCCCGGTGATCATGGACCTGGCGGCGCGACACGCCGGGGCGGAGGCCGTCAACTCCATGATCACGCCGACCAGGGGCGCGTCAGGCGAGGGTGGCGGCCAGGGTCACCGCCTCCGTGAGGGTGTCCGCGACCGGGTGGCCGGAGGCGCGCAGCCGGTCCGGGTCGGTGAAGCCGCCGGTGTAGAGGACGGCCCGGCCGCCGACCGACAGGGCGGCATCGGCGTCGTCGAGCGAGTCGCCGATCAGCACCACCTCGCGGCCGTCCACCCCCAGCTCGGTAAGGTGGCGCGCCAGCGACTCCGCCTTGCGGTCCCCGCCGGTCGTGGCGCGCAGCCCGTCCACCCGGGTGAACCGGCCCGTCAGCCCGTAGGTGCGCACGGCCGGCACCAGCTCGTCGTGGAACCACATGGACAGCAGCGACTGGCTGCCGGGCCAGGCGGCCATCGCCACCGCCGCGTCGTCGGCCAGCGCGCAGGTGGTCAACCCCTCCCGGTACGCGTCGTGAAAGATCCGGTCCAGCCGGCCGAACTCCTCGTCGTCGACGGCCCGCGCCAGCACCTCGGCGTAGTAGTGGGCGACCGGCCGGCGGAACCGCACCCGGTGCTCGGCGGCGGTCACGCTCGGCCCGCCCACGCTGGCGAACGCGGCGTTGGTGGCGGTCACCACCAGGCTGAGGTCGTTGAGCAGGGTGCCGTTCCAGTCCCACACCAGATGGGGGCGCGCAGGGGTCATGGGCAGCACCATAGGGCCCGCCCGCCACCGCCCCGGGCACGGGGCGCGGGCCTGGGCGCGCTCAGAGCTGCGGGGTCGTCAGGTCCCGCAGCAGCCGGTCCTCCTCCACCCGCCAGTAGCCGTGCTCCTTGCCGTCGAGCAGCACCACCGGCAGCCGGTCGCCGTACTCGCGCTCCAGCTCGACGTCGTCGGTCACGTCCCACTCCACCCACCGGTCCCCGGTGACCGCCACCACCCGGTCGAGCGCCGCCTTGGCGTCGTCGCACAGGTGGCAGCCGGGCCGGGTGATCAGGGTGAGCCGGGCGTCAGTGGCCATCGGGTACCTCCGTGCTGGTGTCGGCCGGGAACGGCACCGGCCTGAGCTGGGTCTTGCGCACCTTCCCGATCGCCGAGTGCGGCAGCGTGTCGACGAACTCGACGGCGGTCGGGCACTTGAACCGGGCCAGGTTACGGGCGCAGTGGGCGAGCAGCTCCTCGCCGGTCACCGGACGTCCCGGCGCCGGCACCACGTACGCCCGGACAGTCTCCCCGGTCCGCGGGTGCGGCACACCCAGTACGGCCGACTCGGCCACGCCGGGATGCGCGGCGAGCACCAGCTCGACCTCGTGCGGGTAGACGTTGAAGCCGTTGACCAGGATCAGCTCGCCGAGCCGGTCGACCAGGAACAGGTCCCCGTCGGCGTCGGCGTACGCGACGTCGCCCGTGGCCCACCAGCCGTCCGCGTCCGGGCCGCCCCGGCCGTCCGGCCAGTACCCGGCGAACAGGTTCGCCCCGCGTACCACGATCTCGCCGGGGTCGGTGCCCGGCGAGCCGACGGTCAGGTCCAGCTCGTCGGCGTCGTCGTCCGGCTCGGCCACCCCGTCGCGCCACAGGTCGGCCCCGTCCGCGCCGACGAGGCGCAGCTCGACGCCGGGCAGCGGGCGGCCGATCGAGCCGGCCTTCGGCGCCCCGCCGACCAGGGTGGAGGTGAGCACCGGGGCGGTCTCGGTCAGGCCGTACCCGACGTGCACCGCGCGGCCGGTCGCCTCGGTGAAGCGCGCGGCGACGGCGGGCTCCAGCGGGGCCGCGCCGCAGACCGCCAGCCGGACCGATGCCATGGCCGCCGTCACCGCGTCCCGGTCCGCCGTTGCCCAGGCCAGGAACATCGACGGTACGCCGACGAGCACGCTCACCCGGTGCCGGGCGATCTCGGCGAGCGCGCCGGGCGACGCGACGTCCTCGACCAGCACCCCGGTCGCGCCGTGGTGGACGACGGCCCCCAGCCCCGAGTTCAGCCCGTACGCGTGGAACAGCGGCAGGGCCAGCAGCACGGTGTCCTCGGGCCCGACCACCGGCGGGGAGATCCGCGCCACCTGCGCGTGGTTGGCGGCGAGCGCCCGGTGCGGCAGCATCGCCCCCTTCGGCAGTCCCTCCGTGCCCGAGGTGTAGAGCAGGGTGGCCAGGTCGTCGCCGCCGCGTCGCGGGAACTCCGCGTCGGCGGCCCGCTCCCCGGCGCCCGCGTCCCGGGTCGGCTCTTGGCCGCCCGCGGCGGTCGGCGGGGCGGTGTGCACCGCGGCGAGCGCGGGCAGCTCCCCGGCGCAGCCGGCGACCAGGCCCCGGACCCGGTCGGTGCAGATCAGCACGGTGGCGCTGGAGTCGGCCAGGACGTGCCGCAGCTCCGGGCCGGTGAAGCCGGGGTTCACCGGCACCGCGACCAGGCCGGCGCGCAGCGTGCCCAGATAGCTGATCACGAAGTCGGGCGTGTTGGGCAGGGCGATCGCGACCCGCGCCGGGTGCCCCGCGCCGCCGGTCGGCGGGGCCGGCCGGGTGCCCGGGGCAGCCGCCGGTGGGACCCGCCCGGTCACGGAGGGTGTGTGGCCGTCCGGCGCGGCGGCGGCCAGGGCCCACGCGACGGCGGTGACGGCGGCGTCCAGTTCGGACCAGGTCAGGGTGGTGTCCCGCCAGTGCAGCGCGGGGCGGTCGCCGTGGTCGACGGCCGCCCGGCGCAGCCGGTCGGCGAGGTTCGGGGCGGAGCTGTCAGCTGCGTCCTGCACGGTCGCTGAGTCTGGCACAGCGCCGGGCCGCCGACCATGCCCGAGCGCGTCGCCGTCGGGAACAGAGCGCCGTCGCGCCCCTGGGGAGGCGGCGAAACCTCCCCCGCCGCCGTGCGCGAGGGCCGCCGGCGGGCCGGTCGACGGGCCCGGCCCGGCGCCCTGACCTGGGACTGGAACCGAACCACCCGCCGCGCCGAAAGTCAATCGCACACGACGGACAACCGGTCCGCCATCGGTGCGACGGAGCGGGAAATACTTCCGCTCTGTGTAACGGACTTGCCACGCGCGGGTGACGTTGGCCCTATCATCACTCGGGTCGGCTCACCCCATTTGCCGTGAGTCGACACCCCTCAGCCCGAGGAGGCCCCCGTGCCTGTGAGCGCATTGGACCAGCACCTCAAGGGGATCTGCCGCGCGTCGGCACGTCCCGGACGAGCCCTGCCCGACCACCGTGGACGCGCCCGCACCACGGCGTCCCGGCGGCCGGCGTCGCGCGGGACCGGGGAGGCACGATGACCAGCTACGGCTACGTTGAGCGACTGAACGGACTGACCGCGGCCGCGCGGGCCGCCCTCAACGAACGGCTCGCCGCCGGGGGCCCAGCCGACGACCTGTCGAGGCTCGCGGTGCGCGGCGACGGGACGTCCCGGCGGCTGCGCAACCGGTCGCACCACAACGAGGCACCGGCCCGCCCTACCACGCCCGGCGGCAACGGCGGCCGGGTCGCACTGCCCGGCCGGCCGACCATGCCGGCCCAGGGCCGGCGCAGCGCCGACACCCCGTCGGCCGCCGATCCGTCCACCACGGAGACGGCGGTGCTGCCGGCGGTGCCGGCGGCCGGGGCGACGGGCGGCGGGCCGACCGGCTACCCCAGCCGTCCCGACCCCTCCGACCCGGCGACCGAGGTCTGGGCCCTCGTCGAGCGCGCCCAGGCCGGCGAGGCCGAGGCGTTCGGCCTGCTCTACGACCGGTACGTCGACACCGTCTTCCGGTTCGTCTACTTCCGGGTCGGCAACCGCCAACTTGCCGAGGACCTCACGTCGGACACGTTCCTGCGGGCCCTCAAGCGGATCGGCAGCTTCACCTGGCAGGGCCGCGACCTCGGCGCCTGGCTCGTGACGATCGCCCGGAACCTGGTCGCCGACCACTTCAAGTCCGGCCGCTACCGGTTGGAGGTGACCACCGGCGACGTGCTGGACGCCGACCGCGAGGACCGCGGTCCGGAGGGCAGCCCGGAGGCCGCGGTGGTCGAGCACATCACCAACGTCGCCCTGCTCACCGCCGTCAAGCAGCTCAACCCGGAGCAGCAGGAGTGCATCGTGCTGCGGTTCCTCCAGGGCTTCTCGGTGGCCGAGACCGCCCGGGCGATGGGCAAGAACGAGGGCGCGATCAAGGCCCTGCAGTACCGCGCGGTCCGGGCCCTGGCACGGCTGCTGCCCGACGGTTTCCAACCCTGACCCCATGGCCGGCCGGGCCGGCCACCGCTTTCGTCGGCGGGGACTCGACGCCGCCGTGGGCCGCCCACCGACGCGGCGGTCACCGCCCGCACCGGCCGGCCGCCGCTCGCCGAGGTTCGGCGCGGACCGTACGCCCTTCCCCGCCGTTCGGCGCTCAGCCTCCCGCGCCGATCACTCTTCGTGATTTCGGCTCCGCCGGCCCCGTAACCGGTGCCCGGCGCGGAGCGTTGCTCCGGATGCGACCGGTGGTTGCCCCGCATCTCCCGGGTCCCACGGTCCGGGCAGCGCGCCCGCCACGGCACCACGCCCGTCGGCACACGCGCCACCGGTCGCCGGTGACGACAGCGGCCGACCGGCCGCGACCAGCGAGAGGAGGTGCCTGCGGTGGACAGCAACCTCTTCTCCCGCCGGCGCGCCGAGCGCTTCGCGCAGCTTCTCGACGAAGCCAACGGCGGCCGGCGTCACCACGTCCGGTCCCGCGGCGACGACCAGCTCGCCGCGCTCGTCGCGGTCGCCCGCCAGCTCGGCACCGATCCGCCGGCCGGGGAGGTGGACCCGGACTTCCGCGCCGGGCTGCGCGCGATGCTGCTCGCCACGGCCGAGCGGGAGGGCGTGGGCGCCGCCGCCGTGCCGGGCGGGCCCGAGCCGGCCGGCCAGCGGGGTGCCGCCGGCGCCGGCCAGCGAAGCTTCCTGCCCGCGGTGACCGCCCGCCGGGCCCGAGCCCGGGGCGCCATCCTGATCGGGGTGGCCGCCGGGGCCATCGCCGTCTCCGGCATCTCCGCCGCCAGCGAGAACGCGGTGCCCGGCGACGCCCTGTACGGGATGAAGCGGTCGACGGAACGGGCCCAGCTCGCGCTGGCCAGCTCGGACCTCAGCCGGGGGCAGCTCTTCCTCGACTTCGCCCGTACCCGGCTCGGCGAGGCCGACGAGCTGCGCGGAGACCGGCTCGGCTTCGCGGCCGTCCTCGACGACATGGACTCCGACACCCGCCAGGGCGTACGCCTGCTGACCACCACGGCCGTGCAGCGCTCCGATCCGGCCGGCCTGGACGCGGTGGACACGTTCCTCGCCGGGCAGCGCCGGGCGGTCGGCAAGCTGCTCGACGGGGCCGGCCGGGCGGAACGCGACCGCGTCCGCCGGTCGTTGGCCCTGCTGGAGGAGGTCCGGGAACGGTCGGACGGGCTGCGGGCGGCCATCGGCTGTGGGCTGCCCGCCCCGGCCGCCAGCGACACGCTCGGCCCGACCCCCGGCGCCTGCCCCGGCGGTCGCTGACCGCCAACCTGCCCCGGTTCCCGACGACCGGCAGCCCTCGTCCAGACGGTTGGGAAGGGGCCCCTGTACAACGCCAGCGTTGACAGGGGTCCCTTCCTTTCGCGGTCGCGCTTCCCCGTCGGCCCGCCGGGGCGGAGCCGGGTCCGGCTACCCTCGCGGGAGGCACGGCTCGGGGTCGTCGAACGAGGGAGGTCGCGTGGCCCGCACCCGGAAGGTCACGGTCAGCGTCGACGCCCGAGGGCACACCGCCGGCTGGGCGGAGGCCGAGGCCGAGGCCACCCCGGCCGTCCCCGACCTGAGCGCCGCCGCCTTCTTCGACGTGGACAACACGATGATGCAGGGCGCGTCGATCTACTGGTTAGCCCGGGGGCTCGCCGCCCGCAACTACTTCACCACGGGTGACCTGGCCCGCTTCGCCTGGCAGCAGCTGCGCTTCCGGGTCCTCGCCACCGAGCACGCCGGGGACATGTCGCAGGCCAGGGAGGCGGCCCTCGCGTTCGTCGAGGGCTGGCGGGTCGACGACGTGGAACGGCTCGCCGAGGAGATCTTCGACGAGCTGATGGCCCCGCGGATCTGGGCCGGCACCCGCCGGCTGGCACAGCGCCACCTGGCCGCCGGGGAGCGGGTCTGGCTGGTCAGCGCCGCCCCGGTGGAGATCGGCCGGGTGATCGCGTCCCGGCTGGGCCTGACCGGGGCGATCGGCACGGTGGCCGAGGTGGTCGACGGGGCGTACACGGGGCGGCTGGTCGGCGACCTGATGCACGGTCCGGCCAAGGCCGAGGCGGTCACCCAGCTCGCCGCGGTCGAGGGGCTGGACCTGTCCCGCTGCTCCGCCTACAGCGACTCCGCGAACGACCTGCCGATGCTCTCCGCGGTGGGGCGGGCCGTCGCGGTCAACCCGGACGCCGCCCTGTTGCGGCAGGCGCGGCAGCGGGGCTGGGAGGTGCGGGACTTCCGCACGGGCCGGCGGGCGGTCAAGATCGCCGTACCGTCGACGGCGGCGGCCGGGCTGGTCGCCGGCGCGGTCACCGCCGGTCTCGCGGTGCACCGGCGCCGCCGCGCGACGCGCCGATAGCCAGGCCCGCGGCGCCGTAGCGCGACGAGCCGGTAGCCAGGTGGTGCCGCAGCCGGCGGAGTCCCGGGCGGTCAGGGGCCGAACGGGTCCGGGCGGCGTTCGAGAAGGCTGTGCAGGGTCTGCTGGATGGTCTCCCGCACCTGGTCGGCGAGGTTGAACACGACCAGCGGATCGTCGGCCGAGTCCGTCAGGTGCGCGGTCGGGATCGGCGGGCAGAACTCGATCAGCCACTTGCTCGGCAGCGGCACCAGGCCCAGCGGCCCCAGCCACGGAAACGTCGGCGTCACGGGGAAATACGGAAGCTTGAGCAGCCGGGCCAGCGGCTTGATGTCGGCGAGCATCGGATAGATCTCCTCGCCGCCGACGATGGCGACCGGCACGATCGGGGTGCCGGTGCGCAGCGCGGCCGAGACGAAGCCACCCCGGCCGAAGCGTTGCAGCTTGTAGCGGTCGGCGTAGAGCTTGCCGACGCCCTTGAACCCCTCGGGGAAGACGCCGACCAACTCGCCGGAGCGCAGCAGCCGCTCCGCGTCCGGGTTGCAGGCGACCGTGGCCCCCGTCTTGCGGGCGATCTCGGACATCACCGGCATCCGGAACACCAGGTCGGCGCCGAGGAGCCGCAGGTAGCGGTGGGCCGGGTGCTGGTCGTGCAGCGCGGCGGAGAGGATCAGGGCGTCCAGCGCCACCGCGCCCGAGTGGTTGCCGACCACCAGCCCGGACCCGTCCGCCGGAACGTGCTCCAGGCCGGTGACCTCCGTGCGGAACCAGTCCCGGTAGAGCAGCCGCAGCAGCGGGTGGAACACGCTGTCGGTCAACTCCGGGTCGAAGCCGAACTCGTCCACCTCGTAGTCGCCGCTCAGCCGGCGGCGCAGGAACGCCAGCCCGGACGCCACCCGGCGGTCCCACACGTCGCCGGGCCCGTCCGGCACCGCCGGATCACGCGGGCCGGGCTCCGCAGGCCGCTCCGGCGCGGGCGTCGACGTCAGCGGGTCGCCCCCGTCCCGCGCGGCCGGCCGGTCGGCGGCGGCCTGCGGGGCGGGGTGGTCGGCGGCGGCCTGCGGGGCGGGGCGGTGGCCGTTGCGCCGCGCCGGCTCCGCGTCCGGCCCGGCCACGGTCAGCGGTACGTCGTACCGGCTGCCCGCCCCGGCGCGCCCGCGCTCCTCCTCCGGCGAGCTCACGACTGCTCCCGTACGGCCGCGCGCACCTGGCGGATGCCGTCGAGGACGGCCCGCTCGGCGGCGGCCAACTGACTCCGGGTCAGCACGGCACGGCCGGAGTGGGCCCGGATGAACTCGTCGAAGGCGGCGACGGTGGAGCGGGGCGTGAAGCCGAACTCCCGTTCCAGCGCGCCGATGTCGACCACCCGCCCGTGCACGAACAGGTCGACCTGGTCCAGGCCGTAGCGGCCGAAGCCGAGGCTGCGGGCCAGCGCGGCGGCCCCGGACAGGCCCGGTTCGAGCACCGGTACGCCCACCCGGCCGGCCCGCCGGATCGCCTGGGACAGGGCGAGCACCCCCGGGCCGGCGACGTTGTACGTCCCCGGGTGCTCCTCGGCGACCGACCGGTGCAGCACCTCCAGCGCGTCGTCGAAGTGGACGAACTGCAACCGGGGATCGCGCCCGAAGACCGTGGGCACGACGGGCTGGGAGAAGTAGCGGGTCAGCGTGGTGTCCGCGGTCGAGCCGATGAACGGAACGAAGCGCAGCACCGTGGCGGTGACGTCGGGGCGACGGCGGCGGAAGCCGCGGACGTACCCCTCGATGTCGAGGATGTCGCGGCCGAAGCCGCCGCGCGGCACCTCGCGCGGCTCGGTCTCCTCGGTGAAGACCGCCGGGTCGCGGAACGACGCGCCGTACGCGGCGGTCGACGAGCGGACGACGAGCTTGCGCAGCCGGGGCGCCCGCTGGCAGGCGGCGAGCAGCTGCATGGTGCCGATGACGTTCTGTTCCTTCATCGCCGCCCGCCCACCCTGCTGCGGGTCGGGGGCGGTGACCAGGGCGAGGTGGACCACGGCGTCGACGTCGAGGTCGGCCAGGAGGCCGCCGAGCGAGCCCAGGTCGAGCCGGATCCGTTCCACCCGGTCGAGCAGGCCGGCCAGCTCGGGGTTGGGGGCCGCCGGGTCGACGCCGATCACCCGCTCGATCCGCGGGTCGGCGGCGAGCCGGGCGGCGACGTGCGCACCGAGGTAGCGACCTACGCCGGTGACGACGACCACCCCCGGGGCACCGGGGGTGCCACCGGGGGTCATGTCGCGCACCTACTGCGGCAGGCGGGACCGAGCCGGGACGACCACGGCCTGATCACCTGAGCCTCCGAGGGTCGACAATGGCAAGCGACTCAGGTGCCGGGCGGGCCCGGCCCCGGTCACTTGCCGAGACGGCGACGCTGGACGCGGGTCTTGCGCAGCAGCTTGCGGTGCTTCTTCTTAGCCATGCGCTTGCGGCGCTTCTTGACCACCGAGCCCATACGACAGCCTTTCGATGCAAACGTGCGGGGCGGACCGGGTGACACCACGCCGTGGCGTCGACGACCGCTTGCGGACAACGGACCGGACCAGCTGGCGGGCGGCGGGCGCACCGGTGTGCGGTCACGGTCGGAGTATCAGGGTAGCGGGAGAGCTTCGGCGGGACCAACGCGCCCCCGTCGATGCCCGTTACGTCGCGCTCTGCCGGCTCGCCGGGCCCGGGTCAGGCGGTCTCCTGAAAGGCACCCCGGAGATACTCGTGCACCGCGTGCTCGGGCACCCGGAACGAGCGGCCGACCCGCACGGCGGTCAGCTCGCCGCTGTGCACGAGACGGTAGACCGTCATCTTCGACACCCGCATGACCGCCGCCACCTCGGCGACGGTCAGGAACTTGACCTCCGACAGCCGACCGTCGGACTGCGACCCGGCCATGGCTCACCGACCCCATCCCATGCCCGGCGCGTGCCCCGCGGACGGGATGCTCCCGCCCCGACCGGCTACGCGCGTGTTACCAGTACGGTAGCGGGACGGTTGTTACCGGCGCGATCCCTTCGTACAACTGATCATGCCCCGACGGGTAGTTTCCGTGCCCGTGACCTGGAAATATGCGCCGTCTTGCGCCGAGTATCCCAATTACGGCCCGTGGCTGTCCCCGCTCACTCGGCGCGCAGCGCCACCACCGGGTCCAGCCGGCCGGCCCGCTGGGCGGGCACCACCCCGAACACGATGCCGACCGCCGCCGAGACGCCGAACGCCAGCGCGAGGGACCACCACGTGACCGCCGCCGGGACCGGGGACAGGGCCGCCACCAGCAGCGCCGCGCCGACGCCCAGGGCCATGCCGGTCACCCCACCGACCGTGGTCAGCAGCACCGCCTCCAGCAGGAACTGCACGCCGATGTCCCGGGGGCGGGCGCCGACCGCCTTGCGCAGCCCGATCTCCCGGGTCCGTTCCCGGACCGAGACCAGCATGATGTTGGAGACGCCGACCCCGCCGACCAGCAGCGAGATCCCGGCGATGGCGGCCAGCACGCCGGTGAGCACCCCGAGGATGTCGCCGAGCACGCCGAGGATCTGCTGCTGGGTGACGGCGCTGAACTCGGCGTCCGGGTGGCGCCGGGTCAGCTCGGCGACGATCCGGTCGCCCAGTTCGCCGATCCGCTCCCGGTCCGGGGCCTTGACGGCGATGCCGTCGATCCGCTGCGTGCCGTAGAGCCGGTGCGCCGCCGTGACCGGGATGTGCACCTCGTCGTCCCGGTCGACGCCGAGGCTCTGGCCCAGTGGGGCGAAGACGCCGATCACCCGGAACCGCACCCCGGCGATGGTGACCTGCTGGCCGATCGGGTCCCGGTCGGGGAACAGGGCGTCCGCCACGGCGGCGCCGAGCACGGCGACCCGGCGGCTGGTGTCCACGTCGGAGGCGGTGAGGTAGGCGCCCCGGCCCACCGAGCGGGTGAACACCCTCGGGGTGCTCTCCAGCACCCCCTGGACGGTGGTGAAGTCGGCCCGGTTGCCGGCCCGGACGGTCTCGCCCGAGGTGACCGTGACCGCCACCCGGCCCGGGTCGCCGACCACGCGACCCACCGCGTCCACGTCGGCCAGCGACAGCCGGGACACCGCCGGGGCGGCCCCGAACTCCAGCCGCCCGGGGACCACCACCAGCAGGTTGGAGCCGAGGCCCTCGACCTGCTGTTCGACCTCCCGCTTCGCGCCGGTGCCGACGGCGACCAGCACGACCACCGAGGCCACCCCGATGATCACCCCGAGCATGGTGAGGGCGCTGCGCATCCGGTTGGCGCGCAGCGCGTCCCACGCCACCCGCCACGCCTCGGCCACCCTCACGGCCGGCCCCCGGCCTGCTCGTCGTCCCGGCCCGTGCTGCCCTCGTCGCCCGGCCCTACGGCCCGGATGTTGCCCGTCGAGGTGCCCGACCTGGGCTCCGCCAGGCGCGGAAGGCGCCCGGTGGCTCCGGCGGCGCCACCGGAGCCACCGGGCGGGTGCCCCGGGTCGCTTCCGGACGCGGACCGGGGCTCCGCGCTGGGAGCGGGCACCAGTGTGTCAGGTCCCCCGGACGCGCCCGACGGCGGTCGATCATGGGTCGTGCCCGCCGTCGTGTTCGACGCGGGTGACGCCGTCTCGTCCGAGACCACGGCCCCGTCGCGTACGGCGATCCGGCGCCGGGCTCGGGCGGCCACCTCCTGGTCGTGGGTCACCATCACCAGCGCCACCCCGGCCTCGGCGTTCAACTCCTCCAGCAGGGCCAGCACCGCCTCCCCGGTGGCGCTGTCCAGGTTGCCGGTGGGCTCGTCGGCCAGCAGCACCGCCGGGTCGGTGACCAGTGCGCGGGCGATCGCCACCCGCTGCTGCTCGCCACCGGAGAGCTGGTTGGGCCGGTGTTCCAGCCGGTGCCCCAGGCCCACCCGGCCCAGCACGGCCGCCGCCCGCTGCCGCCGCTGCCGGGCGCCGACGCCCCGGTAGACCAGCGGCAGCGCCACGTTGTCCACCGCCGAGGTGCGCGGCAACAGGTGGAACGCCTGGAAGACGAACCCGATGGTCCGGTTGCGCAGCGCCGCCAACTCGGGGGCGGTGAGCGAGCCGACGTCCCGGCCGCCGATCACCAGCCGGCCGCCGGTCGGCCGGTCCAGCCCGCCGAGCAGGTGCATCAGCGTCGACTTGCCGGAGCCGGACGGCCCGACCACGGCCACGTACTCGCCCGGCGCGATGGTGAGCGACACCCCGCGCAGCGCCGGCACGGACACGCCGTCCAGCTCGTACGTGCGCGAGACATCGATCGCCTCGATCGCCGGGCGGCCCGACCCGGCCTCGTCGGACTCGCCGGCCATCGCGCCCCTCAGGGAGGCCGTCAGCCGGTCCCTCCTCCGGCTCACCGGACCTCCTGGCCGGCGCGGACCTGGTCGGTGCCGCGCACCACCACCCGCTCGCCGGCCGCCACCCCGCCCAGGATCTGCACCAGGTCCTGCCCCTGGACGCCCACGGTCACCGCCGCCCGCTCGGCGCGGCCGTCCCGGACCACCCAGACGGCGTCCCGACCGTCGGCGGAGAACACCGCCGAGGCGGGGACGGTGACGGCGTCGGCCGCCTCCCGGACCCGCAGGTGGACGATGGCGTTCATGCCCGGCCGGGGCGTCGGGGCGGCCTCGGCTCCGCCCTCGGCCGCAGCCCCGTTCTCGGCCCCGGCCCCGCTTTCGGCCCCGACCCCGCCGAGCCGGCCGGGGCCGAGGGCCAGCCGCACCCGGTACGAGACGCCGCCGCGCGCCGAGGTGGTCGGCAGCACGTCCACCGAACGGACGGTCGCCTCGTACGTCGCGCCGGTCACCGCGTCCAGCTCGACCGTGGCGGCGAGGCCGGAACGGACCAGCAGGACGTCGGTCTCGTCGACCTCGGCGAGCAGGCCCAGCGCGCCGGTGTCCACGATGGTGAGGATCGGCGTACCGGCGGTCACCCGGCCGCCGACGGACACCGCGTCGTCCACGCCCGGCGGCGGGCCGCCCTGGGCGGGGGCGAGCGCGGACGGGTCGATCCCGGCCGCCGCGCCGCCGGACTGGCCGAGCAGCCCCGCCAGGGCCTCGGGCGGGACGCCGGAGGCCGCCCGGGTGCCGCCGGGCTGCACCACCCCGGCGATCGGGGCGCGCAGCGTCAGCGCGTCGACGGCCGCCTTCGCCAGGTCGTACGCCTGCTGGGCCTGGACCCGCTGCGCGGCGGACAGCGCGCCGACGGCGGAGCTCAGCCCGCCGATCCCCCGCTGCACCGCCCGGACGGCCTCGTCGGCGGCCCGCGCGGCGGCGGCATACTGCTTGCGGGCGGAGCGCACCTGGGCCAGCAGCGCCTCGCGCAGCCTCGGGTCGCTGACCTTCTCGGCGGCGGCCTGCGCCGCGTCGAACGCCTCGGTGGCGGCCCGGTCGGTGCCCCGCCGGCTGCCGCCCAGGTCGCCGACGGAGATCCCGCGCCCGGCCCGCTTCGCAGCGGCCAGCGCCTCCCGCGCCTGGCGCAGCCGCTCCCGCGCGGACGGCGAGTCGACCACCGCGAGCACCTGGCCGCGCTTGACCCGCTGGCCGGGCTGGGCGCGCAGGTTGGCCAGGGTGCCGTCGGCGGGGGCAGTGAGCGTGGCGGCGGCCCGGGCGGTGACCGTCGCCGGGGCGTCGACCACCTCGGTGACCGTGGACCGCTGCGCGGCGGCCGAGGCGACGGGGGATTTCTCGTCGCCGCAGGCGGCGGCGGTGGTGCCGGTGAGGACGGTGACGGCGATCAGGGCGGTGAGCAGGCGGGGCCGCGTGGCTGCGCGCAGCCGCGGCTGGTCGGTGCGACGCACCGCACCGATGCTATGGCACCAGGGCCTACTTCCTCGACATCAGCGCCCGGCCGAAGAAGGCCAGGTTGGCGGGGCGCTCGGCGAGCCGGCGCATCAGGTAGCCGTACCAGTCGGTGCCGTACGGCAGGTAGACCCGCACGGCGTAGCCCTCGCCGACCAGCCGGGCCTGCTCCTCCGGCCGGATGCCGTACAGCATCTGGAACTCGAAGCGGTCCGGCGCCCGGTCGAACCAGCGGGCCCGGTCCTCGCCGATGGCGATCAGGCGCGGGTCGTGGGTGGCCAGCATCGGGTACCCGTCGCCGGACATCAGGATGTTCATGCACCGGACGTACGACTTGTCCACCTCGCGGGCGGACTGGTACGCCACGGACTCCGGCTCCTTGTACGCGCCCTTGCACAGCCGCACCCGGGAACCGGCCGTGGCCAGCTCGCGGCAGTCCGACTCGGTCCGCCGCAGGTACGCCTGGAGCACCGCCCCGGTCGCCGGGTAGTCCTGGCGCAGCTTGGCCAGGATGTCCAGGGTCGAGTCGGTGGTGGTGTGGTCCTCCATGTCCAGGGTGACCGTGGTGCCCGCCGCGTCCGCCGCCGCGCAGATCGCGCGCGCGTTGACGTACGCGAGCTGCTCGTCGAACAGCTGGCCGAGCGCGGAGAGCTTCACGCTGACCTCGGCGGCCGGGGCGAGCCCGGCGGCGGAGAGCAGCCGCAGCGCCTTCAGGTACTCGTCCCGGGCGGCGGTGGCCTGCTCGGGGGTGCCGGTGTCCTCGCCGAGGTTGTCGAGGCTGACGGCGAGACCGTCGGCGACGAGTTCGCGGGTCGCGCGCAACGCGTCGTCGGTGCCCGCGCCGGCGACGAACCGGCGGACGACGTCCCGGGTGAAGGGCGCCGTCGCGATGAGCCGCTCGACCTGGGACGACCGGGAGGCGGCGAGGATGACGGAACGGAGCATGAGCCGAGCGTAACGCCCGGGCGCGCCCCCGCGCCGGGGGGCGGCGGCGCTCACCGGCCCGGGGCGGCGGGCGTGGCGCCCGTCCGCTACAACGATGTCGTGGAACGACACCCCCGACGCCGGCTCCGCTCGGCCACCGTGCAGCTCGGCGCGCTGACCGCGCTGGCGCTCGCCCTCTCCGGCTGCAACATGACATCCGACGACGACGATGACGACGACTGCGCGCTCGGCCCGGTCGGCGGCGGCGGGACGGTCGCGCTGGCCATGCGGGTGCCCGCCGTCGGCGACGCCCCGCGCACCGAACCGCGGCCGGCCGCCAGGGTCGTGCCCGAGCGCGGCGGCTTCGGCACCCACCTCGCCTCCTGCGGGGGCTGACGTGCGGCGCGAGGCGGTCACCCCGCGCCCCGGCTGGGACGCCGCCGTCCGCTCCCAGGGCCTGGTGTACATCGACACCGAGCTGCCCGACGGCGAGGTCATGTCGTACTGGGACGAGACGGCGGCGTACGCCTTCGAGCTGGACGAGGTGCTCCGGCTGGAGGAGGCGACGGAGGAGCTGCACCGGATGTCGCTCGCCGCCGCCGCGCACGTCGTCGCCCGCAACCGGTACGCCGAGTTCGGCATCCCCGCCTGGGCGGCCGAGGCGGTGGCCCGGTCGCTGCGCGAGGAGCCGCCGACCCTCTACGGCCGCTTCGACCTCTGGTACGACGGCAGCTGGCCGCCCAAGCTGCTGGAGTACAACGCCGACACCCCCACCTCGCTGGTCGAGGCGAGCATCGTCCAGTGGTACTGGCTGGAGGAGACCCGCCCCGAGGCGGACCAGTGGAACAGCCTGCACGAGCGCCTCGTCGCCGCCTGGGCGAGGATCGGCCGGGAGCTGCACGAGAAGCAGGTGCACGTGGTCTGGTCGAACGAGGAGGAGTCGGGCGAGGACCAGATCACCGCCGGCTACCTGGCCGAGACGGCCCGGCAGGCCGGGCTCCCGGCCGAGCTGCTGCCGATCCAGCACATCGGCTGGGACGGCCGGCGCTTCGTCGACGCCGCGGACCGGCCCGTCACCACCTGCTTCAAGCTCTATCCCTGGGAGTGGATGCTGGCGGAGCCGTACGGGCCGCTGGCGCTGGACCCGGGCACCCCGACCACCTGGATCGAGCCGGCCTGGAAGCTGCTGCTGTCGAACAAGGCGCTGCTGGCCGTGCTCTGGGAGCTGTACCCGGGGCACGAGTACCTGCTGCCGGCGTACCTGGACTCGCCGCGCGGGATGACCGAGTACGTGGCCAAGCCGCTGCTGGGCCGGGAGGGCGCCTCGGTGCGGATCGTCACCGGCGGCGGGGAGATCGCCAATCCGGGCATCTACGGCGAGGAGGGCTTCTGCTACCAGGAGTTCCGGGCCCTGCCGGAGTTCGCCGGCAACCGGGCGGTGCTGGGCAGCTGGATCGTCGACGGCGAGTCCGCCGGCGCGGGGGTGCGGGAGAGCCGGAACCTCATCACCGACGGCTACTCGCGGTTCCTGCCGCACTACATCGACGCGCCGCGAATCCCCTGAGTCGTCTACCGTTGAGGGCGTGAACTTCGACGCGTACGCCCGGACCGGCGTCGACCTGGTCAACGCCCGGCTGGACGGCCTCGACGACCTGCGTGCCCTCATCCCCGACGACAACGCGTGGATGCGCGACGAGGTGGCGGAGCGGGACCTGGCGATCTTCCGGCGCGCGCAGAAGCGCCTGCGCGACGTCTTCGAGTACGGCACCTCGGGGCGGGACGCCCAGGCGGTGGCCGAGCTGAACGCGCTGCTGGAGGCGTACCCGGTGCAACCGCGCATCTCGGGGCACGACTCCAGCGACTGGCACATGCACGTGACCAGTCGGGGCGCGTCGGTGAGCGCGGAGTACCTGGCGGGCGCGGTGTGGGGCCTGTCGGTGTGGCTCTGCGAGTACGGCAGCGCCCGGTTCGGGGTCTGCGCCGACGAGCGCTGCGGCAACGTCTACCTGGACACCTCGTCCAACTGCTGCCGGCGGTTCTGCTCGGAGCGCTGCGCCACCCGCTCGCACGTGGCCGCGCATCGCGCGCGCAAGCGCGCGGCCGTGGGCGAGCAGGCCGCCGCCCCGGCCGAGTCGCTGACGTCGGTCAGCTGACCGGCCCGACTCGCTGACGTCGGTCAGCTGACCCCGTCCACCCGGTCGGCGCGCTGGGCGCGTACCGGCGCTCAGGCGTCGACCGGGGAGGGTGCGGTGAGGTTGGCGCGGGCGAACTCCAGGGCCTCGCGCAGGTCGGCCTCGCGCACGGCGCGGCTCCGCGCGCCCCGCGTGGTCACCTCGACCGCGACCGAGCCGGCGAAGCCGCGCCCGGCCAGCGAGCGCAGCAACTCGGCGCAGGGCTGGGTGCCGCGCCCGGGCACCAGGTGCTCGTCGCGCCCCTCGCCCGTGCCGTCGCCCAGGTGCACGTGGGCCAGGCGGTCGCCCATCCGGTCGGCCATCTCCATCGAGTCGGTGTGCGACGCCGCGCAGTGCGACAGGTCGAGCGTGTACGCCGGGTAGCCGGTCTCGGTCGGGTCCCAGCCCGGGACGTACGGGACGAACTGGCGGCCGGCCATCCGCACCGGGTACATGTTCTCCACCGCGAAGCGCAGCCCGGGGAACTGCCCCGCGATCCGGTCCAGCCCCTCGGAGAAGTTGCGGGCGTAGTCGCGCTGCCAGGTGAACGGCGGGTGCACCACGACGGTGGGCGCCTCGAGGGTCTCCGCCAGCTCGGCCGCCTTCCGCAGCCGCTCCCACGGGTCGGGGCTCCACACCCGCTGGGTGACCAGCAGGCACGGCGCGTGGACGGAGAGCACCGGCACGTCGTAGTGCCCGGCCAGCCCGCGCAGCGCGCCGGCGTCCTGGCTGACGGCGTCCGTCCAGACCATCACCTCCACGCCGTCGTAGCCGACCGCCGCGGCCATCTGGAACGCCGCCGCGGTCCGCTCAGGAAAGACCGAGGACGTGGACAGGAGCACCGGGACGCGGGAAGTCACACCTGCCAGGGTAGCCCGCCCGCGGTGCGGCATCGTGACGAGCAGTCGCAAAACCCCCGTAACGCCTCGGAATCACATCGATTCGAGCTGATCCAGCCGGCGCAGGATGACCCCCTCGCGCAGCGCCCAGGGGCAGATGTCCAGCGACGTCAGGTCGAGTCGGCGCATGACCGCCTCGGCGACCAGCGCGCCGGCCAGCAGCTGGTGGGCACGCCCGGCGCTCACCCCCTCCAGCTCCGGCAGCTGCCGCGGCGGGATGTGCCGGACGAAACCGAGCACCTGTCGCAGGCCGTCGCGGGTGAGGCTGCGCCGGGCCCACAGCCCCGCCCGGGACGGGGCCGCCCCGGCCAGCCGGGCCAGCGTGCGGAACGTCTTCGAGGTGGCGACCGGGCGTTCCCAGCCCACGTCGGCCATCTTCCCGACCACCGGGTCGAGCAGCTCGTCGACGTACGCCCGCAGCTCCTCCACGGCCTCGGCCGACGGCGGCACGGCGCCGGCCGGGTCGACCCGGAGCCGCTCCCGGCTCAGCCGCCCGGCGCCGAGCGGCAGCGACACGGCGACGTCCGGCTCCTCGTCGATGCCCGCCGCGATCTCCAGCGACCCGCCGCCGATGTCCAGCGCCAGCAGCCGCCCCGCCGACCAGCCGAACCACCGCCGCACGGCGAGGAACGTCATCCGCGCCTCGTCCGCGCCGGAGAGCACCTCCAGCCGTACGCCGGTCTCCTCGCGCACCCGGGCCAGCACCTCACCGGCGTTGGTGGCGTCCCGCACGGCGGAGGTGGCGAACGCCAGCAGGTCGTCCACGGCCAGGCCGGTGGCCGCCTCCCGGGCCTCGCCGACCGCCCCGACCAGGCTCTCCGCGCCCGCCTCGGTGAGCGCGCCGTCCGGGCCGATCTGCTCGGCCAGCCGGAGCACGACCTTCTCCGAGTGCGCCGGCCACGGGTGCGCCCCGTGGTGCGCGTCGACCACCAGCAGGTGCACCGTGTTCGAACCGACGTCGAGAACCCCCAGCCGCATGGTGACGACACTAGGGCCTCGCCGAATGGGCGGCTCGCCGGTGGGAGCCCGGCACCGGGCGTACGCTGGGCCGGGTGACGGGCCAGATTGAGCTGCGGGTGCTGGTGGACGACCCCGACGATCCGCGCAGCCGCGAGGTGGAGCTGGACTTCCCCCGGGAGTGGATCGAGTTCGTCGACCCGGCCGACGAGAAGCATGTCGTCCGGGCGGACCTGACCTGGCTGCTGTCCCGGTGGACGTGCCTGTTCGGCAGGGGGTGCCACGGCATCGTCGCCGGCCGGGCGGCCGACGGCTGCTGCTCGCACGGGGCGTTCTTCACCGACTCCGACGACGAGAAGCGGGTCCGGGCCGCGGTGAAGCGGCTGACCCCCGAGACCTGGCAGCACTACCGGCGCGGGTTCAAGAACTGGACCGAGAACGACACCGTCGACGGCAAGACCCCGGCCCGGCGCACCGCCACCCGGGACGTCGACGCCCCGTGCGTCTTCCTCAACGAGGCCGGCTTCCCGGGCGGGGCCGGCTGCGCCCTGCACGCCCAGGCGCTGCGCGACGGGGCGCACCCGCTGGAGTACAAGCCGGACGTGTGCTGGCAGCTGCCGATCCGGCGCGACCAGGACTGGCAGAAGCGGCCGGACAACACGAAGGTGCTGGTGTCCACGCTGTCGGAGTTCGACCGGCGGGGCTGGGGCGCCGGCGGGCACGACCTGGACTGGTGGTGCACCTCGTCGACGGACGCGCACGTCGGCGCCGAGCCGATGTACGTCTCGTACGGCCCGGAGCTGACGGCGCTGATCGGCGCCCCCGCGTACGAGAGGCTGGCCGCCCTGTGCGCGGCGCGGCTGCGCCAGGGCCAGATCGCCCCCCACCCGGCCACCGAGGGCTGAGCCCCCCCCCCGGTCTAGGGCAGGACCCACGCCCGCCCGGCCTAGGGCAGGACGACGATGCCGTCGTCGTCGCTGTACACCTCCGCCCCGGGCGTGAAGACGCAGTTGCCGAAGAACACCGGGTAGAGGTCGGCGGTGGTGGGGGTCTCCATGGTGGTGGGTCCTCTCATGCGGGGTTGGTTTCGGGATCCGCGGGCGGCGACCGGTGCAGGCCGGTGGCGGCGACCGCCGCGCCGGCCAGTCCCGCCGCGGTGCAGGCGAGCACCCCGGCCGCCCCGGCGCCGGCCGCCAGCACACCCGCGGCGCTGGGGATCAGCACCTGGCCGAGCCGGTTGCCGGTGAGCCGCAGGGACATCGCCCGGCCGCGCAGCCCGGGCGGCGCGGCCTCGGCGAGGAACGACATGGTCAGCGGCTGACCGGCGCCGAGCCCGAGACCGGCGACGGTGACGACCACGGCCATCGCCCAGAACGGCAGCGGCGGCAGCAGCACCGCCAGCCCGGCCGCGGAGAGCGCGACGGTGCCGATGAGCAGCGCCCGCCGACCGAACACCGCGACCAGCCGGCCGAGCCCCAGCCGGGACGCCATCGAGGCGACCGCCCGCAGCCCGAGCAGCACGCCGATCGCGCCGGCGGCGATGCCGCGTTCGGCGCCGAGGGCGGGCAGGTAGACCAGGGTGATGTCGACCGCCGCCAGGACGACGCAGCTGACCGTGAGGGCACGTACCAGCCCCGGCTGGCGGAGCAGGTCGCGCATCCCGCCGCCGCCCGGCCCGGCGGCGGCGTGGTGGTGCCCGGACGGGCGGAGGAACGCGGCGGCCACCAGCAGCGGCAGGGCGAGCGCGGTGGCGCCGAGGAAGATCGCCCGGGTGTCGGGGATCGGGCGGTCCCCGCCGAAGACCACGATCAGACCGGGGCCGAGCGCCTGGCCCAGCGAGGCGGCGAAGGTGTAGTAGCCGAACGCCGCGTCGTACCGGTCGGCCGGGGTGCGGTTGGCGACGAGGGCCTGCTGCGCCACCACCGCGCAGAGATGGGCGGTGCCGAGCAGCATGCTGGCCACCACCAGGCCGGCCACCGAGCCGGCGAGCAGCACGAAGCCGAGGCCGGCGGCGGCGAGCAGGACCGACCCGGCGAGCGCCACCCGGCGCTCGCCGAACCGGTCCACGGCGTGTCCGCTGGGCACGGCCGACACCAGCGGTACGACGGCGAAGCTGGCCCCGAGCACGCCCAGCCAGGCCCCTGGCACGTCCAGCTCCAACGCCCGGTACGCGGACGCGGGCCGGAGCATGAAGGTGACCGCCTGCACCACGATGGTGTGCGTGAGCAGCAGCGCGGTCTGGCCGCGCCCGGGGATTCCCGAGCCCCCGAGCGCCACTCAGTCGGCCTTCACCGCGAGCACCGGGCAGGGCACCCGGAGCAGGATCTCCTGCGCGGCCGATCCCATGATCAGCTTGCCCACGGGAGTGCGGTGCCGGATGCCGATCACCACGAGCGACACGTCCTCCGCCTCGACGATGTCGACGATCTCCTCGGCGGCGTCCCGCCCCCGCACCAGCTGCCGGATCGTGTGCGGCACCCCGGCGGCGGTCAGTTCGCGGGCCACCCGGTCCAGGTCGTGGTCCTGGACCAACCGCGGGTCCACGTAGGCGTCCCCGCGCGAGGTGTTCACCACCAGCAGCGGCTCGTCGCGGAACCTCGCCTGCTCGATCGCCGCCCGCAGGGCGGCCTCACCGAGGGCCGAGGGCACGTAACCCACCAGCACGGTCACAGTGCCACCTCTATTCGCGACTGCGGGGCTCGCAAGATCGGCTCACTCCTCGCGCTCACGCTGTCACCTCAATTCGCGACTGCGGGGCTCGCAAGATCGGCTCACTCCTCGCGCTCACGCTGTCACCAGCCTCTCCCGAAGGGGACGTACGACGAACCGGCGGAGCAGCGGCCAGAGCAGCGCGATCACGATCGTGGCGTAGATCAGCCAGGACACCCATCCGCCGATCAGGCCGTGCAGCTCACCGCCGGAGAGCTGCAACGCACGCCGCCCCTGCAACTCGGCGCGCGGGCCGAGGATGAGGCCCACGATCAGCGGCAGGACCGGCAGGCCGAAGCGGCGCATGCCGAAGCCGAGCAGGCCGAGGGTGAGCAGCAGGAACAGGTCGAACGGCTGGGCGTTGACCGCGTACGCGCCCATCGTCGCGAAGAAGATGATCCCGGCGTAGAGGTACGGGCGCGGGATCCGCAGCAGGCGCGCCCAGGCTGGGGCGAGCGGCAGGTTGAGCACCAGCAGCAGCAGGTTGCCGACGAAGAGGCTGGCGATCAGCGTCCAGACGAGGGTGGACTCCCGCGTGAACAGCAGCGGGCCGGGCTGGATGCCGTACTGCTGGAAGGCGGCCAGCATCACCGCGGCGGTGGCGTTGGTGGGCAGGCCGATGGCCAGCATCGGCACCAGCGTGCCCGCGGCGGAGGCGTTGTTGGCCGCCTCCGGCCCGGCGACGCCCTCGATCGCGCCCCGGCCGAACTCCTCCTTGTGCTTGGAGAGCTTCTTCTCCGTCGCGTACGACAGGAAGGTCGGGATCTCCGCCCCGCCCGCCGGCAGCGCGCCGAACGGGAACCCGTACGCGGTGCCGCGCAGCCACGGCTTCCACGACCGCTTCCAGTCCTGCTTGCCCATCCACGGCTGGCCGACCGGGATCACCTCGCCCGCCTTGCGGCGCAGGTGCGCGGCGATCCACAACGCCTCGCCGACGGCGAAGATGCCGACCGCCACCACGACCACGTCGATGCCGTCGGCGAGCTGCGGGATGCCGAAGGTGAGCCGCTGCTGGCCGGTCTGGTCGATCCCGATCACGCCGATGACCAGGCCGATCAGCAGCGAGGCGAAGCCACGCACCCGGGACGCGCCGAGCACCGCGGTCACCGCGATGAACGACAGCAGCATCAGCGCGAGGTAGTCCGGCGCGCCGAGGCTGACCGCGAACGCCACCACCGGCGGCATGACCAGGACGAGGGCCAGGGTGGCGATGGTGCCGGCGACGAACGAGCCGATCGCGGCGGTGGCCAGGGCCTGGGCGGCGCGGCCCGCCTTCGCCATCTTGTTGCCCTCGATCGCGGTCACCACCGACGACGACTCGCCGGGGGTGTTGAGCAGGATCGAGGTGGTCGAGCCGCCGTACATGCCGCCGTAGAAGATCCCGGCGAACATGATGAATGCCTGGGTGGGCTCCATCCCGTAGGTGACGGGCAGCAGCAGCGCCACCGTCATCGCCGGCCCGATGCCCGGCAGCACGCCGACGGCGGTGCCGATGGTCACGCCGAGCAGCGCGATCAGCAGATTCATCGGGGTCACCACGTTGGCGAACCCGTCGAGCAGATTGCCCAGGTTGTCCATCACAGGATCCCTTGCAGCACGCCGGCGGGCAGGTTGACCCCGAGCCCGATGGCGAACGTGTAGAACGTGACCAGCGACAGCGCGACGGCGATCAGCAGGTTCCGGACGTAGTGGCGGTTGCCCAGCGCGTACGCGGACCCCCAGAAGAGGATGGTCCCGCTGATCACCCAGCCGAGCCGGTCGATGAGCACGGCGTTGACCAGGAACGCGCCGATCAGCAGGAGCACGGTCCGCCAGTCGATCGGGGTGGTCAGGTCGACGTCCTCGCCGGCCTCCGGCTCGCCGACGCCGCCCCGGTACACGTCCACCGCGTAGATCGCCGCGACGATGAGCAGCAGCACGCCGAGCAGGATCGGCACCGGCTTCGGGCCGATCGGGTCGGCGGCGTTCACCGCGTGCCCGATGCGCGTCGCCTCGACGATGACAAAACCGCCGACGAGGGCCAGGAACGCGCAGACGCCGTACTGGGCGCGGTCGGTGTGCCGGGCCGGCTCCGTCGCCGCCGCCGGTTCCGCGGGGCCGGCCGGCGGCACGTCCACCGGCCGGTCCGACTCGTCTTCGGGGTACGGTCGGGGCGGCGCCTCGCCGCCCCGGCCCGGTCGGGTCGTCATCCCGGTCACGCCAACCCGAGCTGCTTGAGCAGTTCGGCCACCGTCTTGTCCTGCTCGGTGAGGAACGTGCCGAAGGCGTCGCCGGTGACGAACGCGTCGGTCCAGCCGCGCTTGGCCAGCTCGGCCTTCCACTCGGCGGAGTCGTGCATCTTCGTCAGCACGTCGATCCAGACCTTCTTGTCCGCCTCGCTGATGCCGGGCGGGGCGACGATCCCGCGCCAGTTGGTGAACACCAGGTCGATGCCGGACGCCTTGAGCGTCGGAACGTCCTTGAGCGCCTCGATCGGGGCCTCGCTGGTGACCGCGAGGACGCGGAGCTGGCCGGCCTCGACCTGGTCGAGGAACTCGCCGAAGCCGCTGGCGCCGAAGGCCACCTTGTTGCCGAGCAGGGCCGGCAGCAGCTCGCCGCCGCCGTCGTACGAGACGAAGTTGACCTGGCGGGGGTCGATGCCGACGGTCTTCGCGAGCTGCATCGGCAGCAGGTGGTCCGGGCCGCCGGGCGACGAGCCGCCGCCGACGGCGAGGCCCTTCGGGTTCGCCTTCCAGGCCGCGACCAGGTCACCGATGGTCTTGTACGGGGAGTCCTTCGGCACCACGATGGCGCCGGCCTCCTCGATCATCTTGGCCAGCGGGGTGGTCTGGGTCAGTGTGGCCGCCGACTTCGAGGTGTACGAGGCACCGACGACGCCCAGGCCCATCTGCATGGCGAGCTTGCCGTTGCCCTTCTCGTTCACCGTCCGCTGGAGGCCCACGGTGCCGCCCGCGCCCGGCAGGTTGAACACCTGCACACCGGTGGCGATCTTCGCGTCCTCCATCACCTTCGCGGCGGTCCGGGCGGTGGTGTCGTATCCGCCGCCAGGGGTGTTGGGGACCATGATCCGCAGTCCGGCGACCGGCTTGCCGTCGCCGGCTCCGTCGGTGTTCTTGTCGGCGGTGGCGCCGCATCCGCCGAGGGCGATCGCCGCGGCGGCGGCAACGCCCATGACCAGCGCGTTTCTCCGAGTTGCCATCTTGTTTCTCTTCCGTTTCGGTGGTGTCCGGCGGCAAGATAGTGGCTTCCCGGCAGGCCCCGCGTCTGCCTTCTGTTCCCAGCGGAAGTTGAGGTCTTTGTGGTCGCGGTCACGTCCCGGCGCCGTACGCTCGCCGGGCAACTGCTCGTCCTCCAGCTCGCGATCATCGTCGTGGTGCTGGTGGCGGTGGCGGCCGTGTCGCTGGCCCAGTCCGCGGCCACCTTCAACCGGGTCGAGGGGCGCCGGGTCGCCGCCCTCGGCGAGCAGCTCGCCGCCAGTCCGCTGCTGCGCGAGCCGCTCGGCCAGCCGGGCGCCGGGGAGCTCATCGCCCCCCTGGTGCAGACCACCGCGAACCAGTCCGGCGTGACCTCGGTGACCGTGGCGGACGACCGGGGCCGGGTGGTCACCTCCACCGACCCGACCCTGGTGGGCGGCCCGCTGGCGGTCGGCGACCCCGCCGTCCTGCGGGGGCGGAGCTGGTTCGGGGAGCTGGAGGTCGGCGGGTCGCGCCAACTGGTGGCGCAGGTGCCGGTGCTCGGCGACGACACGGAGACGAGGAAGAACGCCGGCCGGCACCTGGGCGTGGTGGTGGTCGGCGAGGCGTCGCCGACCTGGTCGCAGCGGCTGGTCGGGGCCTCCTCCTACCTGCTGACCTACCTGGGCATCGCCAGCGGGCTCGGGCTGGTCGGGTCGTGGCTGCTGGCCCGGCGGATCAAGCGGCAGACCCTGGGCCTGGAGCCGCGGGAGATCGCCGGGCTGGCCGAGCACCGGGAGGCGCTGCTGCACGGCATCGCCGAGGGGGTCATCGCGCTCGACCCGCACCACCGGGTCACCCTGGTGAACGCGGTCGGCCGCCGGCTGCTCGACCTGCCCGAGCACTGCCTCGGCCGCAGCCTCGCCGACCTGCGGATCTCCGGGCGGCTGCGGGACGTGCTGGCCGGCACGGGCAGCGCGGAGGCCCGCGACGAGGTGGTCGTCCGGGGCGGCCGGGTGCTGGTGATGAACCGGATGACGGTGGTCAAGGACGGCCGCCGGCTCGGCTCGGTGACCACCCTGCGGGACCGCACCGAGCTGGCCCGACTCGAGCAGGAGCTCGGCTCGTTCCGCAGCACCACCGAGCTGCTGCGCGCGCAGACCCACGAGTTCGCCAACCAGCTGCACACCATCTCCGGGCTGATCCAGATCGGTGAGCACGACGAGGTGGTCCGGTACGTCGACGCGCTGAGCCAGCGCCGCGCGTCCCTGGACCTCACCGTCACCAGCCGGATCCACGACACGGCGGTCGCCGCGCTGCTCATGGCCAAGTCGGCCGTCGCGGCCGAACGCCGGGTGGAGCTGCGGATCTCCGAGCGGACCGGGCTGAACCGGCTGCCGCCGGAGCTGTCGGCGGACGTCGCCACCGTGCTCGGCAACCTGGTCGACAATGCGGTCGAGGCGGTGGCGGGCGCCCGGGAGGCGGGCGGCGACCCGTCGGAGCGCCCCGCCTGGGTGGAGGTCGAGCTGCGCCAGGACGCCTCGTCGGTCGAGATCGTGGTCCGGGACTCCGGGCCGGGGGTCGCCCCCGAGCTGGCCCAGGAGGTGTTCACCCACGGCTTCACCACGAAGGCGGCGCAGGGCGGCGAGCGCGGCATCGGGCTGGCGCTCACCCGACTGGTGTGCAAGCGCCACGGCGGCGAGGTGGCGGTGCGCAACACCGAGGAGGGCGCGATGTTCACCGCCCGACTGTCGGCGCCCGCCGCGCTGGAGGGAGTCCGATGATCGACGTACTGGTCGTCGACGACGACTTCATGGTCGCCCGCATCCACCGTGGGTTCGTCGAGCGCGTCCCCGGCTTCCGGGTGGTCGGCACGGCGAGCACCGGCGAGCAGGCGATCGCGGCGGTGGACGAGCTCCGTCCCGACCTGGTGCTGCTCGACCTGTACCTGCCCGACATGTTCGGCCTGGACGTGGTGACCCGGCTGCGCGCCGCCCGGCACGACTGCGACATCCTGGTGATCAGCGCGGCGCGGGAGGCCGAGGCGGTCCGGCGCGCGGTCCGCTACGGCGCGGTCAACTACCTGCTCAAGCCCTTCCACTTCGACGAGCTGCGGACCCGGTTGGAGCAGTACGCGGCCCGGCGCAACGCCATGCGCGCCGCGGTGGTCAGCGACCAGGCCGACGTCGACCGGGTGCTCTCCCGCACCGCCGCGCACATCCCGACCTCCGCGCTGCCCCGGGGCCTCAGCCCCGAGACCGCCGAGCTGGTGGAGCGCGCCCTGCGTCAGCACGCCGGCACGCTCTCGGCCGCCGAGTGCGCCGACCGGGTGGGCATCTCCCGGGTCAGCGCGCGCCGCTACCTGGAGCACTTCTCGGACACGGGGCGGGCCGAGGTGACGCTGAAGTACGGTGTGGCCGGCCGTCCCGAGCGCCGCTACGCCTGGGTGGCCTGACCGGACGACCGTCGGCCGCCGGCCGGGGACCCGACGCGCGCAGGCGTCCAGGATCCGGAACCGGTACGCCTCCCCGCCTCCGGCGACCGGGCGCTCCGCGGGTGGCGTCCGCGGGCCCGTCGGAGGCCCCGCGCCGAGGTGACCGACGCGGTCCGCGAGCTCAGGCGAGCGCGGCGTCCACCAGCGCGCGGGCGCTGCGCTTGGCCGCCTCGGCCACCGCCGGGTCGCCGTCGAGCACCCCGCCGGCCAGGCCGCCGTCGAGCAGCAGGGTGAGTTGCCGGGCCAGCAGCGCCGGGTCGGCCGCCCCGGCCCGCCGGGCCAGGTCGGTCACCCACGCTCGGACCACGTCCTTGTGTTCGACCGTACGGGCGTGCACGGGGGTGCCGGCGGGCGACTCGGCGGCGGTGTTGAGGAACGCGCAGCCGTGGTAGCCCTCCCGGCGGCAGGCGCCGACGAGCGCGTCGAACATGCCGACGAGTTGCTCGCGCGGATCGTCGCCGGCGTCCCGGGCGGCGGCCCGCAGCGCCCCGAACCATGCCTGGTCGACCTTGTCCAGGTACGCCAGCACCAGGTCGTCCTTGCTCGGGAAGTGCTTGTAGAGCGTCGCCTTGGCCACGCCTGACTCGGCGATCACCGTGTCCACCCCGACGCCGCGCGGACCGTACGCGTAGAAGAGCCGGAACGCGGTGTCGAGGATGCGCTCCCGCGCGGAGCCGGACATACGGGGCCGATCGCCGCAGCCAGGTCGGGTGATCCGCCGCCATGTCGCCGACATGGCGGCATCCGGACCGCTCGGACGCCCCCATGTCGCCGACATCGAGTCGATCAAGACGCGGCGGCCACCCTCGGACCGGGGTGGGGCCCGCCGTGACCACCCCACCGCGATCAAGCCCGTCACGGCTCGAACTTGTAACCCAGCCCCCGAACGGTGACGATGAACCGCGGCGCGGACGGCTCCGGCTCGACCTTCGAGCGCAGCCGCTTGACGTGCACGTCCAGGGTCTTGGTGTCGCCCACGTAGTCGGCGCCCCAGACCCGGTCGATCAACTGCCCCCGGGTGAGCACCCGGCCGGCGTTGCGCAGCAGCAACTCCAGCAGCTCGAACTCCTTCAGCGGCAACTGCACGGGGGCCCCGTCAACCGTGACCACGTGCCGCTCGATGTCCATCCGCACCGGGCCGGCGGCCAGCGTCGGCGCGCCCGACTCGGCGGCCTCGGTGCTCTGCCGGCGCAGCACGGCCCGGATCCGGGCGACAAGCTCCCGGGGCGAGTACGGCTTGGTCACGTAGTCGTCGGCACCGATCTCCAGGCCGACCACCTTGTCGATCTCGCTGTCCCGCGCGGTGACCATGATGATCGGCACGTGCGAGCGCTGGCGGAGCTGCCGGCACACCTCGGTGCCGGACATCTCGGGCAGCATCAGGTCGAGCAGCACGATGTCGGCGCCCGCCCGGTCGAACTCGGTGAGGGCGGACGGGCCGGTGGCCGCGACCGAGACCTCGAAACCCTCCTTGCGGAGCATGTACGACAGGGCGTCGGAGAACGACTCCTCGTCCTCGACCACCAGAACGCGGCTCAACACATTTCCTTTCATGACGGTCAGGCCGGACCGGCCTCGATCGAATCGGACGACGATGTCGGCGGGAGGTCGTCCGGGGTGCGGGCGGGCAACCGGATGGTGAACGTCGACCCACCACCAAGAGTGCTCGACACCTCGACCCGTCCGCCATGGTTGCTCACGATGTGTTTGACGATGGCCAGGCCCAGCCCGGTGCCGCCCGTGGCCCGGGAACGGGCCTGGTCGGCGCGGTAGAACCGCTCGAAGACCCGTTCGAGGTCCGTCGGCGCGATGCCGATCCCCTGGTCGGCGACGGCGATCTCCACGTGGTCGTCGTCGGCCCGGGCGGTGATCCGGACCCTGGTGTCCTCGCCCGAGTAGTTGACGGCGTTCTCGACCAGGTTCGCCACCGCCGTGGCGATCTGGGTGTCGCTGCCGTACACGGTCAGGCCGCGCTCCCCCTCGGTCACCACCTCGACCCGGCGGGCCGCCGCGGTGGTGCGGGTGCGGTCGACGACCTCGGCCACGACCCAGTCCACGGCGACCGGCTCCGGCGCGGGCTGCGGTTCGGCCCCCTGGAGCCGGGTCAGCTCCAGCAGCTCCTGCACCAGCCGGCCCAGGCGGGTCGACTCGTGCTGGATGCGCTCGGCGAACCGGCGTGCGGCGACCAGGTCCTCGGAGAGGTCGGGCGCCCCGCCGGCCGGCTCGGTGGCGTCCAGCAGCGCCTCGGCGAGCAGTTGCAGCGCGCCGATGGGCGTCTTCAGCTCGTGGCTGACGTTGGCCACGAAGTCCCGGCGTACCCGGGCCAGCCGGTGCGACTCGGTGACGTCGACGGCCTCCACGGCCACGCACCCGCCGCCGATCGCCATCGCTCGCAGGTGCACGCCGAGCGGGTCCGGGCCGGCGTTGTCGCGGCTGCGCGGCAGGTCCAGCTCGATCTCGCGCCGCACGCCGGTCCGCCGCACCTGCCCGGTGAGGGTACGGATCAACGGGTGCGCGGCCATCGAGCCGGGCGTCGGTCCGGTGCGGAGCAGACCCATCGCCCGCGCTGCCGGGTTGACGAGGACGGGCACGTCGTCGGGGCCGAGCACCACGACGCCCGCCCGCAGCGAGTCCACCGTCCTGCGTCCGAGGCCGGAGAGAACGGCCTGCTGATCGTCGACCACCGCGGGCCTCCCCTTGGCTCCGAGCCGGAGCCCGGCCCCGCCACCGCCACCGGGTGCGCGGCGTCGCCACGCCCGCACGAGGGCGGGCAGCAGCGACCCCACGGCCAGCCCGGCCGCCAGGGCCAGGACCGCCGCCATCGTCACCGCCCACTCCACGCGGCGATCGTAGGGTCATGGTTAACCTTGGCTCCGCCCATAACGGGACGAACCATCCTCGCTTCCGGCAATGTTCACTCTCCGGTCCCGCGTCGTTCACCGCCGTTCACCTCGGCTCACCTCCCCCGGCCTACGGTGGTCGCACACCTGCTCAACCACCGCGCCGGGCCCCGACCGACCGGGCCCGGCGGCCACCGACCACAGGACGTGATGATGCGCGACGAGTTCCGGGCCGACCTGCACACCGTCAGCCAGCTGCTGGTGGACATGGCGGAGGGGGTCCGCGCCGCGATGCGCGAGGCGACCCGCGCCCTGCTCACCGCGGACCGCAAGGCCGCCGAGACCGTGATCGAACGGGACACCGAGATCGACGAGGAGTACCGGCACGTCGAGGAGCGGGTCTGCGACCTGCTCGCCCGGCAGGCCCCGGTCGCGTCCGACCTGCGGGCGATGATCACCGCCCTGCACGTCGCCGCCGACCTGGAGCGGATGGGCGACCTGGCGGACCACGTGGCCAAGACGGCCCTGCGCCGGCACCCGTCGCCGGCCGTCCCGGCGGAGCTGCGGCCGGTCTTCACCGACATGGCGGGCATCGCGGACCGGATGGCGGCGAAGATCGGCTCGGTGCTGGCCAAGCCGGACGCCGGCCTCGCCGCCGAACTGGACCGCGACGACGACGCCATGGACGACCTGCACAAGAGCCTGTTCGGGGTGCTGCTCGGCGACGACTGGCCGTACGGGGTGGAGACGGCGATCGACGCCACCCTGCTCGGCCGCTACTACGAGCGGTTCGCCGACCACGCGGTGAACTGCGGTGAGCACGTCGTCTACCTGATCACCGGGCAGCCCGCCCCGTCGGCGGGCTGAGCACCCGAGGCGAGGGCCCCCGCCGCGGCGGGGGCCCTCCGTCGCGTCAGCGGCCCTGGTTGGCGACCGCGGCGGCGGCCTCCTTGGCGGCGGCCGGGTCCAGGTACGTCCCGCCCAGGGTGAGCGGGCGCAGGTGCCTGTCCAGGTCGTAGCGCAGCGGGATCCCGGTCGGGATGTTCAGCTTGGCGATCGCCTCGTCGCCGATCTGGTCGAGGTGCTTGACGAGGGCGCGCAGCGAGTTTCCGTGCGCGGCGACCAGCACCGTCCGGCCCGCCAGGATGTCCGGCACGATTGAGTCGTACCAGTACGGCAGCATCCGCTCGACGACGTCCTTGAGGCACTCGGTACGCGGCATCAGTTCGGTCGGCAGCAGGGCGTACCGGGGGTCGCCGACCTGCGACCACTCGTCGTTGTCGTCGATCGGCGGCGGCGGGGTGTCGTACGAGCGGCGCCAGAGCATGAACTGCTCCTCGCCGTACTCGTCGAGGGTCTGCTTCTTGTTCTTGCCCTGCAGGGCGCCGTAGTGCCGCTCGTTGAGCCGCCACGACCGGCGCACCGCGATCCAGTGCCGGTCGGCGGCGCTCAGCGCCAGCTCGGCCGTGCGGATCGCCCGGCGCAGGACGCTCGTGTGCACCACGTCCGGCAGCAGGTTGTGCTCGCGCATCAGCTCGCCGCCGCGCCGAGCCTCGGCCTCCCCCTTGGCGGTCAGGTCGACGTCGACCCAGCCGGTGAAGAGGTTCTTGGCATTCCAGTCGCTCTCGCCGTGCCGCAGCAGGACCAGCGTCCCGACGGTGGGCCCTTCGCTTGCAGTCATGCCGATCATCCTGCCGCACGCCGCGCGCGGACACGCGGGGACCGGTCGTGACGACCACCACGTGGAAATGCCGGTGACCGGCGTTCCCGCCCGACATTAGGTTGTAAGGCATAGGGAATACATCGGTCATTACCGAAGCGGGGGCGGGCGTGCGCACGATGCGGGGCTGGTTCCGGGACACCACCGGCGGCTTACCGAGAACCTTCTGGTACCTGTGGACCGGCACCCTGATCAATCGGCTCGGCTCGTTCGTCCTGGTCTTCCTGGCCATCTACCTCACCCAGGAACGCGGCTTCGACGAGCTCCAGGCCGGCATGGTGCTCGGCCTGTGGGGCGTCGGCGGGGCGGTCGGCACCACGCTGGGCGGGACGCTCACCGACCGGTGGGGCCGGCGGCCGACGCTACTCACCGCCCACCTCGGCGCGGCGAGCATGATGCTCACCCTGGGCTTCGCCCGGGACCTCTGGGCGGTCGCGGTCGGGGCGCTGCTGCTCGGCCTGTTCGCCGAGGCGGCCCGCCCGGCGTTCGGCGCGATGATGATCGACGTGGTGCCGGAGCGGGACCGGCTGCGCGCGTTCTCGCTCAACTACTGGGCCATCAACCTCGGCTTCGCCAGCGCGGCGATCCTCGCCGGGCTCGCCGCCGAGGCCAGCTACCTGCTGCTCTTCGTGGTCGACGCGGCCACCACCGTGGTCACCGCCGCGGTCATCTTCCGCAAGGTGCCGGAGACCCGGGCCCCGGCCGTGGCCGTACCGGCCGGCGCCGGGGCGGTCCGCCCGCGGGGCGCGCTGCGCACCATCCTCACCGACCGGGTCTACCTGGGCTTCGTCGCGCTCAACCTGCTCGCCGCGCTGGTCTTCCTCCAGCACATCTCGATGCTGCCGATCGCGATGGGCGAGGACGGGCTCGCCCCGACCACGTACGGGACGGTCATCGCGCTCAACGGGGTGCTGATCGTGGCCGGGCAGCTCTTCGTCCCGCGGCTGATCCGGGGGCGCAGCCGCTCGCACGTGCTCGCCCTGGCCGCCCTGGTGATGGGCGTCGGCTTCGGCCTGACCGCGTTCGCCGACGCCGCCTGGCTCTACGCGGTGACCGTGCTGATCTGGACCGTCGGCGAGATGCTCAACTCGCCGTCCAACTCCACCCTGATCGCGGAGCTCTCCCCCGCAAACCTGCGGGGCCGGTACCAGGGCGTGTTCTCGCTGTCCTGGCAGATCGCCGGGGCGACCGCCCCGATCCTCGGCGGCCTGGTCCGCCAGCAGGCCGGCAACGCGACGCTCTGGCTGGGCTGCGCGGCGGTCGGCGCCCTCGTCGCCGTCGCGCACCTGGTCTCCGGGCCGGCCCGGGAGCGGCGGGCCGTCGCGCTGCGCCCGGCCGCCACGCGGGTCGAGCCCGTCGGCGAGGTGCGGCCCCCGGCGCCGCAGGTGGCCGAGGTCGCGGCCAGCGCGCCCGCCGCGCCGATCGAGCCGGCCACCCCTGGGTACGCCCCGGACGCCACCGACCCGGGCCGACGCCCGGTCGCCCCCGCCGGGGCGCGATAACCGGCGACACGCTGGCGCGCCGCCCCGGCGGTTCCTGGTGCCGGATCAGGCCTACGTTCGCCCGGTCGTTGCGCGCCGTCGCACTAGGCAGCCTCGAGGACGAAGAACAGGAAGCACAGGATGTACCCCGAGGGGGAGGTCACGAGGTCGGGGAACGCCTCGCGGGCACCGGGTGCGGGAGGTGGTTCGCTCACGACGGCGATCCGGAAGCCGGCTGCGGTGAACTCCCTGGTTATCGCGTGCAGTGGTCGGTGCCAGTACGTCAGCACGGCGGGCTGGCCGCTGAAGGTGCACTCGTCGGACCACTGTTCGGTCGCGAAGTAGTCGCCTTCGGGCCTGATCAGGTGGTAGACGAAGGGGTGGTTGACGGCCACGATGAGTCGGCCGCCGGGTACGAGCACGCGCCGCAACTCGGCGAGCGGCGCCTGCCAGTCCTCGAGGTAGTGAAGGACCAGGCACGCGATGACATCGTCGAACGCGGCGTCGGGGAACGGCAGCGGATCGCCGCCCAGTCCGCCCTGATACAGGGCCGTGCCATCGCCGAGCCGCTGCCGGGCCAGGTCCAGCATCTTGGCGCTGGGCTCGATGCCGGTCACGATGGCGCCGCGCTCGCCCAGTGCCGTGAGCAGGGGGCCGGCTCCGCAGCCGACGTCGAGAATCCGCCGCCCGGCCACGTCGCCAGCCAGGTCCAGCATCGCGGGCCGGGTGTAGTAGCCGTTGATGAGGTTGGACTCGGTCTCGGCCGCGTACGCCTCGGCGAAGCTGTCGTAGTCGCTGGCCACAGACTGGCCGGCAGGCCCGGACGAGCGGTCAAGATCAGAAGACATGCGGCCAATCCTGGCAGGTCTGATTGCTCCGGGGTACGAGCAGGGACGAACGTCGCCGCACGCACGCGGCCGCTGCCACGCACTGAGCCGCTGCCGCGGGATTGCCGGCCCCAAGATTCGAACAACTTCCCCGAAACTGCACCATCAGGGCGCCGGCAGACCACATCTTCGGTGAAGAGGCGGCCTTGAAACGGGCCCACACTCGGGGCCGGCCCGGAGACGACAGCCTGGGAGCGCGCCGGAGGCGGAGACGCAAAGCGCCCACCTCGGCCCTCGGGCCGTGGTGGGCGCTCGCACCGTGCCCCGGCGGCGGCGGGCGACACTCACCCCCGTAAGCGTCGCCCGCTCGCGCCGCCGGTCCAACGGATGGCACCGTCCCCCAACGGTGTGCTCCACCCGTCCCCACGCCTCGCCCGTGCACGGATCTGATCGATCCGCCGCTCCCCCGAACGTTTCCGAGCGTAGCGTGGTGCAATAAAGTTAGTTCGCCCTGATTACGGATTTCAACCCGGATCGCTGTCTCGCCGGTCACAGCACCGCCGTCCGATACCGGTCACCGCCTCATCGGGCTCTTCGTTGGCCAACAGCGTCTACCCGCCCCGCATTCCCGCAAACGCTCAGGCGTCCTCACGATGCGGGGACTCCGTACGGAAGAAGTTGCTCTGCCGGCCGTCCCGCATCTGCTCCTGGTAGATGAGGTTCACCTGGCGCTCGTCGAACGTCCGGAACCAGTCGTCCCAGCTGACCTCGCGGACCCGGCTGCTCTCCCGGTAGCCCGGCATGTTGAACGTCAGCACACCCGGGCGACCTTCCCGCTCCGTGCCGGCGATCGTGGCCGGACGGGCGTTGCGCTCCTGCGCCCAACGCCGGATCACGTCGTGGTTGGTCGTCACCAGGCTGCGCCCCGGACGCTCCGGCCGGTCCTGGAGCGAGGTGATCACCTGGGAGGAGCGCACCGACCGGGACGACGTCGGGCCGGTCCTGGTGCCCGTACGCGCCGGTGCGGTCGCCGTCCTCCGGGCCGGCGCGGCGGCGGCCCGCCGGCCGCGTCCGGCCGCTGTCGCCTTCGCCGTGGCGGCCTTCTTCGCCGGGGCGGCCGCCCTGGCGGGGGCCTTCTTCGCTGCGGCCTTCCTCGTGGGTGGCGCCTTCTTCGCCGCGGCCCTCGTCGCGGGCGCCACCTTCTTCGCCGCCGCCTTCTTCGCTGGTGCCTTCTTCGCTGGTGCCTTCTTCGCGGGCGCCGCCCGTTTCGCCGCCGCGGCCTTCTTCGCTGGTGCCGCCCTCTTCGCCGCCGCGGCCTTCCTGGCGGGCGCCTTCTTCGCCGCCGCCTTCGTGGCCGGAGCCGCCTTCTTCGCCGCGGCCTTGCGGGCCGGGGCCGGCGCGGCCTTGGCGCGCGCCGTCGTCGTCTTCCGGGCGCCCCCGGCGGCCTTCCGCGCGCCGGCCGCGGCCTTCTTTCCGGTGGCCCGGCCGGCGGGCCCTGTCGCGCCCCGCGCCGCGCCGCCCGCGCGGCCCTCGGCGCGCAGCGTCCGGGCCAGGGTCTTCACCAGTTCCGGCTTGCGCAGCGCGGAGATCCCGGAGACGCCGCGCCGCCGCAACTGGCCGCGGATGTCGTCCACCTTCATCCGGGAGATCTCCGACTCGGAGATCTGCGGGGTGTCCGGGGTCTGGTTGCCCACCTGCCGTCTGGTCGCGGTCGCAGCCCCGCCGCGACCTGAGCTGTTCCGCTGAGCCATGGGACGCTCACGCTCCTCGACAGTCCGTCCTCGGCGCGCGGTCGATCCCAGTGCCGCACCGCGCGGTGCGGCATACCCGTCAGGACGACTCCGAACCTCCATCCGGTGCCTTACCTGCCGCTGCCGCCTTCGCGGCGGACGATGTCTCGAAGAGGTGGGCGAACGCGGCCAGGTTGGCCGTCGACTCGCCCCGGCTGACCCGCCACTCCCACTCCCTCCGGATGGCGGTGCCGAAGCCGATCTCCAGCATGGTGTCGAAGGACTCGTCGGCGTACGTCAGCACGGCGCCGAGCAGGCGGTCCAGTTCGTCCTCGTCCAGCCCCGCGAGGTTGACCCGGCCGGTCAGGTAGACGTCGCCGACGGCGTCGATCGAGAAGGACACCCCGTACATCCGGGCGTTGCGCTGCAACAGCCACGCCCACAGCTCCTCGCGCCGCTCGTCCGGCTGGCGCATCACGAACGCCTCGATCCGCAGCGCGTGCTCGCCGACGATCAGGTTGCAGACCGTCTTCAGCTTGTGCGTGCCCGGCAGGGTGACCGCGTACGACGCCTCGCCCGTGGACTCGACGGCGAGCTCCCGCTCGGCGCAGACCGACTCGATCAGGGCGGCCACTTCGCTCTTCCGGCTCATCCGGCCCACTCTACGAGCGCGCCCTGTCGTGCGCCCCGCTCACCAGGAGTGCGCCCCTCACCAGGAGCAGGTGAGGGCCGGGCCGCCGGCGAGGCTGCTGGCCAGCCGACCCCGGTGCTCGGCGATCGCCTCGCCGTACACGGCGAGCAGGCGGGTGACCGTGCGGTCCCAGGAGAAGCTGCGGGCGTGCTGCTGGGCGCCCCGGCCCAGCGCGGCCCGGCGTACCGGGTCGGGCAGCAGGCGCGCCAGCGTACGGGCCCAGTCGACCGGGTCGTGGCCGTCGATGAGCACGCCGCTGACCTGGTCCTGGACGGCGGTCACCAGGCCACCGACGGCGGCGGCCAGCACCGGTGTACCACACGCCTGGGCCTCCAGCGCGACCAGCCCGAACGACTCGTTGTGCGACGGCACCGCGACCAGGTCGGCGGCCCGGTACACGGCCGGCAGGTCGTCGCCGGTGCACGGCGGCAGGAAGCGCACCCGGTCGGCGACGCCCAGCGAGGCGGCCAGCTCGATCAGGGCGGTGGGCCGGTCGAGCCCGCTGCCGCTGGGGCCGCCGACGATGACCACGGTCAGCTCGTCGGCGAGCCGGGGATCGCGCTCGCGCAGCGCGGCGGCGGCGCGGATCAGCACGTCGGGCGCCTTCAGGGGCTGGATGCGGCCGACGAAGGCCACCACGTACCCCTCGGTGGGCAGCCCCAGCCGGTGGCGGGCGGCGAGCGCCGCGGCGCGCCGGTCCCCGGCGGCGGGGCGGAACCGGTCCAGGTCCACGCCGGGCTCGACCACGGCGACCCGGGCCGGGTCGGCGTCGTACCGGTGCAGCAGGTCGTGGGCCTCGACGCGGGTGTTGGCGACCAGCCGGTCGGCCTCGGCCACCACCTGTTCCTCGCCGATCACCCGGGCCTTCGGCTCGGGCCGGTCCCCGGCGGCGAGCTGCGCGTTCTTCACCTTGGCCAGGGTGTGCGCGGTGTGCACCAGCGGCACCCCCCAGCGCTCCTTGGCCAGCCAGCCGACCTGCCCCGAGAGCCAGTAGTGGGAGTGGATCAGGTCGTAGTGGCCCGGCGGGCGGACCGCCTCGGCGCGCAGCACCCCGGCGGTGAACGCGCAGAGCTGCCCGGGCAGCTCCTCCTTGGTCAGCCCTTCGAGCGGGCCGGCGGTGACGTGCCGGACGTGCACGCCCGGGGCCATCTCGACCACCGGCGGCAGGTCGCCGGAGGTGGCCCGGGTGAAGATCTCCACCTCGACATCGGCCTGGGCCAGCCGGCGCGCGATCTCCAGGATGTAGACGTTCATGCCACCCGCGTCGCCCGTCCCGGGCAGGTGCAGGGGCGAGGTGTGGACCGAGACGGTGGCGATGCGCCGTGGCCGCGGCCACGGCCGGGCACCCCGCTGACGACCGACACCGGTGTGCAATTCCGCCACGTCCGCTCCCTCTGTCACGGTTGCTGCCGTCCCGCACGACCGGCGCTGTCTCGGTCAACTCGCGCGCCGGATGTCATCTTCCCCATCGGGCACGGGAAATGCGTGCCGGCGGCCCTCAGGCGTGACGGACCTCATCACGCCCGTTCCTGGCGCACCTTCCGGGCCACCGGCGCCCGGGTGCCCCGGCCCGGCGGCGTCCGGCTGCCCGGCCCGGCGGCGTCCGGCTGCCCGGCCCGGCGGCGTCCGGCTGCCCGGCCCACCGGCGTCCGGCTGCCCGGCCCACCGGCACCCGGCTCGCCGGCCCGGCGGCGCCCGCCTCGGCCAGCCGGGCGACAATGGCCCGATGACCTCTGTCGCGATCGTCACCGGCGCCTCCAGCGGGATCGGCGCCGCCACCGCCCGCCGGCTGGCCGCCGAGGGGTTCCACGTGCTCGCCGCCGCCCGCCGCACGGACCGGCTCGCCGAACTGGTCGCGAAGGTCGAGGCGGCCGGCGGGGCGGCCACCGCCGTCGCGTGCGACGTCACGTCCGACGAGTCGGTCGCCGGCCTGGCCGCGGCCGCCGCGGCCGCCCCCGGGCCGGTCACCCTGCTGGTGAACAACGCCGGCGGCGCGCGCGGGCTCGACCCGGTGGAGTCCGGCTCGGTCGGCGACTGGCAGTGGATGTACGACGTCAACGTCCTCGGCACGCTCCGGGTCACCCAGGCGCTGCTGCCCGCGCTGGAGGCGTCCGGGGCCGGGACGATCGTGATCGTCTCCTCGACCGCCGGCCTCGTCGTGTACGAGGGCGGGGGCGGCTACAGCGCCGCCAAGCACGCCCAGACCGCCGTCGCCGGCACGCTGCGCCTGGAGCTGTGCGGCCGGCCGGTGCGGGTGATCGAGATCGACCCGGGCATGGTGCGGACCGACGAGTTCGGCCTGGTCCGCTTCGACGGCGACGCCGATCGGGCGGCGGCGGTCTACGCCGGGGTGGCCGAGCCGCTGGTCGCCGAGGACGTCGCGGACTGCATCGCGTGGTGCGCCACCCGGCCGCACCACGTCAATGTCGACCGGCTCGTGGTGCGCCCGCTGGCCCAGGCCGCCCAGCACAAGGTGCACCGGGTGCCGGACAGCCGGAGCTGATGAAGCCCCAGGGCGTCGTCACCCGCGGGACGACGAACCTCAACCGGCTGCGCCGGGTGGACAACTGGATCGTCGAGACCTGCGGCGATCGGCTGCGGTCCGCGGCCGACCCGCTGGTGGTGGACCTGGGCTACGGCGCCACCCCGGTCACCGCCGTGGAGCTGCGGGCCCGGCTGGCGGCCGGGGTCCGCGCCGACGTGCGGGTCGTCGGGCTGGAGATCGATCCGGTACGCGTGGCCGCCGCGCAGTCCGCCGCCGACCCGCCCCGGCTCACCTTCGCCCGGGGCGGGTTCGAGCTGGCCGGGCTGCGTCCCGCGCTGGTTCGCGCGTGCAACGTGCTCCGCCAGTACGACGAGGGCGAGGTCGCGGGCGCCTGGCGGGCGGTCACGGAGCGGCTGGCCCCGGGCGGGTTGCTGGTCGAGGGCACGTGCGACGAGCTGGGCCGGCTCGGCGGGTGGCTGCTGATCGACGCGGACGGCCCCCGTACGCTCACCCTGGCCGCGAAGCTCACCGCCCTGACCGGCCCCGCCGAACTGGCCGAACGGCTGCCGAAGGCGCTGATCCACCGCAACGTTCCCGGCGAGCCCGTCCACGACCTGATCCGCGCCCTGGACGACGCCTGGCGTGCCGCCGCCCCGTACGCCCCCTTCGGACCGAGGCAGCGCTGGCTGCGCACGGTCGCGGCGGTCCGCGAGGCGGGCTGGCCGATCGTGGACGGCCCCCGCCGCTGGCGCCACGGCGAACTCACGGTCCCCTGGCCCACGGTCGCCCCCCGCTAGATCCCCCGCAATCTTGCACTTTGTGCCCCCGGTTCGCGGCTTTCGCCCCTTATCTCGGGGCGGAAACTGCAAGATCGCGGAGAAAGGGGGTCAGATGGTGCAGTTGATCAAGACGGGTTCCGGGTGGAGAGTTACGCCGAAGCGGGCATGGACGCCGTCGCGGATGTCCCGGGCCAGGGCGACCAGGGCCGCCGTGCTGGCCGTGCCGCTGCGGTTGGTGAGCGCCAGAGTGTGCTTGCTGGAGATGGCGACCCCCTCCGGGCCGGCATACCCCTTGGGGAAGCCGGCGTGCTCGATCAGCCAGGCCGCGCTGAGCTTCACCGTGTCGCCGGCGCCGGGCCAGTGCGGCACCTTCTCCAGGCCGGCGATCCGCCCGCGGAACAGCTCGTACGACTCCCGGTCCAGCACCGGGTTGGTGAAGAACGAGCCCACCGACCGGGTGTCCGGATCGGCCGGGTCGAGCACCATGCCCTTGCCGGCCCGCAGCCGCAGCACGGTGGCCCGGGCGTCCGCCAGGGGCACCCGGTCGCCCACCTCGACGCCGAGCGTCCGGGCCAGTTCCGCGTAGCGGACCGGGCCGGACAGCGGCGAGCGAACGAGCCGGAAGTCGACCGACAGCACCACCCAGCGGCTGCTGTACTTGAAGACGCTCGACCGGTACGCGAACCCGCAGTCGGCCGCGTCGATCCGGCCCACGGCGCCGTCGGTGCGGTCGTACACCTGGACGCCGGTGATCGTCTCGGCCACCTCCTGGCCGTACGCGCCGACGTTCTGGATGGGGGTGGCGCCGGCCGAGCCGGGGATGCCGGACAGGCACTCCAGCCCGGACCAGCCGTTGGCGACGGTGGCGGCGACCAGGTCGTCCCAGGGCTCGCCCGCCTCGACCCGTACCGTGACCTCGTCGCCGTCCTCCGCGACCACCCGCAGCCCCCGAGAGCGCACCAGGACGACCGCGCCGGGGAAGCCGGCGTCGCCGACGACCACGTTGCTGCCCCCGGCGAGGATCAACACCTCCTCGTCCCGCAGGCGCGCCTCCTGCACCTTTTGTACGATCTCCTCGGCGCTGGCAGCGGTCTCGAGCCGCCCCGCGGCGCCACCGAGGCGCAACGTGGTGTATTCAGCCAGCGACACAGGGTGATCGGTGTGGCCTTCGGCGGCGGGCTGGGCACTAACGTCTGACACGCCTTTCACCCTAGGCTGAGGGGAAGCCGCGGCACCCACTGGTGGCCCGGTCGCCCGGGAGGATCGCGATGAGCAGACTGCACGGCACGAAGGATTTCTGGATCGGCGCGCTCCGGGCGGAGGGTCCCGTGTTCGCCGCCGCCGTCGCGGAGGCGCCTCCAGAGACACCCGTGCTCTCCTGCCCCGGCTGGACGGTCGCCGACCTGACGCGGCACCTCGGCGGCGTCTACCACTGGGTCCACTCGGTCGCCGGCGCCGGCGGGACCACCCCGCCGGACCGCCGAGGGCTGGGCGAGCCGCCCGCCGGCGTCAGCCCGCTGGAGTTCTGGCAGCAGGGGTACGACCGGCTGATGGCTCTCCTCGACGGGCTGGACCCGGAGGCGCCGGCCTGGAACTGGGCGCCGCAGCCGAAGAAGGCCGCCTTCTGGCCGCGCCGGATGGCCCACGAGACGGCCGTGCACCGCTGGGACGCCCAGCTCGCCGTCGCCGCCGGCGAGCCGATCGAGGCCAAGCTCGCCGCCGACGGGGTGAGCGAGGTGCTGGACACCTGGCTCCCGGCCGGCCGCCGCAAGGTCGCGGGGCAGTGGCACGGAGTGGTGCACCTCAGCGCGCCGGACGCGGCCCAGGACTGGTACCTGCGGCTGCGCGGCGAGGGCGTCGCGCTGCTGGACACCGCCACCATCCTCGACCACGACGAGCACCGCGCCCGGGTCGAGGTCACCGGCACGGCCAGCGACCTGCTGCTGGCCCTCTGGGGGCGGATCAGCTTCGACACCCTCGGCGTGAGCGGCGACCGGAGCCTGCTCGACGGCCTGCGCACCGGCTGACGCCGCCCGCCCGGCCCGCCGAGCGGCGGGCGCGGGGCGGTCGCGCGTGTCGACAAAGCCCCTGCTCCGCCGAGGGCAAGAGGGCCCTTCCTTTCCCCCTGGAGGGTGCGTGAGCGAGCTTCGATTTCCCGACCGGTTCGTGTGGGGCGCGGCCACGGCGGCGTACCAGATCGAGGGCGCGGCCCGCGACGACGGCCGCGGGCCGTCCATCTGGGACACCTTCAGCCGTACGCCGGGCCGGGTGTTCGCCGGGCACACCGGCGACGTCGCCTGCGACCACTATCACCGGTACGCCGACGACGTTGCCCTGATGGCCGAGCTGGGGCTGGGTGCGTACCGGTTCTCGATCGCCTGGCCCCGCGTCCAGCCGGACGGCACCGGCCCGGTCAACCCGCGCGGCCTGGACTTCTACGACCGGCTGACCGACGCGCTGCTGGCCCGGGGGATCGACCCGATCGTCACGCTGTACCACTGGGACCTACCGCAGGCCCTCGGTGACCGGGGCGGCTGGACCGCGCGGGAGACCGCCGAGCACTTCGCCGCGTACGCCACGGCCGTGCACGCCCGGCTCGGCGACCGGATCCGCACCTGGACCACGCTCAACGAGCCGTGGTGCTCGGCGTACCTGGGGTACGGCAGCGGCGTGCACGCGCCCGGGGAGTCCGACGCCGGGGCGGCCTTCACCGCCGTACACCATCTGCTGCTCGCGCACGGCCTGGCGGCCCGGGCGCTGCGCGCGGCCGGCGCGGAGGTCGTCGGGATCACCCTGAACCCGGCGGACGTGCGCCCGGCGGACCCGGACAGCGCGGCGGACGCCGCCGCCGTCCGCCTGGTCGACGGCCTGCAGAACCGGATCTTCCTGGACCCGCTGACCGGCGCCGGCTACCCGGACGACGTGCTGGAACACGTGAGCCGGCTGGTCGAGCCGACGTTCGTGCGGGACGGGGACGAGAAGACGATCGCCGCCCCGATCGACCTGCTCGGGATCAACTACTACACGCCGTTGTACGTCGCGGGACGCCCGGACGGGGCCGGCGACGACGCGTTTCCGGGCACCGAGCGGGCGGTGGAGTTCCTGCCGCCGACCGGCCCGCTGACGGAGATGGGCTGGATGATCGAGCCGGCCGGGCTCACCCGGCTGCTGGTGCGGATCGCCACCGACTACCCGGGCCTGCCGATGCTGATCACCGAGAACGGCGCGGCGTTCCCCGACGCGCGGGGGCCGGACGGGGGCGTCGACGACACCGACCGGATCGCCTACCTCGATGGGCACCTGCGCGCCGCGCACGCCGCGATCGCCCGGGGCGTGGATCTGCGCGGCTATCTCGTATGGTCGTTGCTGGACAACTTCGAGTGGGCCGAGGGGTACCGCAAGCGGTTCGGGATCGTCCACGTCGACTACCTGACCCAGCGGCGCACGCCAAAGTCCAGCGCCCGGTGGTACCAGGAGGTGATCTCCCGGAACGGGCTGTGACGAGGCGGTGAGCACGGGCGATGACGACGGCGCAGCGGCCGACCCTGGAGGCGGTGGCCCGGCTCGCCGGGGTGTCCCGGGCGACCGTCTCCCGCGTGGTGAACGGTTCCACCACGGTCGCGGAGCCGATCCAGGAGGCGGTCCGCCGGGCGGTGGCCGAGCTGGGGTACGTACCGAACCTGGCCGCCCGCAGCCTGGTCACCCAGCGGACCGACTCGATCGCCCTGGTGCTGCCCGAGGCGGCCACCCGGGTCTTCTCCGACGACCAGGTGTTCCCGGGCATCATCCGGGGCGTCAGCCAGGAGCTGGAGGCGGCCGACAAGCAGCTCGTGCTGATGCTGGCCGGCTCGCCGGCCGGGCACGCCCGGGTGGAGCGGTACACGAGCGGGCGGCACGTCGACGGGGTGCTGTTCGCCTCGCTGCACGGGGCCGACCCGCTGCCGGCGAAGCTGGCCCGGCTGGGCATCCCGGTGGTGTGCAGCGGCCGGCCGCTGGACGGCGCCGAGTTGCCCTACGTCGACGTCGACCACGTCGGCGGGGTCACCCGGGCCGTCCGGCACCTGATCGACTCCGGGCGGCGGCGGATCGCCAGCATCGCCGGCCCGCGGGACATGGTCGCCGGAATCGAGCGGCTGGTCGGGTACCGGGAGACGGTCGCCGCGGCCGGCCTGCCGGAGCTTGTCGCGTACGGCGACTTCACCCGGGAGTCCGGCACCGCCGCGATGCGGCAACTGCTCGCCGAGCACCCCGATCTGGACGCGGTGTTCGCCGCGTCGGACCTGATGGCGCACGCGGCCCTGCGCGCGCTGCGGGAGGCGGGGCGGCGGGTGCCGGACGACGTGGCGGTGGTCGGGTTCGACGACATCGAGACGGCGGCGTACACCGACCCGCCGCTGACCACGATCCGGCAGCCGATCGTGGAGCTGGGCCGGGCGATGACCCGGCAACTGCTCCGGATCGCGGCGGGCGAGACGGTGGAGCAGGCGCTGCTGCTGCCGACGGAGCTGGTGGTCCGCGACTCGGCGTAAATGGCGTCGCGGCGGGGCCGCCGGTGCGGCTAGCGTCGCGCGGATGAGCGATCCCGTGACACACGTCGATGCCGGGGGCGGACCGGTGATCCGCGCCGCCCGGCCCGCGGAGGTGGTCGGTGAGGTGGTCGGCTGGATGTCGGCGTACCGCGCGGGCCGGACGTCCGAGGCGGGGTTCGGCGAGGTGTCGCTGCTGCACGTCCACCCCGCGCATGGCCGCAGCGGCATCGGCACGGCGCTGCGGTCGCCCTGCACCGGGCCGCCGCCGGGGGCGTCCGCGTCGCGTACACCTCGAACGACGCGGCGAACGCACCGATGCTGGCGATCAACGCAGGGCTCGGCTACCGGCCGATCGCCAGCCAGTGGTCCTGCCTGCGGGGCGGGTGACCGACACTCAGGCCGCGCGCGCCGGGCAGAGTCCGGCGAGCGCGAAGTGGTCGACGTCCCCGGCGACCGTCGCCGTCGCGCCCACCAGGGTCCAGCCCGCGGGCACGCGCACCCATGCCACGCTCGCGCCCCGGTCGTCCGCGAGCACGCCGCCCTCGCTGGGCAGCGCCAGGGCCACCGGCCCACCGTCCGGGGTGGCGAACAGGGGCGTCACCGCGAGGAACCGGGCCGCGGCGCCGTCTGCGGGCAGGCCGAAGGCCCAGACGTCCTCACCGGGCAGGGGCCCGCCGCCCAGGCCGGGCGAGCAGAACGCCTCGCGTGTCCCCGCCCGCGCCGGCACCTGCCCGGGGCTGATCTCGATCAGGGTACGGGGGCCGGGCGGCGGCCACCCGGACGACGTGGCGGCAGCGGACGACGTGGCAGCGGCGCCCGACGTGGCAGCGGCGCCCGACGTGGGCGACGCGGCGACGTGGGCCGCGGCGGGCGTCGGTCGCGGCTCGCCCCGGACCAGGCCGGCCGCCCCGAGTACGGCCAACGAGGCCGCCGTCGTCCGGACGGCCCGCGTCACTCGCACCACTGTCACTTCCGAAGCACCCCACCGCTCAACAACCTATGCCCGATATAAGGCGTTTCACCCCATTCTCTCGCACGGCTCGACCCCACACCGCCCCAACGCCCCCGCAACTTCGGGGAAGATGCTGCATGCGGCGGCCGACGGGCAGCATCTTCCCCGAAGTTGTCCACACGCCAGCGGCGCGGCCCGTCATGCCGAGATGAGTCGGCGGGCCACCTCGTACGTCGGGGTTCCGAAGAGGACCAGGCGGGCCTCCGTGACGCCCGAGGGGGACGCGGCCCGCAGCACGGCGAGCGCCTGGCGTACGGCGTCGGAGACCGGCCAGCCGTAGACGCCGGCCGAGATCAGGGGGAAGGCCACGGTGGCCGCGCCCAGCCCGTCGGCGACGGCGAGGCTGTTTGCGTAGCAGTCGCGCAGCAGCGCCGACCGGTCCTCGGCGGACGAGTACACCGGGCCGACCGTGTGCACCACCCAGCGGGCCGGCAGGTCGCCGGCGGTGGTGGCGACCGCCTGGCCGGTCGGCAGCCCCCGGCCGTACCGGGACGCGCGCAGCGCCCGGCACTCGGCCAGGATGGCCGGCCCGCCGCGCCGGTGGATCGCGCCGTCCACTCCCCCGCCCCCGAGCAGCGACGAGTTGGCAGCGTTGACGATCGCGTCGACCCGCTGGGCGGTGATGTCCCCCTGGACCAGGATGATCTCCATGTCAGCGCCCCTGGACGGACTCGATGGGCTGGCCGAGCGACCGGCGGGCGAGCAGCGTGGCGCCCGCCACCGCGGCCGGCATGACCAGCACCGCGCCGAGCGGGATGAGGAAGCAGACGAAGACAGCCACCCCGAAGCCGAGGGTGGTGGGCCGGTCCGCCTTCAGCAGCGCCCGGCGCTCCGGCAGCCGCATGCCCCGCCGGTAGAACGGCGCCCCGGCCAGCTCCAACGCGAGGAACCAGCCGCCGATCGCCGCCCCGATCACCGGTACGACCGTCTGACCGACCACCGGGATGAATCCGGCCACGAAGAGCGGGATGCCGATCGACACCGAGATCGCGACGAGCCGCAGCGAGTCGACGACGCTGCGCCGCAGCGACGCCCAGAACGGCACCTCGACCTCGCCGGGGGTGCCGCCGTACCGGTCGTCCACCAGCTCGGAGATCTTCTCGTAGAACGGGTCGCCGATGGCCAGGGTGACCGCGGTGAAGGTGAGCACCCCGAGCAGCGCGGCGAGCCCGAGGAGGGCCAGCCCGGCGACCACCCGGACCAGGCTGCGGGCGGTGGTCGACCAGTCGTCGACGAACGGCGTCACCAGCGCGGCCAGGTCGTCCACGAAGTAGACCAGGGTGGCGAACGCCCCCACGAAGAGCACCCCGGAGATCAGCGCCGGGACGACCCCGAGCAGCATCATGCCGGGGCTGCGGACGTACAGGCCGATGCCGCGCAGCAGGAGCCCGACCCCGGCGAAGAACCGGCGTACGGCGCTGGTCACGGGCGCGGCGATGCTGCTGGCGGTGTCCACGACCGCAGAGCCTAACCGCCGCGGCCCAACCCGGCCGGACACAATGGGCGGGTGCGGGCCTCGCGGTTGATCTCCTTGGTGCTGCTGCTCCAGTCCCGGGAGACGATGACGGCCGCCGAACTGGCGCGGGAGTTGGAGGTCTCCGAGCGGACGGTGTACCGGGACGTGCTGGCGCTGTCCGCCGCCGGGGTGCCGGTGTACGCCGACCGGGGCCGGGCCGGCGGCTACCGGCTGCTCGGCGGGTACCGGACCCGGCTGACCGGGCTCACCCGCGACGAGGCGGAGGCGCTGTTCCTGGCCGGGCTTCCCGGGCCGGCCGGGGACATGGGGCTCGCCGACGCGGTCGCCTCGGCCGAGCTGAAGGTGCTGGCCGCGCTGCCGCCCGCGCTGCGCGACGCCCCGGCCCGCACGGGCCAGCGGTTCCACCTGGACGTGCCGGGCTGGTTCCGGGACGCGACGCCGCCGCCGTGGCTGGCCGAGCTGGCCCGCGCGGTATGGCGGGACCGGGTGGTCGAACTACGCTACCGGCGCGGCGATCGGGAGGTCGTCCGGCGGGTGGAGCCGTACGGGCTGGTGCTCAAGAGCGGCGTCTGGTATCTGATCGGCCGGGTCGGCGACGGGATGCGCACCTACCGCGTGGACCGGGTCGTCGAGGTGGCGGCGGGCGAGGAGACGTTCGACCGGGACGACGCCTTCGACCTGGGCGGATACTGGCGGGAGCAGGCCGAGGCGTTCCTGCGGGGCATGCTCCGGGCCGAGGTCACCGTCCGGCTCAGCCCCGCCGGCCTGCGTGCGCTGCGCTGGGTGGCGGAGGCTCCCTTCGCGTACGACGAGGCGGCGCGCGCCGCCGGCGAGCCCGACGCGGACGGCTGGGTGATGACCCGGCTGCCGGTGGAGTCCGCCGAGGTGGCGTACGACCTGCTGCTGCGGCTCGGGCCGGAGGTGGAGGTGCTCGATCCGCCGGGGCTGCGCGAGCGGCTGGCGGGGGCCGCCGCCCGGCTCGCCGCGCTGTACGGCGAACCGGGCGGGACGGGTTGACGGGCGGGACGGGTTGACGGGCGGGACGGGTTGACGGGCGGGACGGGTTGACGGGCGGGACGGGTTGACGGGCGGGCCCCGGCCCACCCGGCCGGCGCGGCCGGGGCGGCCGGGGCCGGCCGGGACGGTCAGCGGTAGCCGGTGACGTCGGCCGGTTTCCCGGCCTCGACGACCTCCACGATGTACCGGAAGCCGTCCGGCTGGCTGCCGTCGAGGTCGGTGAAGCCGTACACCCGGGCCAGCTCGCCGCTGGACAGGGACCTGCCGTTCCAGCGGGCCCGGTTCTCGTCCGCGGCGAGCGCGGCGACGGCCCGCCCGACGTACGCCGGGGTCTCCGAGATGAGGAAGTGCGTGTCCTTGGCCGCGCCGTCGCGCCAGTTCTCCTCGGTGACCCCGAAGTGCTCCAGCATCGACTCGGACCGGATCCAGCCCGGGGTGAGCGCCACGGCAGTGCCGCCGTGCGGCTCCAGCTCGTGGGCCTGGGTGAAGGCGAGCCGGTTCACGCAGGTCTTGGCGAGGTCGTAGAAGACCGACAGCCGGTAGTGGCTGTCGTTGTACTCCCGGGTGCCGTCGCCGACCTCCACCACCAGCCCGCCGCGGTTGCGGATCAGCAGCGGCAGGGCGAAGTGGCTGGTGACGATGTGGGTGTCGACCGCCAGCCGCAGGGTGCGGAAGCCGGCGTCCAGCGGCTGCTCCCACACCGGCTTCTCCCAGGTGATCAGCGGGTCGCTGCCCCAGATGTCGTTGACCAGCACGTCCAGCCGGCCCTGCTCGGCGTCGATGCGGGCGACCAGGTCGCGGACCTGCTCGGGGACGAGGTGGTCGACCCGTACCGCGATGCCGGTGCCGCCGGCGGCGGTGACCAGCTCGGCGGTCTCCTCGATGGTCTCCGGCCGGTCCATCTCGGACCGGCCTTCCCGGCTGCTGCGCCCGGTGGCGTAGACGGTCGCCCCGGCCGCCCCGAGCTGCACCGCGATCTGCCGGCCGGCGCCCCGCGTCGCCCCGGCGACGAGCGCGATCTTCCCTGTCAGGGGTTTCGTCGTCATGCGGCCGAGCGTGTCAGCAATACCTGACAGCCGACGTCCGGTTTTCTTCAGGGGTGAGGCGTGCGTATCGCAAGCCCTCTTCGCTCATACATTGCCCGCAGGCTTCAGGGCCGGGCAACCCACGACCAGCCTGCAAACCCACCCCAATCACCTCAATTAATCTTACTCGCCCTCAATTGATTGACAAATTGAGGATATTCAGCACCTTGCAAGCGAGGGCGAGATTCGTCGAGGCGCTTCATGAGGGCCGCGTAATGCCGATCGAATCCCGGCTGCGAGACCACAAGCAAGTGGACCAGTTCACCTATAACCACGATCACCCTGCGCCGACTCTCGATGGCACAGTAATTTAGCGGCAAAGGTGCCCGGTCAGACTGAAACTCATTCTCCTTGCGGCTTTTCAGGCGCCACACCCACTGGCCATGGGCATCTTTATTGCGATCTTCGATTACCGGCTGAAGGTCGCCAGACAGCAACCCCCGCACTTCTTGAAATCTCGCGAAGACTGGCGCACCAAGAGACGACTCGTCTACGGCTAGGTGCGTCAGAACTGAGTAATGCCTGCGAAACGCCAACTCCACAGCTTCAAGCCAACGGCCCACCTGAGTATTCACTCGCCAGATGAGTTGACGTTCCCGTTCGTTGAAGCCGTTCGGGTCCGCCACTATCTTGCGTAGCCGCGCCTCGGCCATCACACCGAGCATCAACGTATGCAGCCTTGCCAGGGTCTCCACAGCGGCTGAATCATTGCGCCGAATTGCATGCTTATGTGCTCGCTCGATCTGGGTCAGCCCACGTCCAATGGCGGCCAGATTCTCGCTGTGCCTCTCAAATTCTGGAGAAGTCCTGAACAAGATCCAGTCCTCTACACCTAAACGCCACGCTGTACGCACCTGTCATACAGCCTGGCGTCCAGGAGTCGAACCTGGTAGCTCCCCCAAGTCGCCTCGGAGGCGCGCTCCGAGCGCCCACGCCCGCCCAGAAGATACCCCAGCGTCTATCTCAACGCCAGGCCGACAGCGACCATGGGCAACCGGCACAGGGTCCGGTCGCCGCGTGCCCGCTGAGGCGCCAAAATTGCGGTGCGCTCGTGGCACCCGGTCGGTACGCTTCCCGGGCGTCCTCGACGACCCCAGGGAGGCGAGCACCATGTCCGTCACGACATTCCTGTGCTCCCACCCGGTCACGAGGACGCGGGCGTCCTGACGGGAGCACCCGCATCCCGAAGGGAACCCATGACCGACCTGGTCATCCGCCCGCTCGTCGCGGGCGAGGAGAAACTGTTCGACTCCCTGGCCGACCCCGGCCTCGTCGGGCGCGCCGCGTTCGGCGAGACGTATTTCGACATGGTCGCCGCCGGCCAGTACCGCCCCGAGTGGAGCTGGGTCGCGCTACGCGACGGCGTCGTCGTGGCCCGCGCGGCCTGGTGGGGCGGGCCGGACGACGACCACCCGCTGGCGCTCGACTGGTTCGACTTCACCGACGCCGACGCGGCGGTCCGGCTGCTCCGTGCCGCGCCGCTGCGGGCCGAGTACTCGATCTCGCTGCCGGTCGGCTGGCGCGACGACCCGACGACCCGCGCCCAGGCCGAGGCCAGGATCGCGGCGGCCACCGAGGCCGGCATGTCCGTGCTGGTGTGGCGGTACCGGTACCGGTGGACCCCGGACCGCGGGCTGCCCGACCGGCCCGGCCGGCTGGTCGTCGCGGCCACCGACCAGACCAACCCTCCGATGGCCGCCACCTTCGAACGGGCCGGCTATCCGATCGAGCGGGAACGCGTCGACCTGGTCTGATCCCGCGGTCGGCCTGAGCCACGGCTCCCGGCGGCGTACGCCGCCGGGAGCCGCCTCAAGCCGCTACCTCGGTGTCGGCGCCCACGCGTCACCCGTTGAGGAACCCGGAGATCCGCTCCCGCAGGTCGGCGCGTTCCGTCCAGAGCACGCCCGGGCGGTCGTACACGTGCAGGGTGGCCCGGGGCAGGGCGGCGGCGAGCTGCTCGGCGACCTCGACCGGGTGCAGGTCGTCGCCCGCGCAGGCCAGGACCAGGGCCGGGGCGGTCACCGCCGCCAGCGCCGCCCGCTCCGGCAGGGCCACCTGGTCGGGCAGGGTGACCAGGCCGGGGGCCAGGCCGTCGCGGAGCAACTGGTCCAGCCGCTGCCGCAGGTACGCCCAGCCGGCCGGGGTGTTGCGCACCGCGGGCGGCAGCTCGTACGAGACGACCTCGGCGACGGCGGAGGCGTCACCGCTGCCCACCGCGTCGAGCAGGTCGGTGATCCGGTCCCGGGCGACCCGGCCGCGCGGGCGGTCGAGCACCGCCGGGAGGAAGAAGACCAGCCGCTCGAAGCGTTCCGGGCTCTCGGCGAGCAGCCGGCAGAGCGCGCCCGCGCCGAGGCTGGCCCCGAACGCCCGGGAGGCGCCTTCGAGGTCGGCGACGGCCCGCAGGTCGCGGGCCAGGTCGAGGTAGCTCCACGGGCCGGGCGGCGAGTCGGAGCGGCCGTGCCCGCGGAACTGGAGGAAGACCTTGCGGCCGGTGACCCCACTGCCGAACGGGCGGGTGGTGGCGATGCCGCTGCCCAGCCCGTGCGCGAACACCGTCACGGGGTCGCCGACGCCGGTGACGAGCCGCTCCAGCCGTACGCCGTGCGGGGTGGCCACCAGCTCGGTCTCCGGCTCCGGCAGCGCCGGCCGGCCGGTACGCGGGGCGCCGGGACCGGGGCCCCAGGTCCGTGGCCCGCCGTCGGGCGGCGGCGGCCAGCGGAACCCTCTCACCAGGACGATCCCCGGCCGTCGTGCAGGTCGCGCAGCCCGGCCCGGACGTCGAGCAGGTAGATGAGGGCCGCGGCGACGCCGATCAGCCCGAAGATGTTCAGCACGTTCTGGGTCAGCAGGGTGAGCACCAGGCAGACGGCGAGGATGGCGACCCAGCCGCCCTTGGGCAGCGTGCCGATCGCCGAGAACGCGTCGCCGCGCTGGATGATCGCGTGCACCAGTGCCACCCCCTCGATGACGAGGGCGAACACCAGCAGCAGCGTGGTGATCCAGTACTGGATCTCGAAGGCGAAGATCGGCGCGGCGATGGCCATGCCGGCAAGCTTATGCCGACGACCCCGGATCCGTCCGCCGGGACGCATCCAGGGCCGTCTTCGGCATCCGCCCGGGCTGGATCACTCGGCCGTCGGCCGGGTGCGCCGGGTCCTCGGCAGCTTGGCCGACGGGGTGTCGCCGTCCGCCGGCTCGGCGCTCCTCGCGGCCGACCGGCCGGCGGTCGTCCGGGTCGCGGTCGCCTTGGTGGCGGTCGCCTTGGTGGCGGTCGCCTTGGTCGCCCGGGTGCGCGGGGTCCTGGCGGCCGGCTTGGTCTCGGCGACCTCGGCCACGTCGGCCGGGGTCGGGACCTCCGTCGCGCCGGTCTTCGCCACCGTGGCGGCGGCGTCGCCGGCCGGGGCCGCAGTGGGAGCCTGGGCGGCGGCCGGGGCCGGAGTCGGGGTGGCTGCCGCAGTGGGAGCCTGGGCGGCGGCCGGGGCCGGAGTCGGGGTGGCTGCCGGGGCGGGAGCCGCGGTGGCGGCCGGGGCCACGTTCAGCCCGGCCTCGGTCGCCTCGATGTCGGCGTTGACCGTGTCGGCGGCCTCCAGCACGCCGGCACCGACCACCCGCTCGCCACGGGCCACCAACTGCGCGTACGCAGCCAGGGCCCGCTCCTGGGCGGCCTGGGCGCCGGCGACGACGGCGGCGGCGTTGCGGGCGGCCAGGTCGCGCAGCCGGTCGGGATCGGCGGCCTCGCGCAGGCGGTTGACGTCGGCCACCGCGCGCAGCTTGTTCAGGTCGGCCGCCTCGCGGAGCCGGTTCAGCTCGGCCGGGACGGACCCGCCGCGCAGCTCGGCGGCGGCCTGGTTGGCCGTACGCAGGGTCTCGGTGGCCTTCTGGCGCAGCTCGAAGCCGGTCACGACGGCCTTGCCGCCCAGCTCGGCGACGACCCTGCCGCCGAGGTCGGTGACCACCTCGGGCAGCCTGCGGAGCTGCTCGATCGCCAGGTCGCCGGCGCCGGCGGCGGCGTAGAGCGGGGCCGGGATGCGGTTGGTCTTCGGCTGGGTCATCACTTCTCCTCTTCGACCGCCGCGGCGGTCTTCCGGGCCGCCTCCGGGGCGGCCTCCCTCGCGGTGGTGCCGCTGCCGGGGGCGGGCGCCGGGCCCGCCTCGGTGACGGCAACGGATTCCAGTACGGCCTCGGTCGGGCTGCCCTCCGGGCCGACGGGTCCGGTCGCGGCCGGGTTGACCGTGGCGGGCGCCTCCGGTGCCGTGCCCGGCGTGGCCGCGGCCGGCGTTCCCGCCTGGGCGGCGGCGCCGCTCGTTGCGGCGTCCGCGGCTGCCCCGGCCGCCCCGGCGGCCGCCGTGGCCTCGGCGAGCCGCGCGTTCTCCCGCCGGAACGTCTCGTAGATCTGGCTGAGCGACTGCTTCTGGGCCATCGTCAGGTCGGGATCGACCGCGATCGCCGCCAGCACGCCCTGGCCTTCCTTGTCGTCGAGCAGGCCCGCCCGCAGGTACATCGCGGGGGTGGAGACCCGCAGCGCGCTCGCGAGCTGCTGCAGCACCTCCGCGCTCGGCTTGCGCAGGCCGCGCTCGATCTGGCTCAGGTACGGGTTGCTGACGCCCGCCTGCTCGGCGAGCTGCCGCAGCGAGATCTTCGCGTTGCGGCGCAGATCGCGGATGAACCCGCCGATGTCGGGTAGGTCCTTGGGACTGGCCATGCCTCGACCGTAACCCCGAGCGCTAGCAACTGCAAGCAGAACGCTTGCCATAGTTAGCGAGGTCTCACCCGGCTCGTTGCGGCCCGTCCGTCCGGTCCGTACCGTTCCCTCGTGACGAAGATCGAGATCAACGGCGCGTCCCTCGCGTACGACGACACCGGCAACGGCAGCCCGGTGGTGCTGCTGCACGCGGGCATCGCCGACCGGCGGATGTGGCGGGCCCAGGTGCCCGTCCTGGCCCAGCGGCACCGGGTGATCGCCGTGGACCTGCGCGGCTACGGCGACTCCGAACTGCCGCCCCACGCGTTCGCCCACCACGACGACGTGGCCGGCCTGCTCGACGCGCTGGAGCTGCCCCGGGCCGCCCTGGTCGGCTGCTCGTTCGGCGGCGCGGTGGCGATCGACACCGCGCTGGCGCGCCCGGAGCGGGTCGCCTCGCTCGCCCTCTTCGGCACGGCCGTCTCCGGCAACGAGTGGTCCGAGGAGGCCAACGACCTCTGGGACGAACTGGTCGGCGAGACCGATCCCGAGGACCTCGCGGCCAGCGCGGCCGGCGAGGTGCGCTTCTGGGTGGTCGGCCCCGGCCGCCGGCCCGCGGACGTCGACCCGGAGCTGATCCGGTTCGCCGAGGAGATGGACCGCCGGGCGCTGGCCTCCGAGCTGACCCTGAGCGCCGTGGACGTGACCGAACTCGACCCGCCGGCGGCCGGGCGGCTCGGGGAGCTGCGCGTACCGGTGCTGGTCACCGCCGGCGCCGCCGACGTGCCGGACATCGGGCGGCTCGCCGACCGGATCGCTGCCGAGGCGCCCGGCGCGGTGCGGCTGCCGGACGTCCCGGACGCCGGGCACCTGCTCCCCCTGGAGCGCCCCGACGCGGTCAACGCCGCCCTGCTGGACTTCCTGAGGTGAGCAGGAGGGGCCCCTCCTCGACAAGGGGCCCCTCCCCACGGCTCACCAGACGGGGCGGACCGCCCCGACCGGTACGCCGCCGCCGAGCAGCGGCTGCTCGGCGTACTCGTCGAGGACCGGCGCCTGGAGGCCCAGCCGGCGCAGCGCGGAGACCAGGACCGGCATCCGGGCCCGCCCCGCCCCGTCGTCGATCTTCAGCGCGACCGCGCCGACGCCCGGCAGCGCGGCGGCGATGACGCCCTCCGCGCCGATCTTCGCCAGCACGCCGGGCAGCCCGCGCATCAGCCGGGTGTCCTCCGCCCAGGTGCCGCCGACGATCTCCGGGTGGGCCCGCATCGCGTCCGCGATGGTCCGCTCCACGGAGCCCGGCTCGCCGGACACCAGCCGCAGGTACGCCCGGGCCAGCCCGGTCAGCGAGACGGCGAGCACGGGAGCGCCGCAGCCGTCCACCCCGACCGCCGACGCCTCCTCGCCGCAGAACTCCTCGACCGCCGCCCGCAGCCTGACCTGCAGCGGGTGCTCCGGCCGCCAGTACCCGCCGCGGGGCCAGCCCGCAGCCAGGCAGGTGAGCAGCATGCCCGTGTGCTTGCCGGAGCAGTTCATCTGCGTCCGGGTCGGCCCGCCGCCGGCCCGCAGCACCGCGTTCCGGGCCAGCTCGCCGACGGGCAGGTCGGGCGGGCAGTGCAGGGCCGACTCGTCCAGCCCGGCGGCGGCCAGCAGCGCGCCGACCCGGGCCAGGTGGAACTCCTCCCCGGCGTGGCTCGCCGACACCAGCGCCACGTCGGCCGGGTCGGTCAGCGGCAGCCCGGCGCGCAGCATCCCGATCGCCTGCATCGGCTTGTTGGACGAGCGGGGGAAGATCCCGGAGCGCACGTCCCCGGCGGCGGCCACCGGTGTGCCGGCCGCGTCGAGCACCACCACCGAGCCGCGGTGCAGGCCCTCCACGAAGCCGGAGCGGACCACCTCGGCGAGCGGCACGCCGCCCTCGTACGTCGTTGTCACGACGTGGACGGTACCGACGCGCCGGGGCGGCCCGGAACGGGGGTGACCAGGCCGGTTGCCCGGACGGCGACAGGGGTTCGCGCCGAGGCGGTGCTTACCGCCGGGGCGGTGCCGCCGAACACCCGCGGGTAGGACCGGGCAGGCTCACGCCACCGCCGTCCGCTGGATCCCGAGCAGCTCACGGGCCTCGGCGGCGGTCAGCGGCGGGCGCTGGGCGAGCTGCGCGAAGCCGACCGCCCGGGCGACCAGCTGCATGTTCGACTCGACCGGCTGGCCCTTCGCGTACGTGATGGTGTCCTCCATGCCGACCCGCAGGTGCCCGCCGGCCGACAGGGACGCGAGCAGCACCGGAATCGTGGTGCGGCCGACGCCGGTGGCCGAGAAGGTGGTGCCCTCGGGCAGGTCCCGCAGCGCCTGGTGCGCGGCGGCCAGCGCCTGAAGCGTGCCCGGCATGCCGCCCGGCACGCCCATCACGAAGTCGACGTGCACGTGCCCGCCGAACGGCAGCCCGTACTTGCCCAGCAGCCGCTGCAGGGAGGTCAGGTGGCCGAGGTCGAAGATCTCGTACTCGGGCACGATGCCGCGCTCCTGCATCCGGGTGTGCAGGTCGACGATGAACTCCCAGCGGTTGAGGAAGACGTCGTCGCCGAAGTTGACCGTGCCCATGGTGCAGGAGGCCATGTCCGGCCCCGCGTCCAGCACGGCCAGCCGGTCGGCCTCCGGGTCGGTCACCGCGCCACCGGAGGAGAGCTGCACGATCAGGTCGGTGCCCTCGCGCAGCGCCGCCACCGTCTCCCGCAGCCGGCCCTGGTCGAGGGTCGGCCGCGCCTCGTCGTCGCGGATGTGGACGTGGATCACGGCCGCGCCGAGCGCCTCGCACTCCTTCGCCGTCAGCAGCAGCTCGTCGAGCGTGACCGGCAACGCCGGCACATCCGACTTGGCCGACTCCGCGCCGGTGGGGGCAACCGTGATCAACGTCCCTGTTGTCATGCCGGCGATCCTAGACGCCCCGTCCAGGCCCGAGCGGACAACGCGTCCGGCGGGACCCTACTCCGCGTCGACGGCGGCGGCGGTCTCGCCGACGCGGAGTAGGGCGTCGTCGGGGACGTTGCGCTTCAGCACCGCCAGGGCGATCTGGCCGAGCTCGTGGTGCTGCACGGCCGTGCCGACGAAGCCGACGGCCCGGTCGTCCAGCGTCACCGGCGTGCCGGCGGCCGGCGGCCGGTCGGTGGTCACCCCGTCCAGGTGCAGCAGTACGAGGCGACGCGGCGGCCGGCCCAGGTTGTGCACCCGGGCCACCGTCTCCTGGCCGCGGTAGCAGCCCTTGTCCAGGTGCACCGCCGGGCCGACCAGGTCCACCTCGGCGGGAATGGTCCGGTGGTCGGTGTCCACGCCGACGCGGGCCCGCCGGGCGGCCACCCGGATCGCCTCGTACGCCCACAGCCCGGCCACCGGCACGCCCGCGTCGCGCAGCCGGGCGACCACGTCGTCCATGGCCGGCCGGGGCACCAGCAGGTCCACGCCCAACGGGCCCCGGCGGGCCCAGCCGCCGTCGGGCAGCGGCGCGACCGCGTACCGGACGGTGGGCCGCGGCGGCAGCTCGCCGGAGCGGAACTTCGGGCCCGGCACCGCGAGCGCGTCGGGCTCGGCCAGCCCGGTCACGCCGAGCGTGGCGAGCGCGCCGGTCGCCTCCGGCCCGACCAGGGAGAGCAGGGCCTGCTCGGCGGTCGCGTCGCGCGGCTCGACCCGGCTGAAGAACCGCATCTTCTCAAGGTACGTCAGCAGGCCGTCGGTGGCCCCCGGCTCGGTGTCCAGCCAGGTGGTGACGCCGTCCTCGGCGACCATCGCGTGCTGCTCGACGTGCCCGTGCGGCGAGAGCACCAGCAGCTCGGTGCCCTCGCCGGCCTTGAGCGTGGCCAGGTGCTGGGTGGTCAGGGTGTGCAGCCAGCCGGTCCGCTCCTCGCCGGGCACCGCGACCACGCCCCGGTGCGACCGGTCGACCAGGCCGACGGCGGTGTCCAGGATGCGCTGCTCGCGCAGCGGGTCACCGTAGTGGGCGGCGACCCCGCGTACGCCGACGGCCCGGTGCTCCGGGTCGGGCTGGTCCCGGCTCGCCTCGTCGATCGCCTCGACGGCCACCGCTCCCGCGATCTCGATCATTTCCGCTCCCCGTCCTCGCAGCTTCCGCAGACGCCGAAGAGCGCCACGTGCCCGATGTCCACCCGGAACCCGCGCTGCTCGGCCAGCTGGTCGGCCAGCGGCCGCAGCAGCTCCGGCTCGATCTCGTCGATCGCGCCGCACTCCCGGCACACCAGGTGGACGTGCTGGTGCTCGCCCGCGGCGTGGTAGGTGGGCGCGCCGTGCGAGAGGTGGGTGTGGGTGACCAGGCCGAGGCGTTCCAGCAGCTCCAGCGTTCGGTAGATGGTGGTGATGTTGACCCCGGCGGCGACCTCGCGGACCGCGCTGTGCACCTGCTCCGGTGTGGCGTGCCCCAGATCCAGCACCGCCTGGAGGATCAGCTGCCGCTGTGCCGTGAGCCGCAACCCACGGGCGCGGAGCACTTCCGCGAGGGAGGATTCGGACACCCCCCGATCATAGTTCGGCCGCCGCACCGCCCCCGTCCCACGCGCCCTCGCCCGCCCCCGCCCCCCGATCGCCCCGCCCCCGATCGCCCCGCCCCCGATCGCCCCGCCCCCGATCGCCCCGCCCCCGATCGCCCCGCCTCCGATCGCCCCGCCTCCGATCGCCCCGGTGATCAAGAGGTTTGCGTCACCTGGCGCGCGTCTCCCGACGCAAATCTCTTGATCACCGCACGGCGGCGGCCCCGTCACTGCGCCGCGCCGGCCGGGGTGGGGCGGGTTCCCACGCCGGGGCGGCGGTTCCCCGCTACGCTTCGCGGTCGTGGTGGCGGCCAGGATCGCGGTGCTCGGGCGGGGGTTGCTGCCTGCCGGGGAGCCGGCGCTGCGCGGCGACGACCTGGGCGTGCTCCAGGGGGACGGGCTGTTCGAGACCATGTACCTGAGCGGCGGGCGGCCCTGGCTGCGCGACGAGCACCTCGCCCGGCTGGCCCGGGGCGCCGCCCGGATCGACCTGTCGCTGCCGCCGACCGGCGTGCTCGTCGAACTCCTGGCGACCGCCTGCGCGGGCTGGCCCGTCGACGTCGAGGGGGCGCTGCGGCTCGTCTGTACCCGGGGCCCGGAGGGCGCGCGGGCGCCCGTGGTGTACGCCACGCTGGCCGAGGTGCCCGCGGTCGCCCGGTCGGCCCGCCGGGTCGGGATCTCGGTGGCGACCCTGCCGCTGGGCGTGGCCGCCCACGCCCGCGCCGCCTTGGACTGGCTGCCCGTGGGGATCAAGTCGACGTCGTACGCGGTCAGCGCCGCCGCCCGCCGCTGGGCCGCCACGCACGGCGTGGACGACGCGCTCTGGGTCTCCACCGACGGGTACGCCCTGGAGGCGCCCGCGGCGAACGTGGTCTGGCTGGCCGGGGGCACCCTGTGCACCGTGCCGCCGGCCACGACCGGGATCCTGCCGGGGGTGACCGCCGCCTGGCTGCTGGGGCACGCGGGCGAACTCGGCCTCACCGCGGCGGAACGGATGGTCACCCCGGCCGAGCTGCGCGCCGCCGAGGGCGTCTGGTTCACCTCGTCGGTCCGCGGCCTGGCCCCCGTCCACACCCTGGACGGAACCCGCCTGCGGCCCTCCCCCCACACACCCCTCCTCCAGTCCCTCCTCCCCTTCCCACCCCCCTGACCTCACCCGGGGCGTTGATCATGGAGTTGACGGCGGAAACGGAGACCGAATACGCCGTCAACCCCATGATCGACGGGGAGAAACGGGGGCGGGGCGTCAGCCGGCGACGCGGATCAGGCGGGCGGAGAGGTGCGGGCTGAGGGGCTGGCCGACGGCGGCCATCTCCTGGGCGTAGAGCAGGGCGCCCTCGACGATGCCGAAGAGGCGGTGCCCGGCGGTGACCTCCTTGGCGGTGGAGGTACGCACCACCGCGTCGGTCACGAACTCCAACTGGGTGCCCTTGCGCTTGCCGATGTGCAGCTCCATCACGCCCGTGGGCGTGGTCATCAGCGCCTCGATCTCGTCGGTGGCCCGCTCGTCCGCCAGTACGGGCCGCCACCAGCCGACCTCACGGCCGGCGGGGCGCACCGGTCGGCTCTGCTCGTCGAGGATCCAGGCCCGCGACTCGTAGAACAGGAACGGCCGGCCGTCGTGGCTGATCCGGATCTCCTGCGCGTAGTCGAAGTCCTCGATGGTCGGATAGCCGCCCCGGCCCCGGCCCCGCCACACCCCGACGTACGGCAGCAGGCCGTCCAGTGTGGGGTGCAGCTTCGGGCCGACGCGCAGGTCGTGGCTCTCCTCGTACGGGTACGGGTCGACCGGGGGCGCGTTCAGCCACGGCGGCTGCAGGGGGTTCTCGTCGCTCACCGGTTCACTCGCCTTTCTTCGTTCGCGACTGCGGGGCTCGCAAACCCGGCTCACTCCTCGCGCTCACCGGGCCATCTCCGTTCGCGACTGCGGGGCTCGCAAACCCGGCTCACTCCTCGCGCTCACCAACGTCCTCTCGAAATCTGCACTGCCAGGTAGACCAGGCCACCGGCGAGCGCGCCCAGGCCGGCGACCAGCAGGCTGACGAACCCGATCTCGGTAACCATCCCGGCCATCCTATGCTGGGCGGCATGGCCCGCACTCTCGTCGTCAAGGCCACCGCAGGCGCCGACGCGCCGGAGCGGTGCGCCCAGGCATTCACGGTGGCCGCCACCGCCGCGGCCGCCGGGGTGGACGTCTCGCTCTGGCTGACCGGTGAGTCGACCTGGTTCGCGCTGCCGGGCCGGGCGCAGGAGTTCGAGCTGCCGCACTCCGCGCCGCTGGCCGAACTGCTGCACGTGATCATGGCGACGGGCAAGGTCACCGCCTGCACCCAGTGCGCCGCCCGGCGGGACATCGGCCCCGGGGACGTCCTGCCGGGCGTACGGATCGCCGGGGCGGCGGTCTTCGTCGAGGAGGCCATGGCCGACGGGGCGCAGGCCCTGGTCTACTGACCACGCCGGCCGTCGAACGCTCAGCCGCCGCCGGTCACAGGCAGGGCGGGCCGGTGGTCAGGCGGCGCCGCCGGTGGTCAGGCGCGCAGCCGCCGGTCAGGCCGCGCAGCCGGTGGTGGCGGTCAGCTCCCCGCCGGTCAGGGCCACCGTCACCGGGCCCTGACGGTAGGCGTACACCTCGGGGGCGTCGAGGAGGACGGCGCCGGCGGCGACCGGGGCGAGCGCGCGGGCCGGCTCCGTCGGGACGGGGTCGAGCGTGACGCGGGCGGTGCGGGCCGAGCCACCGCCGGGGCAGGGCGCGGCGAGCGTCTGCGGCGCGGGCCCACCCGGGTTGCCCAGCGCGCGCAGCGCGGCGGCCAGCGCGTCCGCCTCCGGGCCGCCCTGTACGGCGGGCGGGCGGTAGCCGTCGCCGACGGGGCGGCAGCCGGTCGCCACCGTCAGCCGGACCCGGCCGTCGCCGGCCGGCCGCCCGGCGACCGCCACGAACTCCCCGGCGTCGGCGCGCAGCCGGGGCCCGTCGCCGGTCGCCAGGACGCCGGCGCGCCAGGACGCCGGGAGCCGGTCGGAGACCTGCTCCAGCACCGCGCGCGGGTCGTCGCCGCCGGTCATGATCTCGACGGCCCGCTCCAGCGCCGCGCCGTCCAGCATCGGGGTGACCCGGCAGCCGGACGTGATGCGCTCCGGCGCGAGCGTGACGACCCGGCCGCCGGCCGCCGCGACCAGCTCGCCGACCGCCCGGTCGACCACCGGGCCGGCCTGGGCCAGGGTGCGCTGCTCGCGGACGGTCGGCCCGTCGGTGCGCACCGACACCCAGGTGAGCACGGCGAGCACCACGCCCCAGACCACGGTCACGGCGAGCAGCCAGCGGGACCGGCGACGGGTGGGCGTCGGCTCGGACGGACCGGTCGGCGGGGCGTAGCCCGCGTGGACAGCACCACTCACCCGCTCATGGTGTCACGTCACGCGCACGGGCCGGTCACCCCGTCGGGGGCGACCGGCCCGTGACTGCGCGATTCGGCTCAGGCGACCGTGACGGCCACCTCGTTGATCCCGCGCGCGGCGGTGACGGCGGTGTCGCCGTTGCCGTGCCGGGAGAGCGCCCGCAGCGTCCAGCTACCGGGCGCGGCGAAGAACCGGAACTGGCCGGCCGGCGAGGTGACGACCTCGGCCGTGAACTCACCGGTCGAGTCGAGCAGCCGGACGTACGCGCCCGGGACCAGCTCACCCGCCTCGGACCGGACGACGCCGGTGATGACGGTTTCCTTCTCGAGGTCGAGGCTGGCGGGCAGCGGCGCGGCCTGGTCGGGTGCGGCGCAACCGGCGGCGGTCGGAGCTGTCATGTCAGGCCTCCCCAGGCTCGTCACCGAGCGCGACCGGCACGCCGACCAGCGAGCCGTACTCGGTCCAGGAACCGTCGTAGTTCTTCACATTCTGGTGGCCGAGCAGCTCCTGCAGCACGAACCACGTGTGCGAGGAGCGCTCGCCGATCCGGCAGTAGGCGATGGTCTCCTTGCTGTCGTCCAGACCGGCGTCGGCGTAGATCTTGCGCAGCTCGTCGTCGGACTTGAAGGTGCCGTCCTCGTTGGCCGCCTTGGACCACGGCACGCTGATCGCGGTCGGCACGTGGCCGGCGCGCTGCGCCTGCTCCTGCGGCAGGTGGGCGGGGGCGAGCAGCCGGCCGGCGTACTCGTCGGGGCTGCGCACGTCGACCAGGTTCTTGGCGCCGATCGCGGCGACGACGTCGTCCCGGAAGGCGCGGATCGAGGTGTCCGGCTCCTGCGCGACGTACTGCGTCTTCGGGCGCTCCACCTTGTCGGTGACCAGCGGGCGGGCGTCCAGCTCCCACTTCTTGCGGCCGCCGTCGAGCAGCTTGACGTCGCGGTGGCCGTACAGCTTGAAGTACCAGTACGCGTACGCGGCGAACCAGTTGTTGTTGCCGCCGTACAGGATGACGGTGTCGTCGTTGCCGACGCCCCGCTCGGACAGCAGCGCCTCGAACTGGCTCTTGTTGACGAAGTCCCGGCGCACCGGGTCCTGCAGGTCGGTCTTCCAGTCGAGCTTGATCGCACCGGCGATGTGGCCGGTGTCGTATGCCGAGGTGTCCTCGTCGACCTCGACGAAGACGACACCCGGTGCGTCGAGGTTCTTCTCGGCCCACTCTGCCGAGACGAGTGCGGTGTCGCGACTCATCGAATCACTCCCTGGTGAGGATGGACGGTGAGCCTGCGCGTGGAGATCGAAATCTGTGATTGTCGCACCACACGCGGGCCCCTGGGTTAGGACGGGATCACGGGTTCGTGCGACGGCGCCGCTGCCGAGCGATCAAGGGAGAACACCGGTGGGTACGCAACCCTGTGGCCGGTGGCCGCCTAGGCGGCCGAGGACAGCCCCGCCGTCAGATGACGGGGCGACACAGGCAGGTGGCCACGCGGCACAGGTCGACCGCGCGCCGTTTGGTGAGGAGCGTCCCCATGCGCAGGGACACTACCAGCCGTCCCAGCAAACGCCACCGGCCCGACCAGCATCCGGGACGGCCGTTCCGGCCACGCCGACCGGGCACACCGGGCGGGCGGGCCGGCCGGGCAGACCCGGACGGCGCGGCCCTCAGCCCGCCGAGTTGATCGGGACGTCCTTCGCCCCGACGGTCACCTCGAGCCCCTGGGGCAGCGGCTTGACCTCGCGCACCTGCAACCGCAGGGGCAGGTCCTGCAGCGGCACGTCGACCGAGATGCTCCGGGCGTAGTTGTTCAGCAGGGTGCGGGCCAGCGGCACCTTGGGCAGCCCCTCGGCGTCCAGGTCGGCGAAGCGCAGCGACACCTGGCCCTCCTTGCCGACGCTCACCTCGGCCGTCCCGGTGACGGTCAGCTTCTGGCCGAGGATGTCGACGGGGGCGGTCACGGCGAGCTTGCCGTCCCGCTCGGCGAGGGTCAGCCCGGGCCGGTCGAGGAGCTTGGCGAGGCTGTCGTACGTGATGACGCCCCTGCCGTCGACCGTCTCGGCGACCACGTCGCCCTGCTGTGTGCGCAGGGTCTCCAGCGAGGCCCGGACGTTGCGGGCGGCCACGTTCAGCTCGGTCAGGCTGACCATGTCGCCCCGCACCGAGGCCCGCACGTCGCGCAGCCCGATGGAGATCCGCTCGTACTCGCCGGCCAGCACCTGGGTCAGGAAGGGGAAGCCCCCCACCTGGACGCTGGGCGCGGCCGACTGCGCGTCCTGCTTGGCGATCTCCTGACGGACCTGCTCGGCGATGGCCCGCTCGGCCACCCCGGCGGCCACCCGGTCGGCGACCACGACGAGCCCGACCAGGACCAGCAGCAACACCACGAGCGTGATGAGCACCTTGCGCCCGCGCCGCCGGGGGCGCTCGTCGTACGCCGGGTGGGCCTCGGCCACACCGCCTCCTTCTGTCGTACCGGTGCCGCCGTTGCGCGGCGCGCCCCGGTCAATACCCGAGAGGTGAAGATCCCAACCGCCGGCCAGGCCGGCCGGCGGTCACAGGAACAGTACGCACATCGCGTACGCCGCCGGCGCCGCGAGCGCGAAGCCGCCGAGCGGGCCCTGCATGTGCCGGGCGATCCACATCGTCGGCGGCTCGCCGGCCATCAGCCGGCCCGCCTCGGCGTACCCGACGGCGAGGTCGGCCAGGACGGCGGTGGCGGCGGTGACCAGCCCGACCAGGGCGCCGCTGGTGGGCGTGAAGCTGACGAGGAAGCTGCCGAGGAGGGCGCTGGTCAGCGTGCCGACCATCGCACCCGCGACGACGCCCGCCGCGCCCCGCGGCACCTGCGGCGCGAGCCGGGGCCAGGGCAGCACCGCGTCGGTGAGCCGGGCGACGGTGAGCGCGACGCCCGCGGCGGTGAGACAGATGGTGATCGCCTGGGTGCCGGCCGGGACGCGGCCGAGCACGATCAGGGTGCCGAACGCCACCACGCCGACCACGATCAGCAGGGTGCTGCCGAGCGAGTCGGTGACCCGGACCCGGTCGACCCGGCGGAACAACTGCCCGAGGACGCCGAGCAGGAAGCCGCCGGCGGCCAGGTAGCCGAGGGGGGCCAGCCCGGCGATGTCGGACTGCACCGCCGCGGTGTCCGCGGCGGCGGCGACCACGGCGCTGACCACGGCGACCACCAGCAGCGCGGGCGGGCGCATGGCCATCGTCCAGGCGAGGACGAAGAGCAGCTGTACGCCGAAGATGATGAACGCGAACGGCAGCCGGTGCCCCGGACCGGCGGTCTGCGCACCGAGTACCAGGCCGACGCAGAGCAGCGCGGCGAACCCGGCGACGGTGAGCGAGAGCGGCCGGCGCACCTCGACCGGCTCGATCTCCTCCTCGTCGTCCGCTCCGTCACCCGGCTCGTCGTCCGGCCGCCAGCCCGGGTCGTCGCCCCGGCGCAGTCGCCGGGGACCGCGCCGGCGCGGCCGGGGGCCGTCGTCGCCGACGTCCGGGCCGGTGGGCGGCGTCGGTGGGTGCGCACGACCGGCCGGCCCCGGGCGCGCGTCGTCGGCCCACGGGTCCCGGCCGGCCTCGGGGGAGGTCGAGGGATACACGCCCCGATCGTGCCAGACCCTGGCACCGGCACGGTGGGCACCGTTTCGGTGGCGTTAAAACCTGCGGCGCGAGCGTGGACAAGCCCGGCAAACGGGAAATCACGCAAGGGTACACCTGGGGCGGTCCGTTACGCTCGAACCGTTACCCGCCCGTCAGCGACGCCGGGACCACGGTAGTTCTCAGCGCCACTCCCCGCCCCGAGTGTCGCTGGTCGCATGCGGCCACGGCCGCCGGGACGGAGGTGATCGTGTGGAGATCCTGCTACTGGTGACCGCACGCGCGGGCGAAGCATCGGTGGTGCTGCCGGCGCTCGACCTGCTGCCACACTCGGTGCGCACCGCGCCGCGAGACGTCCGCACCCTGGTCGCCGGCCCCACGCCGGACGCGGTGCTGGTCGACGCCCGCTCCGAGCTGAGCGAGGCGCGAGCCACCTGCCGGATGCTGCACGCCACCGGGCTCGGGGTGCCGCTGGTCGCGGTGGTGACCGAAGCCGGACTGATCGCGCTCAACGCCGACTGGGGCGTCGACGACGTCATCCTCGCCAGCGCCGGTCCGGCCGAGGTGGAGGCCCGACTCCGGCTGGCGGTGGGGCGGATCAGCAACGCCACGGCCGGGGCCGGCGGCTCGATCCGGGCGGGCGAGCTGACCATCGACCCGGACACGTACGCCGCGCGGCTCAAGGGCCGCCCGCTCGACCTGACGTACAAGGAGTTCGAGCTGCTGAAGTTCCTCGCGCAGCACCCGGGCCGGGTGTTCACCCGGGACCAGCTGCTGCGGGAGGTCTGGGGGTACGACTACTTCGGCGGCACCCGGACCGTGGACGTGCACGTCCGACGACTGCGGGCCAAGCTGGGCTCCGAATACGAGTCGATGATCGGTACGGTCCGCCAGGTGGGTTACAAGTTCGTCGTGCCGCCGTCGCGGTCGCTGCCGGACACCGAGGCAGCCCCGCTGTCCGTCTGACCCGGCGGCGTCGCCGGGTCGAATCCCCGCTCGCCTCCCGCCCGACCCCCCACCCCGTTCGGGCGAAGTGTTTTCGCATGCCCCTTTTGCCCGACTAGTCGCCTTTACGCTGACTATCGGGTTGACGGAGGAAGGGGCGACGGTGCGTGCCATGAACACGGGGGCGAAGAACGGGAAGTTTCGGGAGCGGAAGGGCGGTGTCCGCTGATGGGCACCGGGACCGACCGACGTTTCGTCGTGGTCGCCACGCTCGTGGTGGCGGCGCTGCTCGGCTCCGCGTACGTGCTCGGCCGCAGCATGACGCCGGAGCCGACCGGCAGCTCGGCGCGGCCGACCGCCTCCGCCGACCAGCCGCCCGCGGGCGGCACCAGCCGGAGCCCCGGGACCCCCGGCCCCGGCCCCAGCGCGACCGGGCGCGACGGCGGGGAGACACCGGGGCTGGAGACCGCGATGGAGGGGCCGTTCGGGAGCCAGGTGACCACCGGCTCCGCGAACGTGGCGCTGACCTTCGACGACGGGCCCGACCCGTACTACACCCCGCAGGTCCTGGAGTTGCTGCGGCGGTACCGCGTCAAGGCCACGTTCTGCGTGGTCGGCGAGATGGCCCAGAGCCACCCCGACCTGGTCCGGGCGATCGTGACCGACGGGCACACCCTCTGCAACCACTCCTGGAACCACGACGTGCTGCTCGGCGAGCAGTCCCCCGCCGCGATCCGGGACGATCTGCAGCGCACCAACGCCGCGATGCGGGCGGCCGTGCCGGACGCGCGCATCTCGTACTACCGGCAGCCCGGCGGGGCGTGGACCAAGTCGGTGGTGTCCGTGGCCGACGACCTGGGGCTGGTCCCGCTGCACTGGGCCGTCGACCCCACGGACTGGCAGATGCCGGGGGCCGACGTGATCGCCGCCACCGTCTCGGCCAACACCCAGCCCGGAGCGATCGTCCTGCTGCACGACGCCGGTGGCGACCGGCAGGGCACCGTCGACGCGCTGCGCACCCTGCTGCCCGACCTGACCGCCCGGTTCCGGCTGGCGGCGCTGCCGACCGGCACCACCTGAGCGGGCGGGTGGTCGCCGGTGACGGCGACGCGCCGCCTGAGCGGCCGGGTCGTCGCCGGCGACGGCGCCACCTGAGCGGCCGGCCCGCGCCCGATACGGTTACGGGGTGAGCAGCGCCGAGCCGACGACCGACCGGGTGACCCGGACCCACGTGCTGACCCCGGCCGAGGTGGCCGACGTGCTGACCCTGGCCCGGGCGGCCGGCGACGCCGACGGGGCCGACCCGTTCGACGAGCACACCCTGCTCCGGCTGCGCGACCCCGGGGCGCCGGCCGTGCACCTGACCGCCCGCGCCCCGGACGGGACGCTGACCGGGTACGCGCATCTGGACACGACCGATCCGGGCGCCGGCGTCGGCGTGGAACTGGCCGTCCACCCGGGACACCGGCGGCAGGGCACCGGGCGGGCGCTGGCCCGGGGCGTACTGGCCAGCGCCTCGGATCCGCTGCGCGCCTGGGCGCACGGCGACCACCCGTCGGCCGCCGCCCTCGCCGTGGACCTGGGCTTCACCCGGGCGCGGGTGCTCTGGCAGATGCGCCGCCCGCTCACCGCCCCGCTGGCCGCACCGCTACTGCCCGACGGGGTCACGGTGCGCGCGTTCGTCCCCGGGGCGGACGACGACGCCTGGCTCGCGCTCAACACCCGGGCCTTCGCGAGCCACCCGGAGCAGGGCCGCTGGACGGAGGCGGACCTGCGGGTACGCCTCGCCGAGCCGTGGTTCGACCCGGCCGGTTTCCTGCTCGCCGAGGAGTCGGCCACCGGCCGCCTGCTGGGCTTCCACTGGACCAAGGTGCACGACCGGCCCGGGTCGGCCCGGATCGGCGAGGTCTACGTGCTCGGGGTGGACCCGGCGGCGCACGGCGGTGGCCTGGGCCGGGCGCTCACCGCCGCGGGGCTGGCGTACCTGCGGGACCGGCGCGGGCTGGACCGGGTGATGCTCTACGTCGACGAGTCCAACGCGGCTGCCGTGGCGCTCTACGAGCGGCTCGGGTTCGCCCGCTGGTGCGCCCACGTCAACTACCAGCTCGGCTGAGGCCGGCCGGGGCGCCCAGGGCGGCGCCGGGCTGCTGGGCGGGCCGGGGCTGCTGGGCGGCCAGGGGTGGCTGGGCCGACCGATCGCCGTCGACCTCCCCCACCACGTTTCGCCTCCTTTGCTCTGCACCCACCGACGCAGTGGTCACCCTGCGTAACCGCTGCGCGGACGGGTGCAGAGCAAAGGGGGTCGCGCGGATGGTGCCGTCCCGGGTGCGGCGCCGAGCAGCCCAGCCGCGCAACGCCGTGAACGCCGGTCCCGCCGCCAGGAACCGGAGCGGCGGCGGCGCCGGGGGCATAGGTCCAGCTCGCCGCCGGCCGGGCCTCGCCGGCAGCACGACCGACACCGCGGATGGAGCGCGCAGGCGGCATCACGGGAACGTCACGCGGCGGCATCGGCGCGATAACGCGTGGCCGGAAAAATCGCATTATTAGCGATAGTGGGCCGGGGGTTCACTTATTGGACAACCCATCCTCAGCCTCCGGCCATCCTCCCGGCCGAACCTGTTCACCCTCCGTTCACTTCCGACCGGCGAACCGGCTACCTGGCCCTCCTAACTTTCAGTTCAGCCGGGAAGCGCCGGCTGCCCCCGGGCCCCGAATCCGGGCTCGTGTCAAAGACGTGAAGGGAAACCCCTCAGGTGAAGCTCCAGCGGCACGGCACTATCGCCTGCCTCGCTCTCACTGCGGTGCTCGGTCTCAGTGCATGCGGCTCGGACAACAACGAGCCCGCCCCCAGCGCCTCCGGCTCGGCCGCCGCGGCGGACTGCGCCACCGGGACGCTGAACGCGCAGGGCTCGTCGGCGCAGAAGAACGCCATGGATGAGTGGATCAAGGCGTACCAGCAGAAGTGCACCGGTGCCAAGATCAACTACGAGCCGTCCGGCTCCGGCGCCGGCATCCAGGCCTTCATCGCCGGCACCGCCGACTTCGCCGGCTCCGACTCGGCCCTCAAGCCCGAGGAGCAGCCGCAGGCGAACGCCAAGTGCACCGGCGGCGCGGCCATCCACCTGCCGATGGTGATCGGCCCGGTGGCCATCGCCTACAACCTCGACGGCGTGGACAACCTCCAGCTCAAGCCGGCCACCCTCGCGAAGATCTTCGCCGGCAAGGTGACCAAGTGGGACGACCCGGCGATCAAGGCCGACAACCCCGGCGCCACCCTGCCGTCGACCGCGATCAACGCCGTGCACCGCTCGGACTCCTCCGGCACCACCGACAACTTCACCAACTTCCTCTCGAAGACCGCCGAGGCCGACTGGACCTTCGGCAAGGCCAAGGAGTGGAAGGCCCCGGGCGGCACCGGCGCGAACAAGTCGGACGGCGTCGCCAGCGCCATCAAGGGCCAGGCCGGCACCATCGGGTACGTCGAGTGGTCGTACGCCGAGAACGGCGGCCTGAAGACGGCCAAGGTCGGCAACGGCGCGGGCGAGTTCGCCGAGCTGACCGCCGAGTCGGCCGGTAAGACCATCGCCGGCGCCACGGTCGAGGGCACGGGCGACGACCTGAAGATGTCGATCGACTACAACACCAAGGAGGCCGGGGCGTACCCGATCGTCCTGGTGACGTACGAGATCGTCTGCAGCAAGGGCCTCGCCGCCGACAAGCTGCCGCTGGTCAAGGGCTTCCTGGCCCACGCCGCCAGCACCGAGGGCCAGTCGGCCCTGACCGAGCTGGGCTACGCCCCGCTGCCGGAGACGGTCCGGACCAAGGTCGAGGCCGCGGTCAAGAACCTCTCCTGACCGACCGCTCCACACCACCACCTCCCTCAATCGAAGCGAGCGAGCAGATGGGTGAAACCCCTCACCGCTCGGCCGACGCCGGCACCGGCGGGATCCGCATGGCCTCAGGCCAGGAGCGGCCCGCCGGTGCCTCGGCGCGTGTGGCCGAGTCACCAGTCAGCACCCGTACCCCGGGCGGAGACGGCCTCGGCGGCGGCGGTGGCCTGCCCCGGGCCCGGGCCTTCGGCGCGGAGCGCGCGTTCCGGGGCCTGACCCTGGCCGCCGGCGCCGCCGTCCTGGTGATCATCGCCGCCATCGCGGTCTTCCTGATCGCCAAGGCGGTGCCGGCCCTGCGCGTCAACACCGAGAGCTTCTGGACCTTCGAGGGCTGGTTCCCGAACGACGCCCAGCCGAAGTTCGGCATCGGCGCGCTGGCCTTCGGCACCGTGCTCAGCGCCGCGCTCGCCCTGCTGATCGCGGTGCCGGTGGCCATGGGCATCGCGCTCTACCTGTCCCACTACGCGCCCCGCCGGCTGGGCACCACGCTCGGCTTCCTGATCGACCTGCTCGCCGCCGTGCCCAGCGTGGTCTTCGGCCTCTGGGGCCGGGACGTCTTCATCAACCCGGTCCGGGACTTCTCGGCCTGGCTGAACGAGTACTTCGGCTGGATCCCGATCTTCGGCGGCGACGGCCCGTTCGGTAAGTCCATCCTGCTCGGCGCGCTCGTGCTGGCGATCATGGTGCTGCCGATCATCACGTCGCTGTCCCGCGAGGTGTTCCTCCAGACGCCGACCGCCAACGAGGAGGCGGCGCTCGCGCTCGGCGCGACCCGCTGGGAGATGATCCGCACCGCCGTGCTGCCCTACGGCCGCCCCGGCATCGTCGCCGCCGTGATGCTCGGCCTGGGCCGGGCCCTCGGCGAGACCATCGCGCTGGCGATGACCCTCGGCATCACCTTCAACATCTCGTTCAACCTGATCCAGAGCGGCGGCAACACCATCGCCGCCAACATCGCCAACACGTTCGGCGAGGCCAACGACACCGGGCGGGGCGCGCTGATCGCCTCCGGTCTGGTGCTCTTCACGATCACGCTGATCGTCAACATCACCGCGCGGGCGATCATTTACCGCCGCCGGGAGTTCACGGAGTCGGCCGCATGACCACCACCGTCGCCAACCACCGCACCCGCCCGCCGGCCCAGCCGGACACGCTCCGGGCGAAGCGACTGCCCCGGTACGCCGCCCCCGCGATCGCCCTGGCGGCCCTCGCGGTCGCCGCCGCCGTCGTGTACGGCACGGGCATCGGCGGCCCGGTGCTCACCGTGGTCGTCGCCGCCCTGCTCTACCTGGCCGGGCTCTTCGCCGCCAGCAACGCCGTCGAGGGGCGGCGGGCGGCCCGCAACCGCGCCTGGAGCGCCCTGATCCACTCCGCGTTCGTGCTGGCCGTGCTGCCGCTGGCCTCGGTGGTGTGGACACTGGTCAGCAAGGGCGCCGAGCGCCTCGACGGCAACTTCTTCGGCACCTCGATGAACAACATCGGGGCGCGGGACCCGAACGGCGGCGCGTACCACGCCATCGTCGGGACGCTGGAGCAGGTCGGCATCGCCACGCTGATCACCGTCCCGCTCGGCATCCTGTGCGCCATCTACGTGGTCGAGTACGGCCGCGGCCGGTTCGCGTTCGCGATCCGGTTCTTCGTCGACGTGATGACCGGCATCCCGTCCATCGTCGCCGGCCTGTTCGTGCTGGCGTTCTGGGTGCTGATCGTCTCGCCCGTGTTCAACGACGGGCGGCCGGGCTTCTCCGGCTTCGCCGCCGCGCTCGCGCTGAGCGTGCTCATGCTGCCCACCGTGGTCCGGTCCACCGAGGAGATGCTGCGTCTCGTCCCGGCGCCGCTGCGCGAGGGGGCGTACGCCCTCGGCGTACCGAAGTGGAAGACCATCCTGCGGATCGTTCTGCCCACCGCGTTGCCGGGCATCGTCACCGGTGTGATGCTCGCCATCGCCCGGGCCGCGGGCGAGACGGCCCCGGTGCTGCTCGTCGCCGGCGGCGGCGCGGCGATCAACGTCAACCCGTTCGAGAACAACCAGTCGTCGCTGGCCCTCTTCGTCTACCAGCAGGCCGGCGACGCCTCGAAGTACGCCCCGGCGCGGGCGTGGACCGCCGCGCTGACCCTGGTCGCCCTCGTGCTGATCCTGACGGTCGCGGCGAAGCTGCTGGCCCGTCGCAACCGGCTCGGCCGATGAACCCCGGAGGTACCACCACCATGGCCAAGCGCATCGAAGCCACGAACGTCACCGCCTACTACGGGGGCTTCAAGGCGATCGAGAACATCAGCATGACGGTCGAGCCGAAGACGGTGACCGCCCTGATCGGGCCGTCCGGCTGCGGCAAGTCCACGTTCCTCCGGTCGATCAACCGGATGCACGAGGTGCTTCCCGGCGCCCGGGTCGAGGGCAACCTGACCATCGACGACCAGGACATCTACGACCGGGACGTGGACGTCACCGCCGTCCGCCGCATGATCGGCATGGTCTTCCAGCGGCCCAACCCGTTCCCCACCATGAGCATCTTCGAGAACGTGGTGGCCGGGCTGCGGCTCAACGGCGTACGCAGGAAGTCGATCCTGGAGGAGGCGGCCGAGAAGGCGCTGCGCTCGGCGAACCTCTGGGACGAGGTGAAGGACCGCCTCGGCAAGCCCGGTGCCGGCCTGTCCGGCGGTCAGCAGCAGCGGCTGTGCATCGCCCGTACCATCGCGGTCGAGCCGCAGGTGGTCCTGATGGACGAGCCGTGCTCGGCGCTCGACCCGATCTCCACGCTGGCCATCGAGGATCTGATGTTCCAGCTCAAGGACAAGTTCACGATCGTCATCGTCACGCACAACATGCAGCAGGCCGCCCGGGTCTCCGACCGCACGGCCTTCTTCTCGATCGAGAAGACCGGCGACCCCGGCCGCCTGATCGAGTACGACAACACCCAGAAGATCTTCAGCAACCCCAGCGTGAAGAAGACCGAGGACTACATCACGGGCCGCTTCGGCTGACGTGTGTACGAGGAGGGGCCCTTTCCTGACCTCTTGCGCAGGAAGGGGCCCCTTTCGGCACCCAGCCCCGCCCCGTCTCGGTCCCGCCCCGGCCGGGCAGCAGGTCAGCGGGGCAGCCGCCGGGTGCAGGGCCCGTCATGATCGGGCCGGAGCAGGCAGCGCCGGCCGTTGGCGAGGCGCCCCGGGCAGAAGGCAGGCTGCCGTACCCCTGGATGGTCAGCGGCGGAGACGGTGGCCTCGTCGCACTCGACGAGATTGTGGAAGCTGAGCGAGCGGGCGACGACGCGGGCGACCCGTACCGCGGTGGCCAGGTCGTCGGCGACGACCGGCAACTGGACGAGATAGCGATGCCCGCTCACCTCCGTCGCCCGCCGCGCCGGCACTCTGGATAGATCTTGGCAAAAAGTGGCCCCTGGAGGGGCCGTTTCATACCAAGATCTACGGTGGCCGCCGTTCGTGCCGTACACCAGGTGCCGCCTCTCGGTTGACATGCTGCTCTGGAAGGGGCGGGGCCGTCCCACGGCCGGCTCCGGACGGACCCGCCCCGCCCTGCCACCGCAGCTTCCATCAGCGGTACGGCAGCAGAGCTGGTCCGGGTGCGTGAGCCGGCCGGTAGCCGGCAGGGCGCTGGTTCGCGTTCCGCAGCAGGTCACGGGCCTGCGCCTGCTCGGACTGCCACCGGCGGAGCGCGTCCTTGATCCGATGGGTCTCCCCACGGGCCCGCTCGGCCGCCCGCTGGGCGTCGGCCAGTTCGGCGGCGACCCGGTCGAGGAAGATCAGCACCTCCTCGGGGTCCAGACCACGTCGGCCGAGGCGGGTGCGGCCGAACCGGCGAGTCCGCACGTCGGCCGGACGCAGGGGTACGCACGACGCGGACCGGTACGCGGTCCCGCCGGCTCGTTCCGGTACGGCGGAACGACGACCGAGCAGCCGCTCGACGAGGTGCCTCATAGGGATCTGCCTTTCGACACGTGCCGGGAGGAAGGGCGGGCCCGCCCCAAGGTGCAACCCAGGGACGGACCTGCGCCAGGTCCTGCTGGTTTGCCGACCGGGAGGACCTCCTCCAAACCTGCCATGGCTAGCCATTCCTAGTCAAGGACTGTCCATGGGTGGTTCACTTTGAGATGCCGACCGTGAGGGGAACCACCAGTGCCACCGCAGTACGCCTACCAGCGCGTTGCCGACGACATGACCCGGCGGATCAAGTCCGGAGAGTTTCCGCCCGGGGCAAGGCTGCCCAGCCGCTCTGAACTCTGCGCGGAGTACGAAGTTTCCAGTTTCGTGGCTGACCGCGTATTTTTGATCTTGAAAATGAATGGACTCACCGAATCACTGCCCGGTGCCGGGGTGTACGTGAAGGAGAGCGACCAGTAGATGCCTGACCACCAAGGCGTCACTTCGGCAGGTGTTGCCTGAATGATTGCCCTGGCGGCCGCCACCGCATCGCCGCCAACTTGGCCCTCCTCGCCGCCGCGGTCAACCTCGCCCGACTCGCCACCCTCGACCTCACCCACACCCCCAACGGCTGGGCCCTCAACCCCGCCTGATGACCACACACGGCTGAGCCGGACCCAGCAAACGCCCCCGAACGGCCTACACCACCGCCCCAGCAACGGTTTCAGCACCCGAACCCTCGAACCAGCGCACCGAACCGACACCCCCGACGAGATAAACGGCGGCCGACCGGGACCCGGTCGGCCGCCGTTTAATTAACACCAGCTGACGCGGTGGTCGCGGGCGGCGATGCTCGACCCGTCGCGGTATGCCTGACGGATCTGCTCGGTGACGCCGAGCTCGACGTGCCGGGCGCGCCGTCCGGAGACGCTGCCGGCGGCCCAGGCTGCGGCCAGCCCGTCACGGGTGAGTTCGTTCTGTAGGTCGCGCTGGAACTGCCCGACCGATACGACGATGTTGACGAGCATGGTGGTGGTCGCGTCGGTGGCGGCCAGGTCGGTGATGTCGGCCAGCTCCCGGAACCCGGCACGCTCCAGCGCCGGGATCTTGGACGAGGTGGCCGGTCGCTGAACATCCGCGCCCCGGCCTCGGCGGTGAGCCCGGCCTCGTCAAGCAGGCGGGTCTACCGCTGGGTGCTCTGCTCGTCGGTGGACACCCGCGTGTAGACCAGCTCCGCCATTGCCTGTCCTGTTCATCCGATCGCCGCCGACACCGCTGATCCAACTGTCATCAAACGCTGTCGTCAACTTGGATCGGCCTGCATTGGATCGGCGGGTCGGATTCCCGTGGTCGGGAGTGATCCATCGACTCCGTTCCGTAGCCGTCGTCAAATGGTCCTTTGCCGACAGACATCCGGGGCGAATGCTGCGTGCCCGGCCAGACGCTCGACCCCGCGCCCTAAAGATCAACTAAATGATCCCCGGTGACATGAGCGTTAGGAAAACCTCGTGTCCGGCCCCTGCCAGGTGGCCCAGGCGCCGGGGATCCCGCCGTCGTCGGGCTGATTGTCGATGTGCAGCTGGGCGGGGTCGGTGGACATCCCAGCACCGTGGGCGGTCACATCAATGTCGGGATTCGGCCACCCCGGTCCCGCCCACTCCTCCGGCCAGGACGACACCGTGGAGGCGTTCGGGTCGTCCAGCCGCCCGGGCGGCCCGAGCAGATCCGTGCCCGCCAGCGGGGCAGGTACCAGCCCGGACATCGGCAACTGAGATGCCGGATCCTGTCCGTCCAGTCCGGTCGGGAACGACTGCGTCCCTGGGAACTGGCTGGGCTGGTTGCCGCTGGGCTGCGACCACGAGTCGGGCGGGGCCTGCGGCCCGGGCGGAGCCATCGGTCGCGGCCCGGGGACGGGTTCCGTGTCCGCGGCCGTGGGCAGGCCGACCCACTCCGAATTGAGCAGATCAAGCGGATCAAACAGATCGAGGGCTGGGTCCACCTGCCAGGCCCAGGCGCCGGGGATCCCGCCGCCGCCGGGCTGATTGTCGATGTGCAGCTGGCCGGGGTCGGTGGACATCCCAGCACCGTGGGCGGTCACATCAATGTCGGGATTCGGCCACCCCGGTCCCGCCCACTCCTCCGGCCAGGACGACACCGTGGAGGCGTTCGGGTCGTCCAGCCGCCCGGGCGGCCCGAGCAGATCCGTGCCCGCCAGCGGGGCAGGTACCAGCCCGGACATCGGCAACTGAGATGCCGGATCCTGTCCGTCCAGTCCGGTCGGGAACGACTGCGTCCCTGGGAACTGGCTGGCGGTGATGATCCCCTCGTTGTTCATCTCGCGGATCAGGGCGTTCCACAACGGCCGCAATGCGGTGGCGTTGTGGCCGACGTGCTGCTCGAACAGCGTCAGGGCCCTATTCCGGTCGAGCACCCACTGTCTGCCCTCAGGAGGGGCCGGCAATGCTTGCCGGGGCGGACCCGGATCGGTCACCTTGTACCGCCTCGCCTCGCCACCGCGTGTTCCCTGGTCCAGCTCCAGCAGGCGATGGTCGCGCAATACTATGATCCGGTGATTCACCGTCGACTGCACTGTGCCTGTCGCCGCGGCGAGGGTTGACTCGCTGGCGGTGATGTACCCGTCGCCGTCCATACGGCGGATCAGGGCGTCCCACAACTCCCGCAGCGGCTGCTCCCGGTGCTGCGTTGTGGTGGTGATGTGGCCGATGTGCTGGTTGAACAGCGTCCAGGCCCCAACCGGGTCGCGCACCCACTGGAGGCCCGCAGTGGGTTGGGGTTGGGGTTGGTCGGGGCCGCTTTCCGTTGGATCGGGCGACTGCCCGTCTGAGGCGGAGCCGGCCCACCGGTGGTGACCGCCACCGGCGGTGAAGGCCTGCTGGACCGGCCAGCTCACCCCGGGTTCCTGACCGTTCTCGACGATGTCCGCGGTCCGTACCGCCTCCACCAGATCCGGCCCGAACAACTCCACCGAACCGTCCGAGAACAACACGGACCGCACCGGCTCGTCCGCGTGTGACCGCAGCTCGCCGGGTATCTGGTCTACCTCGTGCGTGGACGACATCAGCCGCCGGGCGCCCAGTTGGGTGCGCAGCCATTCACCGAAGGAGGTGTCCTGTCCCGGTCCCTGCCATGCCGCGTCGCACCAGACCAGCATGATGTCGGGTGTGTCGCCGCCCCGCTGTTGCGCCTGCGCAACAGCGTGTTGCCAGGCGGGCGAGGCGGTGAGCATCCGCAGGAACAGGGCCTGACGCACCGGATCGTCGGCCAGCCGCTCGGCCAGGTTCCGGTGCCCGGCGATGGTGAACCATCCCTGCACCCACGGCAGCGCCTGTGCCGCCGTGCGGTCCGCCGCCGCCGCGTCCAGATCCGCCACGGCCGGGTCGGCGAAGTACACGCCGCTGAACGTCTCCGCCATGGCGATATCCCTGGCTGCCTCGAACAGCTGGGACAGGACCCCGTCCGGCGACGCCGCCTGGATACCGATGTCCGCGGCGAGCCGGCGCAGCTGAGCGTCGGTGGCACGGCCGTGGCCGCCGCTGGCGAGATTGTGGATGCGTTCCGCGGCCGGCCCGTGGGTAGCGGCGAGCCCGAGATCGGCGGACATCGCCGCACCGTGCGCAGGTACCGGCCCGGACATCGGCAACTGAGATGCCGGATCCTGTACGCCCGGTCCGGGCGGCAACGACCGCGGCCCTGAGAACTGGCTGGACTGGTCGCCGCGGGACTGCGGCCATGATGTCGGGCCGGGCAGGGCCTGCGGCAGGGACGGATCCATCGGTTGCGGCCCGGGGACGGGTTCCGTGCCCACGGCCGTGGGCAGGCCGAACCACTCCGAATCAAGCGGATCAAGCGGATCAAGCGGATCAAGCGGATCAAACAGATCAAGCGGATCAAACAGATCAAGCGGATCGGCTGGGCCCCCCTGGTAGGTGGACATCGCAGCACCGTGCCCGTCGGTGACACCACTGCCGGGAACCGGCTCCGCCGGTTCCGCCCACCCCTCCGGCCAGAACAACGCGGCCGGCCCCGCCGGCCAGGACGATGCGGTGGGGGCGTTCGGGTCGTCCGGCGGCTCGGGCAGCCCAGGCGGACCCATGCCCGCCGACGGGTCAGGTACCGGCCCGGACATCAGCGACGTATCCCCGTCGTACAGCCAGGACAGGTCTTCACTACCCTGCGGGCGGTCGGCAGGGCCCGGCACCGGTGCTTGCCGGGGCGGGCCCGGATCGGTCACCCTGTACCCCGCCACGCCACCGCGTTTTTCCTGGTCCAGCCACAGCAGACGACGGTTGCGCAATGCCACGATCCGGTCACGCACCGTCCGCCGCGCTGCGCCTGTCACATCGGCGAGGGCTGACTCGCTGACGGTGATGAGCCCGCCGCCGTCCATCCTGTTGATCAGGGCCTTCCACAACAGCCGCAACTGCCGCAGCTGCTCCCGCTGCCGCGCTGTGGTGGCGTTGTGGCCGACGTGCTGGTCGAACAGCGTCTGGGCATCATTCCGGTCGAGCACCCACTGTCTGCCCTCAGGAGGGGCCGGCAACGATGCTTGCCGGGGCGGACCCGGATCGGTCACCTTGTACCGCGCCACCCTGCGACCGTGACCTCCCCGGTCCAGCCACAGCAGATCACGGTCGCGCAATGCCACGATCCGGTCATGCACCGTCTGCTGCAGTGTGCCTGTCGCCGCGGCAAGGGCTCGCTCGGTGGCGGTGATGTACCCGTCGCCGTCCATACTGTTGATCATGGCGTTCCACAACTCCCGCAGCGGCTGCTCCTGGTGCTGCGTTGTGGTGGTGATGTGGCCGATGTGCTGGTAGAACAGCGTCCAGGCCCCATCCGGGTCGCGCACCTGGCGGCCCGCAGTGGGTTGGGGTTGGTCGGGGTGGAGTGGGGCGGGGGTGGGTGGCTCGTCGGCCGGGTGATGGAGGGTGTCGCCGGCGTGAAGAGTGCCGGCGTCGGTGCGGGTCACCGCTGGGGAGGGTGCGGGGGATGGTTCCCAGCCCATGTCCAGCCCCTGGTATGTGGCCCCGTCGCCGAGGTTCCCGCTGCCCTCGCCGGCCTGATTGCGCTGCTGGCCGGAGTCGGTGGACATCGCAGCACCGTGCCCGTCGGTCACACCACTGCCGGGAACCGGCCCCGCCGGTCCCACCCACCCCGCCGGCCAGGACAACGCGGCCGGCCCCGCCGGCGGCCAGGACGATGCGGTGGAGGCGTCCGGGTCGTCCGGCGGCCCGGGCAGCCCGGGCGGACCCGTGCCCGCCGGCGGGGCAGGTACCGACCCGGACATCGGCAACTGAGATGCCGGATCCTGTACGCCCAGTCCGGGCGGCAACGACTGCGTCCCTGAGAACTGGCTGGGCTGGTCGCCGCGGGACTGCGACCATGATGTCGGGCCGGGCAGGGCCTGCGGCAAGGACGGATCCATCGGTTGCGGCCCGGGGACGGGTTCCGTGCCCACGGCCGTGGGCAGGCCGACCCACGCCGCCGAATGGAGCCGATTAAACAGATCGAGGGCTGGGTCCCCCTGCGCCCAGTCGCCGAGGTTCCCGCTGCCCTCGCCGGCCCCCCAATTGTCGATGAGCGGCTGGCCGGGATCGGTGGACATCGCCGCATCGTGCGCAGGTACCGACCCGGACATCGGCAACTGAGATGCCGGATCCTGTACGCCCAGTCCGGGCGGCAACGACTGCGTCCCTGAGAACTGGCTGGGCTGGTCGCCGCGGGACTGCGACCATGATGTCGGGCCGGGCAGGGCCTGCGGCAAGGACGGATCCATCGGTTGCGGCCCGGGGACGGGTTCCGTGCCCACGGCCGTGGGCAGGCCGACCCACGCCGCCGAATGGAGCGGATTAAACAGATCGAGGGCTGGGTCCCCCTGCGCCCAGTCGCCGAGGTTCCCGCTGCCCTCGCCGGCCCCCCAATTGTCGATGAGCGGCTGGCCGGGATCGGTGGACAACGCCGCACCGTGCGCAGGTACCGACCCGGACATCGGCAACTGAGATGCCGGATCCTGTACGCCCAGTCCGGGCGGCAACGACTGCGTCCCTGAGAACTGGCTGGACTGGTCGCCGCGACGCCGAGGCCGACCTGCGCGCCGAGCGAGCCGCTGCGGGCGGTCCGGTCTGAGGGCAGGGCCCTGCACCGGTGCTTGCAGACCCGGATCGGTCACCCCGTACTGCGGCGCCGTGCCACCGAGACTTTCCCCGACCCGCCACAGCAGGCGATGGTTGCGCAATGTCACGATCTGGCGATGCACCGTCGACTTCGATGTGCGTGTCGTATCGGCGAGGGCTGGCATGCTGGCGGGGATTATCCCGCCGTCGTCCATTTCGTTGATCAGGGCGTTCCACAACCGCCGCAGCTCCTTCCGCTGCCGCGTTTTGGTGGCGATGCGGCCGGCATGCTGGTCGAACAGCGTCCGGGCATCATCCGGGTCGAGCACCCACTGGCAGCCCTCAGGAGGGGCCGGCAATGCTTGCCGGAGCGAACCCGGATCGGTCACCCCGTACCGCGCCGCCCTGCCATCCTGTGCTTCCTCGATCCGCCGCAGCAGACGACGGTCGCGCAATGCCACGATCCGGTTATGCACCGTCGGCTGCCATGTGCCTGTCGTCTCGGCGAGGCGCAACTCGCTGATGGTGAAGGTCCCCTTGTCGTCCATTTGGTCGATCAGGGCGTTCCACAACTGCCGCAGGTCCTCCTCCCGCTGCCGCGTTCTGGTGGCGATGTGGCCGGCGTGCTGCTCGAACAGCGTCCGAGCCCCATCCGGGTCGCGCACCCACTGGATGCCCGGAGGAAGGGCCGGCAACGATGCTTGCCGGGGCTGACCCGAATCGGTCACCCCGTACCGCGCCGCCACGCCACCGTGACCTCCCCGCACTGCCTGGGTAGCAGACGCCGGGCCAGGACCAGACGGGTCGCCGCTTTCCGTTGGATCGGGCGACTGCCCGTCTGAGGTGGAGCCGGCCCACCGGTGGTGACCGCCAGCGGCGGTGAAGTCCTGC